>JASGGJ010000011.1:0-37662 GCA_047605085.1 Protaetiibacter sp.
CTAGGCACCGGCGACTTCGTCGCGAAGCCGGGGACCGTCGGCATCCAGCACGGGCGCCGGGCCGAGCACCGGGGTGCCGCTGCGGCTGAAGCGCATCGGCGACGCCGGCTGCCGCAACGACCCGGCGACCGGATGCTCGACCCTCTCGAAGAACCCGGTCTGCACGACATGGGGATCATCGAAGAGGTCCTCGATGCGGTTGACCTTCATCGCCGGCACCCGCGCCGCCGTGAAGGCCGCGATCAGCTCGTCGGTGTCGCGTTCCCCGATCGCCGCCGACATCCAGGAGTAGAGCTCGTCGATGTTCTCGGTGCGAGCCCGGATCGAGGCGAACCGCGGGTCGTCGACCCACTCGGGGCGTCCGAGGATGACGAAGACGTCGCGCCAGTGCGCGTCGGTCGATGGCAGGATGCCGATCATCCCGTCGCGAGTTGAGTGCGGATGCCGGTGCGGTGAGTTCGTGCGCGCGTAGCCCGCGGGGCCGCGCGGCGGGTCGTAGATCTGCTGGCCCTGCTGCTCGGCGAGGAGGAAGCCCATCATCGTCTCGAACATCGGCACCTCGACCAGCTGACCTTCGCCCGAGCGCTCACGTTCGTAAAGCGCTGAGACGACCGCCCCCGCCGCCAGGATGCCGGTGATCTTGTCGGTCAGCGGGGTGCGAACGAACTGCGGGTCGCCGGAGCCGGTCTGGTGGGCGGCGATGCCCGAGATCGCCTGCATCGCGTCGTCGTAGGCCGGCAGCGGCCCGTAGGGTCCGTCGGCGCCGAAGCCGTACATCGCGCCGACGACGATCCGCGGATTGATCGCCCGCAGCGACGGATAGTCGACCCTGAGCCGGCGCTCGGAGCCCGGCGGCCGGTTGTGCATCACGATGTCGGCCCGTGCCACCAATTCGGCGAAGACAGCGTAGTCATCGTCGACCGCGAGGTCGAGCGCGATCGACTCCTTGCCGCGGTTGATGCCGAGGTAGATCGGGCCGAGCAGCGTGCCCTCGCGATCCTCGATGCCCCGGGCGATGTCGCCGGCGGGCGGCTCGACCTTGATGATGCGGGCGCCCTGCTGGGCGAGCACCATCGTCGAGTATGGACCCATGAACATCGTGCTGAGGTCGACGACGACGACGCCGTCGAGCGGACCCCGGCCGCCGCTCACTGCGGTGATCCGAGACGGTCCGGGTCGCGACGCATCAGCGCCGACCGCACGGCGCGGCAGACCAGCTCGCCACGCTGGTTGTACCCTTCATGGCCGAAGACGACGATGCCCGCCTCCGGCCGGGACTTCGACAGCCGCGTCTCGAGCACCTCGCTGCGGGCCCGGATGGTGTCGCCGGCGAAGACCGGGTTCGGGAACTCGATCGACCCGAAGCCGAGGTTGGCGACCGTGGTGCCGAGCGTCAGTTCGGCGACCGTCATGCCGACGACGAGGCCGAGCGTGAACAGGGAGTTCACCAGGGGCTTTCCGAACTCGGTGCCCGCGGCGAACTCCGCGTCGAGGTGGAGCGGCTGCAGGTTGAGGGTCATCGTGGTGAACAGCACGTTGTCGGCCTCGGTCACCGTGCGGCTCAGGGCGTGCTCGGTGACGTCGCCCACGGCGAGGTCGTCGTACCAGGTTCCGAATCGGCGGATCACGTCGTCCTCCTGTCGTCGGGGTCCGCGAGCACGGTGCGGTGCTCGGGGGCGGCGATCGCCCGGAGGGCGTCGGCCCGCTCGGATCGGGTGCGACCGCGCAGCCAGGCGACGCCGTGCTCTGTGACCACGACGTCCACGCTGTGGTGAGGACCGGTGATCGCGTCGCGCGGGTCGTGGGCGGCCACGATGCGCGACTCGCCGCGCGCGGTGGTCGCCGCAAGCGCGATCACCCGCAGGCCACCGGGTGAGAGGTGGGCGCCCTCGGCGAAGTCGGCGCTGCCGCCGACGCCCGCGAGCAGGTGACCGGCGACCGACTCCGCCACCACTTGGCCCTTCAGGTCGACGGCGACCGCGCTGTTGATCGAGATCAAAGTCGGGATGCCGGCCAGCCACCGTGGATCGTGCAGCGTTCCCGACCCGCGCATCTCCAGCGCGGAGTTTCCGTCGGCCCAGCGCATGAGCGCGGGCCCGCCCATGAGTTCGATCGCGACGACCGGGCCGCGGCCCGCCGCCGCGATCGCGTCGACGAGGGGCATCATCGCCTCGGTCACGAGACCGACGAGACCCCAGCCACTGTCGCCTGCGCGGTCGGCGAGCAGCGGTGCCAGCGCCTCGGGGATGGCCCCGATGCCGAGCTGCAGCGTCGCGCCCTCCGGCACCAGCTCGAGCACGCGCTCAGCGATCGATCGCGACACCGCGTCGGGCACGGCCGGACGGTACTCGGGCATCGGATGCTCCGAGCTCACGAACACGTCGATGTCGGTCGCCCGCACCCGAGTTTCGCCAGTGGTGCGCGGGATGGCCTCATCGACCTCAGCGATCACCAGCGGTACCGCCGCGACCGCGGCCGGGGCGAACGTTGCCGAGGGTCCGAGGTTGCACCACCCCTCCGCGTCCGGCGGCGCCACGCGCACCAGCACGACGTCGATGTCGGGGAGCACGGCGGGGGCGAAATCGGAGAGCCGCAGCGGCAGGTAGTCGACGAGCCCCTCGCGAACCAGTTCCCGCAGCGCGCCATGGATGTGCCAGCTGCGCAGCGCGAGCCGGCCGGAGCGGACGACATCGTCAAGCGGCGGATCTCCGAGCATCAGCCCGGCGGTGAGCACGATCCCCGGCACGTCGCGGGCGCGGCGCGCAAGTCCCTCGAGCAAGGTGATCGGCGTGCCGCAGCAGTAGTTCGCCAGCACCTGGGATCCGGGCGCCACACGACTCAGCGCCTCGTCGCGCTCCACCAGTTCCATGCCCGCACCTCGGGTCGTCGTCGATCCCGTATCCGGGATAATCTGCTAATAGATTATAGTATTGACGTTCGCGCGTCACCGGAGCGCGTCGACGAGGAGCGGCCCCGATGGACTTCCAAGAGCCCGATCACATCACCGCGATCCGCGAGGCGGTGCGCGATCTTTGCAAGCCATTCGACGACGCCTACTGGCGCGAACACGACACGAACCACGAGTTCCCGTGGACCTTCTACGACGCGATGGCGGGTGCCGGCTGGGTCGGCGTCGCGATCCCCGAGGAGTACGGCGGCGGGGGCGGCGGCATCACCGAAGCCTCCGTCGTGCTCGAGGAGATCGCGGCCTCCGGCGCGGCGATGAACGGCGCCACCACCGTGCACATCTCGATCTTCGGCATGAACCCGGTCGTCAAGCACGGCTCCGAGGAGATGAAGCAGAAGTACCTCCCCGCGGTCGCGTCGGGCGAACTGCACGTCGCCTTCGGCGTCACGGAGCCGGATGCGGGACTCGACACCCCGTCGATCACCACCCGAGCCGAACTCGACGGCGACGCCTACGTCGTCAACGGGCAGAAAGTATGGACATCGAAGGCCCACGTCTCCCAGAAGGTGCTGCTGCTGACCCGCACCACCCCGCTCGCCGACGTCGCGAAACGCACCGACGGCATGACGCTGCTGCTCGCCGACCTCCAGGTGCCCGAGGTGCAGATCTCCGCCATCCCGAAGATCGGACGCAACGCCGTCGCCTCATGCGAAACCCGGTACGACGACCTCCGCGTCGACGTCGCCGACCGTGTAGGCGAAGAGGGGAAGGGCTTCACGTACATTCTGGACGGGCTCAACCCCGAGCGCATCCTCATCGCCGCGGAGGCCGTGGGCATCGGCAAGGTCGCCCTGAGACGGGCGGTGCAGTACGCGAACGAGCGGGTCGTCTTCGAGCGGCCGATCGGCAAGAACCAGGGAATCTCCTTCCCGCTTGCCGAGGCGCACATGCGACTCAAGGCCGCCGAGCTCGCGGTGCGCGAGGCCTCCTGGCGCTACGACAACGGGCTGCCCTGCGGCGAGCAGGCCAACGCCGCGAAGTTCCTCGCCTCCGACGCCGCGTTCTTCGCCGCCGACACCGCGATGCAGACCTTCGGCGGCTTCGGCTACGCGACCGAGTACGACGTAGGCCGGTACTGGGTCGAGTCGCGCCTCATGAAGAGCGCGCCCGTACCGCAGCAGATGGTCCTCAACTTCATCGCGGAGCACGTGCTCGGGCTCCCGCGCTCGTACTGACACCGAGAGGCGAACGGATGCGGCACCCCCAGCAGGCGACGGAGCCCGGGCTCCCCGAGGCGGTTACGATCTACGAGGTCGGCCCCCGCGACGGCCTCCAGAACGAGTCGACGATCGTGCCGACCGCGGCGAAGATCGAGTTCATCGAGCGGCTCATCGGTGCCGGGCTCACCACGATCGAGACGACGAGCTTCGTGCATCCGAAGTGGGTACCACAGCTGGCCGACGCCGAGAAGGTGATGGCGGCGCTCGACCCCGCGGGCCCTGTCGCAATGCCCGTGCTCGTGCCCAACGAGGCCGGCCTCGACCGCGCCGTCGAATCCGGGGCACGGTGGATCGCGATCTTCGGCAGCGCCACCGAGGGCCTGGCGAAGGCGAATCTCAACCGCACCGTCGACTCGCAGTTCGCGATGTTCGAGCCGGTGGTCAGCCGCGCGCGCGACCTCGGGCTCGAGGTTCGCGCCTACGTCTCGATGTGCTTCGGCGACCCGTGGCAGGGCGACGTGCCGATCGACCAGGTGGTCGGCGTCGGCAAACGGCTCTTCGACCTCGGCGCCTCCCAGCTCTCGCTCGGCGACACCATCGGCGTCGGTACCCCCGCCCACGTCACCGACCTCATCCAGGCCTTCGGCGCCGCCGGGCTCCCGCCAACCTCGCTGGCGATGCACCTGCACGACACCTACGGGCAGGCGCTCTCGAACGCCTACGCCGCCCTGCGCGCCGGGGTGACCACCTTCGACGCCTCGGCCGGCGGCCTGGGCGGCTGCCCGTTCACCCCCGGCGCGACCGGCAACCTCGCAACGGAAGATCTGGCGTGGATGCTCGAGGGTCTCGGCATTCGCACAGGCGTGAACCTCGAGGCGCTGGTGGAGACGAGCGTGTGGATGGCGGGCATCCTCGGTCACCGCTCGGAGTCGCGGGTGCTACGCGCCCTGACCGCCACGGTCTGAGCGCACAGCACCGAAGGTCGTCAGTCAGCGAACCCCATCTTCGAGTCGGGGTCGAGCCGCACGTCGACGAGCAGCGGCCGCGTGCGGTTCGCCACCGCCGCCTCGACCGCGGCGTAGTCGTCGGGAGAGGTGACCGTGACGGCGTCGAACTGGAACGCCCGCGCGACATCGGCGAAATCGGGCCAGTCGAACCGGGCGAGCATGTCAGCGGCCCGCTGCGGGTTCTCACTCTCGGAGTTGAGGTACCAGGTGTACTCCGAGCCGTAGGCGCCGTCGTTCATCACGACCACGACGAGGTCGAGTCCATACCGGGCGGCGGTACTCAGCTCGTAGAGCGACATCATGAAGGCGCCGTCGCCCAGGATGACGAAGGTCGGCACCTCGGGCCGACCGACAGCCAGTCCGATCCCAGTGCCGATGGTGAGCCCGATCGCGCCGAAGCCGCCGATGGGCGCCATCCACCGTCGCGGATGCTCGACCGTGAGGTGCATCATGGGGGCGATGACGTAGCGTCCCCCGTCGGTGATCACGTTGCTGCCAGCGGGTTTGACGCGCTCGATGAGGCCGACCGACTCGTGGAGGTCGACGGTGCCCGGGGCGAGTTCGGTCGTGAACGCCGAGATGCTGCGGTCGAGGTTCGCGAGGCGGTCGCGGAGCTCGTCGGAGCGGAAGGCGCGCGGAAACCCCTCGGCTCCCTCGAGACGTGCGCTGAACTCGCGGGCGACGTCGGCGGCGTCGCCGACGACGAGCGCCGCGACAGGGAAAGTGGAGTCGGTGCCTTCGCGTCGCAGGTCGACCTGGACGATCGGGCGGTCGCGCAGCAGGTAGCCGTGGTCGCCTGTCCAGAGATTGAGCCCGGCGCCGAAGGCGATCACCAGGTCGGAGTCGCGGATGACCTCCTTGGTGATCGGCTTCGAGAATCCGCCGAAGGTGCCGAGGTCGAACGGCTCGCCGGCGAAGAAGCTCTTCGCCTTCATCGTCGTCGCGACCGGTGCCCCGATCTGCTGGGCGAGGCGCTCGAGGTCGGCGCGCGCATCGGCGAGGAGGGCGCCCCATCCGGCCAGGATGACCGGACGCCGCGCGGCGCGGATCAGCTCGAGCGCCGCATCCAAGCCCTCGATCGCCGGCTTGCCAGCGGCGGGGAGCTCGACGGTACCGGTCGCGGCCTCGTCGACATCCGCCATCGCGATCCACCCCGGGAGGTCGAGCAGCACCGGACGATGCTCGTCGAAGGCCATGCGCACGGCGCGGGCGAGCGCGGGCACCGCCGACTCGGGGCTATCGATCTGCACGTAGCCGATGCGGGTGGGTCCGACGAGCTCCCGCTGGTCGATGGCCTGGATGTTGCCGGGATCGTAGGACTTGTCGTCGTTGATGAGCAGCATCGGCGTGTGGTTGCGGGTGGCCTCGACGAGGGCGGTGATCGCATTCGAGAGGCCGGGGCCGGCGCCGAGGGCGGCGACTCCGAGTTCACCCGTCGCATGCTGATAACCCATCGCGCCGAGGATGGCGCCGTCCTCGCGCGCGACCCGGTAGAGGTTGCCACCATGCTGGTGCACGAGTTCATCCGCCAGGGACATCGTGCCCGCGCCCAACAGTCCGAAGACGGTCGTGACGCCGTGGTCCCGCTTGAGCGAGCGCGCCAATGCGCTGTAGACCTTCACCGAGTTCTCCTTCCGCCGCGACGCGGGAGCCACGTCGTCGTAGTACCTAAAGACTACAAAGATTAAATGGACAAGCGCCAGCGCGATCTCACCCTCCATGCCGACCGCGACGGCCGGCCACTGGGCGCGCGGCTGCACGTTGAGCGCCGCCCGGGCCACCTGCACTGCATCCGACGGCTGGGCGGCGAGATGCTCGGCGAGCGCGATCACCCGGTCGCGATTATCAAAATCTTTGTATGCTTAAGTCGCTCGGGCACCGCTGCCCGGAAACCGGAGGAGCCCGTGGACTCGATCGCATCCGTCACCCTTCGCTCGTTCACGACCGAGGTCGCGACGCGTGGAGCCGGTCCTACGCTGGTGCTCATCCAGGGGCTCGGCACGGCGCACCGCGCTTGGGCCCCCGTGATCGACCATCTTGCCCCGCACCTGCGCTGCGTCGCCTACGACAACCGCGGGGTCGGCAAGGCCTCACCCGTCGGCGCAGACACCACGATCGAACGACTCGCAGACGACGCCGCCGAGGTCATCGAGAACCTCGGCGAGGGCGCCGTACACGTCGCGGGCGTCTCGCTGGGCGGTGGGATCGCGATGCGCGTCGCGTCGCGGCATCCTCAGCTGGTGAAGAGCCTCGCCCTGCACTCGACGGTCGCACGCCCCGATCCGCGGCTGCTCGCCGTGCTCGACTTCCGGATGTCGCTGCTGGCGAAGGGACTCGCCCGCGAGCTACTGAGACCGTTCGTGTCGCTCTGGGCGTGGAGTGCCTCCGGCATCGACCTCGCGAAGCTGCCGGAGGGGTCCACGGAAGTCGAGCACCTCGACATCGAAGAGTATGGCCAGCACCTGCGGGTCGCCCGCGACCAGTGGATGACCGACGACGAACTCGCGAAGATCACGGCGCCGACCCTCATCACGGTCGGATCCGGCGACATCCTGACCGCCCCCGACCACGCCCGTGACCTACACCGCGGCATCCGTGGCTCGGAGCTGGTGACCGTCGAGAGCGGCGGACACGCGTACTACTCCGAGCAGCCGGGACTCTTCGCCGCGCTGCAACTCGGCTGGACGCTCCGGCAGTCCTGAGCGGCTCGATCCGGCAGGGCGTCAGCGGGTGTCCGGTCAGATCGACTCGACAACCCGCTCCGGACGCCCGAGTTCGCCGAGCCCGTCCGTGCCGGCGAGTCCGGTCAGCATCCCGAGGGTGCGGGTGCGGTCCTCCGGCAACCGGCGCACGCCCTGCGACATGCGCGACATCCATGACACCGGCACCTCGTCGGTGAAGCCCATAGCGCCGTGCAGTTGGTGCGCCCCACGGATGACGATGTCGGCCGCCTCGAGGGCCGCAACGCGCAACGCCAGGGCGTCGACCAGTCCGGCGCCCTCGTCGTCGCCGCGCGCGATCGACCAGAGGGTGTACTTCCCCAGCTCCTCGAGCGAGCGCACGGCGAGAGTCATATCGGCGAGGCGGAACGCCACCGACTGGAAGCGGTCAAGCGTCCGGCCGAACTGCATCCGCTCGTGCGTGTAGCGCACCGTGTCCTCAGTGGCGCGATCGAGCGTCCCGAGCAGCCACCAGGAATGCAAGGTCGTCGTGACCGCCGCAGCCCGCACATCGCGGTTGCCGGTCACGTCAGCCGCCAATGTCACGCCGAACGGCGCCGCCTTCGTACCGAGCAGGGACGTCACCGCCACCACGCGGTACTCCGCGCCCGTGAGGTCGATCCCGCGCCAGGCGAGCGGGAGGTCGAGGTGCATCGCCACACGGGGGCCGCGGCGCGCCACCATCGAGACGGCCGCGTCGTCGGAACCCGCGGCCAGGCGCTCGACCACCGGATAAGGAAAGGAGAACGTTCCCGCGGCACGGGATGCGGCTGCCGCGATCTCGAGTTCGAGGGCACCGTCGAGCGAGCCCAGCTCCCAGAGCCCGAGTTCGCCGAGCATCTCGCCCGCCTCGACGCGCCGGGCGGGGTCGTCGACGACGGCGCGCAGGAACTCGTAGCCCCCCGCCTCCGCGATCCGCTCGGCGACGATCGCCCCGAGTTCGGTCGCCTCGGAGGAGAGGGTGCCGTTCATCGCACGACCTCGCGGGCCAGGGACTGCTTGTTGATCTCGAGCGTGCCAGAGGCGACGGTTGCGGCCTGCGAGTAGCGCCAGTGGTCCTCGACGGCGCGTACGAACTCGGGGTCGGCATCCGACGGCGCGATGCCCGGGTTGCCCACCATCTCCATCAGCACCTCTCCCGACTCCTGGTCGACCGTGGTCACGGCGATGCGGTATGTCGCTCCGTCGGCGAGGTCGGGAGTCGCGTCACCGGCGCGTTCGAGCACGCGGTAAGCGAGGAGTCGCGCCTGGCGAGCGTGCACCAGCGCCAGCATCCACCGCTCGCGCAGCGAATCGGGCAACTCCGGCCAAGCCTCGCCGAGCGCTTCGGGTGCGGCGCGCAGCAGCTTCTCGCTGCGGGCGTATCGGGCGATGCCGATGCGCTCGAAACGCACGACCTCGAGCACGAGGTCCCAGCCCTTGCCGACGGTGCCGAGCACGGCCTCGTCCGGCACGAAGACGTCGGTGAAGTACACCTCATTGAGGTGGTGCGGACCGATCATCGCGGGAATGGGCCGCACCTCGATGCCGGGGGTGGCCATGTCGAGCAGGAAGACGGTGATGCCGTCCTTGCGGGC
The DNA here is from genome assembly GCA_047605085.1 of Protaetiibacter sp. GTDB lineage: Bacteria > Actinomycetota > Actinomycetes > Actinomycetales > Microbacteriaceae > Homoserinibacter. The sequence continues at coordinate 9,433 of JASGGJ010000011.1, forward strand.
CGAGGGCTCGTTGATGCGGGCGAGCAGGAAGCAGCGCTGCGCCATCCCGGCGTAGGAGGTCCACACCTTCTGGCCGTTGACCAGCCAGCCGCCCTCGGTCTTGGTGGCGCGGGTGCGCAGTGCGGGAAGATCGGATCCGGCTTCGGGCTCGCTGAAGCCCTGACACCAGACGACCTCGCCCGCGGCGATCTCGGGAAGATAACTCGCCTTCTGAGCCTCGGTGCCGTGCCGCATGATGATCGGTCCGACCCAGTTGAGTCCCATGTATTGGGCGCCGCGGGGCTCGTGGGCCGCCCACATCTCCTCGCGGAGTGCGGTCTGCTCCCAGACGTCAGCATCCGCACCGCCGAACTCGGAGGGCCAGGCGAGGGTCAGGAGTTGACGTCTCCCCAGTTCTCGACTGAAGTTCTCGGCAATAGCGAAGTCGGCCGGATCGTCGGTGAACGCGCCGAGGAAGGTCGCCGGAACGTGCTCGCGCACGAGCTCGCGCAACTGCGCTCGCAACGCGGCGACCCGCGTCGGCTCGGAGTAGTCGAGCACCGTCGCTCCCTTCAACCTATATATCTATATAACAATACCGGAGAGCCCATGCGGCCCGTCCACCCTCTTCTTTGGAATCTTATAAATGATTTTTGATACAGTGCGACTCGTGACCGACAGCACCGTCGAGGCATCGACACCCGCCTCCCCCTCCGCCGAGGAGGCCGCCTGGTCGTCGCTCGTCCCCTCCGAGGAGATCCGCGAGTTCGCCGCGACCGCACGCGAGCAGTTCGCGACCCTCTTCCCCTCCTCGGTACTGCACGCCATGCACCATGACGGTCCCCGGGCGGATGCCTGGGATGGCGTCGTTGAACAGGGCTACACCTCGATCGGCCTCCCCGAGGAGTTCGGAGGTCTCGGCACCGTCGCCGACCTGGTCGCCGTGCTCGAGGAGGCCGGCCGCGCCCTGGTGCCTCTTCCCCTCACCGTCTCAGCGGCGGCCGCGCAGACGCTGCTCGCCGCGGGCCTCGGCCACGGCGACCTCGCGTCCACCCGCACCGGGCTGGTGCCGCGCGCGTCCGCGGCGGCCCCGGGATCGACGGTGTCCGTCTTCGACGGAGCCCTGGTCGACGAGATCGTGACGGTGAGCCCCGACGGCGAAGTCAGCCGGTTCGCGGTCGTCGCCGAACGCCGCGTCGAAGACCGGGCGATCGACCCGACCCGCGCGACCGCGGAGGTCACGCTCGGCGAACGCCTCGCGTCCGCCCCCCCGGGCGCGCCGGTCGATGACCTGCTCGCCGCAGCGCGGGTATGCGTCGCCGCCGACCTGGTCGGCGTCGGCGCTCTGTCGCTCCAGGCCGGCATCGAGCACGCCCTCGTGCGCGAGCAGTTCGGTCGACTGATCGGATCGTTCCAGTCGATCAAGCACCTGATCGCCGACACCCACGTGGGGCTCGAGCGCGCGCGGAGCCTGGTTGCCGGGGCCGCTGCCGCGGTCGCCGATGGCAGCCCGAACGCCCGGCGCCTCTCGCTGCTCGCCAAGGCGGGATCCGCCGAGGCCGCGCTCCGAGCGACCAACCTCCGCACCCAGCTGCTCGGCGCGATGGGTCTGACCTTCGAGTCGGACAACCACCTCGCGGTACGCCGCGCTCAGCAGACCGCGCCGTTCCTCGGCGGGGCCGCCGACCTCTACGTGCGGGCGGCATCCGACGGGAGACCCTCGTGAGCAACGACCACCTGGCGGAGTACCGCGCGTTCCTCGATCGCGTCCTGCCTGCCGACTACGACGGCAACGCCCGCGAGTTCCGCACCGACCAGAAGCTGCGCCGCGAGTTCCAAGCCGCCTCCTTCGACGAGGGATGGCTCGTGCCCGAGTGGCCCCGCGACCTCGGCGGCCGCGACCTCGAGCTGCCGGAGGCACTCGCCATCCGCATCGAAGGCGCCCTGCGCCGCGCGCCGCGCCAGATGTGCATCCAGGCCACAGGTGTCGTCGCCCCCGCCATCCGCGCGCTGGGAACCCCGGAGCAGAAGGAACGCTACCTACGCCCGACGCTGCGCGGCGAGGCGTGGTGGGCTCTCGGGATGTCGGAACCCGGCGCCGGGTCCGACCTCGCGGGTCTGCGTACCACGGCCGTGCGCCGCGGCGACGAGTTCATCGTCAACGGCCAGAAGATCTGGACCACTCAGGCCGATGAATCGCGGTGGTGCACCCTCTATGTGCGCACCGACCCCGACAAGCCCCGACACCGTGGCATCACCTGCCTGCTGGTCGACCTCGACACACCTGGCATCGATGTGCGGCGCATCGAGACCGCGGGGGATGCCGTCGAGGCGTTCTGCGAGGTCTTCTTCGACAATGTCGTCGTGCCCGTAGAGAACGTGCTCGGCGAGATCGACGGCGGATGGATCGTCGCGATGTCGGCGCTCGAGCACGAGCGCGACATGATCTGGATCAACAACTGGCTCGAGCTCCAGCGGGCGCTCGCGCCCGTCGTCGCCCGTGACGACCTCGCCCCGCACCAGCTCGAGCGGCTCGGACGCCTGATGGGCGACATGGAAGGCATTCGCCTCACCGGCCTGCGCTCGGTGGCGAACCGCGCGCTCGGCATCCCGGATGCGCTGCCTGGCATCCTCAAGGTCTTCGGCTCCGAAGCGGTGCAGCGCGGCGCGGCGTTCTCCCTCGAGGTGGTGTCGGCCGACGGGCTCGCCCGATCTGAACAGTTCGATGAGGTGCTGGAATCGTTCGCCGCGACCATCTACGGCGGAACGTCCGAGGTGCAGCGCAACATCATCGCCGAGCGCATCCTGGGGCTTCCGAAGGAAGGCTGAAGCTCCTACTCCGCGATCTCGCCCTCACGACGGAGCGAGCGGATGTGGAACTCGGTCTGCGCGAGCGCCGAGCGCCGGATGTGAGCGAGCACCGCTCCCCACCCGCCGGTCCACTCGACGCGCTCCGCGATGCGCCACACCGTCGGCTGCGCCACCGTGTCGAGCAGCCGTGCGATCTGCTCCCGGCGACGGAGGTGATGCTCGGCCAGCTCGGCGAGGCGCTCGCCCAGGCCGCGGAACCGGAACTCATGGCCGGGCAGCACCTCGTAGCCGTCGTAACGGCACAGCTTCTCCAGGGAGCGCAGGTAGTCGCCGATCGGGTCCTGCGGCTCGTCACCGCCCATCGCCAGCCCCGGCCGCACCACCGGCAGCACATGATCGCCCGTCACGAGCAGGCGGTCGCGGTCGTCGACGAAGCAGAGCGAGCCGCTCGTGTGCCCCGGGGTGTGGATGACGGTGAGCGGGGTGCCCGCGGCATCCAGCACCGTCCCGTCCTGGACCGCGCTCAGCGCCTCTGCCTCGACGTCTGGCAACGTGCCGCGCATCGTCGGCCCGAGGCTCGCCCGCTCCCCCTCCGGGACTCCCCAGCGGTCGAAGAGCTCGGCGTCAGGGGTGAGGGCCGGCGGGTCGAGGAGCGACCGCACCTCCGCGGCATGCATCGTCACCTGCACGCCGGTGAGCCCGTGCAGCCAGGTGCCGAGCCCGAGGTGATCGGCATGCAGATGGCTGGCGGCGACGAGCGTGATGTCGGCGAGGCCCCGTCCGTGCTCCGCGAGCCAGGTCTCGAGACGCTCCCGATTGGCCGGGATGTCCCAGCCCGGGTCGATGAGCGCCACCCGTCCGTCGACACCGAGATAGACGGTGGTGAGCGTGGATTCCATCCCTGCCCAGTCAGGCAGCGGGAGGGGGAGCGTCCAGACCCCGGGGCGCACGAGCGCGGGCGCCGGGGTGCGACGCGCCAGGGAGTCCGCGTACTCCGCGGGGTCGACGGGCTCGATCATCCGACCACCTCGTGCCGACCCCGCACCACGGCGACCCGGTCGGGCAGCGCGCACGCCGCGAGGTACTCGGTCTCCAGCCGGGCGACCAGCTCAGCCACGGTCGGGATGTCGTCGATCAGCTCAATGCCCTGACCTGCCGACCAGAGGTCACGCCACGGGCGCGGACCGCCGAGGTGCTCGTGGCCCCGCGTCACCGGCGCCTCGAGGGCGGCCAGATCGATACCGCGGGCGGCGAGGGAGGCCCGCATCCAGTTGGCCGGCACGCCGTTGACCTTGGCGGTGTACTCGAGGTCGGCGGCCCCACCCGCGACGATCCACTCCTTCTGCCGGGGGTCCGCGGCCGACTCGACGGTCGCGGTGAACCGGGTTCCGACGTAGGCGAGGTCGGCTCCGAGGATCTCGGCCGCGCGCACCGCGGCACCCGTCGCGACAGCGCCGGCGAGCGCGATCGTGCCGTCGAACATCCGCCGCACCTTGGGGATGAGCGCGAGGTGGCTGACGGTTCCGGAGTGGCCGCCTCCCCCTGCGCCGATGCACGTCATCCCGTCGACGCCGGCCGCGGCCGCCTTGTCGGCGAAGCGCATCGCCGTCACATCGTGCCAGACCAGCAGACCCCGATCGTGCGCCATCGCTGTGAGCTCGACCGGATCGCCGAGCGCCGTGATCAGGATGTCGACGCCGGCGGCGGCGCAGAGGTCGAGTTCGGTGGCGAGGTCCGGAACGTTCGTGTGCAGGTTGACCGCAAGCGGTCCCGGTACCCCGCCGGTGGTCGCGGCCCATTCGCCGATCTCGTCCTGGATGCGACGGAGCCAGCCCTCGAAGTCCTCGCGGTTGCGGGCGCTCTGCCGGGGAAAGGCGCCGACCACACCGGCCTTGCGCGACTCGATGACGAGTTCCGGACTGCTCACCAGCAGCATCGGCGCGCACACGACGGGGAGCGCGATCCGCTCGGAGAGTGAGGGTGGGAGCACCATCGACACCGACCTTTCAATATCTATATCATTATATAAATTGGTGGCTGGATCGACCAGCCTCGAGCGAGGGAGCGACGATGGCGGAGGACCTCGCGATCGCGAGCTCCGAGGGCATCCTGACAGTGACCCTCGATCGCCCCGCCACGCGCAACGCCCTGAGCCGCGCCCTGCGCATCGCCCTCGTCGATGAGCTTGCCCGGGCCGACGCCGACCCCGAGGTGCGCGTCGTGATCCTGACCGGCACCGATCCCGCCTTCAGCTCGGGGGTCGACATCACGGAGCTGTTCGCCGCTGGCTACCGGCCCACCCCGACGGACCCGGCGACCCAGGCACGTCGGATGACGACGCCGACCATCGCCGCCGTCAACGGCGCCTGCGTGACCGGCGGTCTCGAGATCGCGCTCGCCTGCACGTTCGCGGTCGCCTCCGACCGCGCGGTCTTCGCCGACACGCACGCCAAGGTCGGGCTGGTGCCCGGCTGGGGGATGAGCGCGCACCTGCCCGCCGCCGTCGGCGCGGCCCGTGCGGCGCGACTTTCACTCACCGGACAGCCGATCGACGCGGCAACCGCGTTAGCGTGGGGTTTGGTCACCGAGGTCGTGCCGCATGCCGAGCTGCTGCCCCGGTGTCGGAAGCTCGCCGCCTCCATCGCCGCTGTCCCCGAGCCCGCCATCCGCGCCACCATGGAACTGGCGCGCGACAACCGCGACCTGCTGCTCGACCCGCAGCGGGAGCACGAACTCGTCGTCCTCGCGGCCCACCGGGCCGCGGGCGACGGCACCGAACGGAGAACCTGATGACCGTCCCGAGCCTGGCCGACCTCCCGCGCTACGCCGAGAGCGACATGCTCGACACCCGCCTCGACGACCACGTGCTGATCGTCACGCTGAACCGACCAGAGAAGGCGAACGCCTTCGACACCCACACGATGCGCGAGCTCGCGGCGCTCTGGGCCCGCGTCGCCGCCGACCCCGCCATCCGCTGCGTGGTGTTGACGGGGGCGGGGAAGGCATTCTCCGCGGGCGCCGACATGTCGATGCTCGCGGCCGAACGCACTGACATTGGCGCGACCGCCGCGGAGGAACTCGCGTTCCTCCCCGGCCCGACCGTCCCCATCCCAGTGATCGCCGCAGTCAACGGCATCTGCGCCGGCGGCGGCCTGCACTTCGTCGGCGACGCCGACATCAGCATCGCCGGGGCCTCGGCCCGCTTTGTCGACCCGCACGTCAGCGTCGGCCAGGTGACCGCGCTCGAGCCGCTCGAGCTGTTCCAGCGCATGCGACCCGACCGCGTCATCCGCATGGCTCTCCTCGGGCGCGACGAGATGCTGGATGCTGAGACGGCTCGCGAGTCCGGACTCGTCTCCGAGGTCGTACCCGACGAGGATCTGCTGCCCCGTGCGCGGCAGCTCGCCCAGATCATCGCCGCCGCCTCCCCCGCCGCGGTGCGCATCAGCCGCGCCGTGATCCGCGACTACCAGACCGACCTGCTCGGCTCCCACCCCGAGCGCGGCTGGGAGCGGATCCAAGGCCACCGTATGCACCCGGATGCCCTCGAGGGCCCGGCGGCGTTCATCGAGAAGCGCGCTCCACGGTGGAGTGCAGACGAAAGGGAAAAATGAGAATCGCGTACGCCGACCTGGAGGGTCTCGCTGGCTCAGAGCTCGGCGCGTCTGAGTGGTTGACCATCACCCAGGACCAGATCTCGACCTTCGCCGAGGTGACCAACGACCATTACTGGCTGCACGTCGACCCCGAGCGTGCTGCGACGAGCCCCTTCGGCGGCACCATCTCGCACGGCTTCCTGACCCTCGCGATGATCAGCGCCCTGTGGCCGAAGTTGCTCTGGGTGACCGACTCCCCGATGCAGATGAACGCCGGGTTCGACCGCGTGCGCTTCACCGCCCCGGTGCGAAGCGGATCGCGCGTGCGCCTGTCGGCGAAGCTGGTCGAGGTCGCCCCCAGCCGAGCCGGGGTCCGCATCACCGTTGAGATGACGATGGAGCGCGAGAACGACGAGCGTCCCGCCTTCGTCGCGACCATGCTCATGGACATCGCGCGGCCCAACGGCTCCGAGGGGCACGGCGACCCCAACCACTGACCTCCCTGCCGGGACGGCCGGGACCGCATCCCGCCGGCCCGGCCGATCCCCGTTCCCGACAACCGGATGGAGGCCACAAGGGGTTCAACCTCTATACCGCCCCTAGAGGCGGCTGAGCGCCTCGCGGCCTCCGACCCGCACCGCGATCAACAGGCCGAGCCCGGTGACCACTGCCATGATGATGCTGATCGTCGCGACCATCGGGTAGGTGGCGCGCGACCAGAAGTCGTAAAGAACGGTGCCGAGCACCGGGGTACGGGTCGAGCGCACGAACATCGACGCGGCGAACTCGTGCGTCAGGATCACGAACATGATGACCGCGGCGCCGACGAGGCCTCCGCGCATCATCGGCACGACGATGCCGAGGTGCGTGCGGAATGCCCCCGCGCCGCTAGCGTGCGCCGCATCCTCGTAGCTGGAGCCGATGGTCATGCGCGCCGCGAGCTGCATACGCACTGTGAACGGCAGCACAAGGATCACGTAGGTGATGATGATCAACGCCGTAGAGCCGTAGAGCAGGAACGGGTTGCCGGTGTACACGAACAGCAAGCCGACGCCGAAGACGATCGCCGGCACTCCCAGCGGCAGCTGGATGACGATGTCGATGATGCCGCGCACCACCCGATGGCCGCGGCGTCGGTAGAGCACGTCGACGATCAGGTAACCGAGAGGCAGGGCGATCACGATGGCTCCCACCGACGCGAGCACGCTGGTGACGATCGCACTCTGCACGTTGCCGTCGCTCAGAGCCACGACGAAGTTGTTGAGCGAGAACTTCGTCGGGTCGACCTTCGCCGTCCAGAACGGGCTGAGAGCCGCGATGAGCAGCGCCGCGAAGGGCAGCACAAGCGTCACCGTGCCGAAGAGAGCGATGGCGGGTGCAGCCAGGCGCGACGACTTGAGCGGACGCGCCGCTCCGCGAGTTCCGGCACTCACGAAGCGGAAGTCGTTCCGCAGCAGGGCTCGCTGCAGCAGAATGAAGCCGATGCCCGCGATCAGCAGCGGCGACGAGGCTGCGGCAGCGAGAGGGAAGTCGGTCGGCGACTCGCCACCGGCCAGGTAGATCTCCGTCGCAAGAACCCGGATGCCCTCCCGAGCTCCGAGGAACTGCGGGGCTGCGAGCTGGCCGAGGCCGAGCAGCATCGCGAAAGCCGCGGAATACACGAGCGCGGGACGCAGCAGCGGCACGACGACTGTGAAGAAGGACTTGACCGGGGAAGCGCCGGCGACCAGTGCGGCCTCGATGCTCTCGTAGTTGAGCTGCCGGAGGCTGCTCTGCACGAAGAGGAAGACGAGCGGCACCAGCTGGAGACCGGTCACGATGACGATGCCGGACACCGTGTAGACGTTGAGTGGTCCCGCTGGGAGGCCGACCTCGGGGGTCTCGACCTGGATGAAAGGCAGCATCCGCAAAAGGATGTTGATGTAGCCGACCTGCGGCGAGAAGAGAAAGGCCCAGCCGACGACGACGGCGACCGACGGCAGCACCATCGGCAGGATGGGCACGATCGACAGCCAGCTCGCCCGCTGGGGCAGTCGCATGGCGAACCAGGCGAGTGCGGTGCCGATCACGACGGCGATCACGAGGGATCCCGCGCCGAGGGCGACGGTCACCCCGATGGTCTCGGCAATGCCGGGGAGCGCGGCGGCGGCCTCGTAGGCGCGGCCGCCATCCTCCAGCGCCAGCACCTGCAGGCGCACGAGGGGGTAGACGACGAGGAAAGCCAGCACGATGAGCAGCCCGACCGGCAGTCCGTGGCTGGCCAGCAGCGCCTTCGCTCTCGGACGCTTCGAGCGGGCCCGTTGGGCTGCCAGTGCCATCGTCGTCATCGACATTCCTCTCCGAATGCGGTCGAGCGGTGTTCGGTGGTGCCGGGTGGAGCTAGGGTGCCGCCGGACCGGTCAGCGGCCCGGCGGCACCTCGGAGGTCAGCGACCCCAGATCTCTTTCCAGTTCGACTGGTAATCCGAGACCCATGCGGGGTCGAGCAGGTTCTCCAGGTTCACGATCTTGATCTCGGTGCTTCCACCCAGGGTCTGGTCTTGCACGGCGGTTAGCGGCGTCACGCCGTACTTCGCGATGGCCGCTTGGCCGTCCTCGGTTCCGAGGAAGTCCATGAACAGCTGAGCGGCGTTCGGGTGTCCGGCCGACTCGGGGATCCAGAAGATGTTCTGGGCCACCCAGGCCGGGTCGGGCACCATGAAGTCGACCGGCGCGCCCTGGTCGACGAGCGCCTGCATGTCAGCCGCCGTGGTGAACGCGCCGACTGCAATCTCGCCGGCCGCCAGCGACGGCTGCATCGAGGCGGCACCCGGGTAGAACTTCGGGTTCTGATCGACCATGTCCTCGAGGTACTGGTCGGAACCGTCGGAGATGAAGTCCCACCAGTCGGCGTAGACCGCGACCTCGGACGGGTCGATGATGCCGATCGCACCGTCGCCGAGCTTCGGGTCAAGCAGCGAGTCGTAGCCGGTGATGAGCTCCGCACCGTCGGGCAGAAGGTCGGTGTTCCAGCCGATGGTTACCAGACCGATCGGTACGGTCACGAGTTTGTCGTCGACGAGCAGGCCGGAGTCGACCCAGTCCTCGGCGTCGTAGGCGTTGCCCTGGATCTCAGCCATCCAACCGGGCTGGCCGACGCGCTCGTAGATCCAAGCGTAGTCGACGTTGGAGACCACGTCGGCACCGGGGGTATTGGTGTCGTGCTCGGTCTGGAGGGCGGCCTCGGAGTCGGCGAAGGACAGTGCGCGCACGTCGACGGAGATCTCGGGGTACTTGGCCTGGAAGGCCTGGACGAGCAACTCGCGAGCGGCGGGCGGAGCGGTCGAATACCAGATCACACTGCCTTCCTGCTTGGCGGCATCGATGATCTCCTGCCACTCGGCCGAGACGGTCTCGGTCTCGGTGGAGGTTGTTCCACCGCCGGTCGAGCAGCCGGTCGCGACAAGCGCGACGCTGAATGCTACGGCCACGGCGGCGAGTCGGAGAGCCGGTTTCTTCATACGCTGTGTTCCTTTCGGTTTCCTCGTTGAATCCGCGAACTGCGGTCAGCCACCGCGACCGTTACACTAGTAATCTTTACTAGTATTGTCAATCTGATCTAGGCTGACTCCTACACCTGGCTCTCCAAATCTTCCAGCGAAGGGCTGCTCCCGATGACCGTGAGCATCAACATCGACAACCTGACCAAACGCTTCAGCGCCGAGACCGTGGTCGCGGGCTTGGACCTGCAGATCGCCGACGGCGAGATCCTCGTACTCCTGGGCCCGAGCGGCTGCGGCAAGACCACGACGCTGCGGATGCTCGCCGGCCTCGAGAAGCCCGACGAGGGCACGATCTCGTTCGGCGAGGATGTCGTGTTCCACGGCTCGGGTCGCGTCGATAAGCCGACCCACAAGCGCAACATCGGCATGGTCTTCCAGTCGTACGCGCTCTGGCCGCACATGACCGTACGCAAGAACATCGCCTACCCGCTCAAGGTGCGGGGCATGACCGACGCACTCAGGCAGGGCTGGGTCGAGCGCGCCGCCGAACTGGTGCACTGCACCGAGTTGCTCGACCGGTACCCGGCGCAGCTCTCCGGCGGCCAGCAACAGCGGATCGCCCTCGCGCGCGGACTCGTCGCGCGTCCCGCCGTCATGCTGCTCGACGAGCCCCTCTCGAACCTCGACGCGAAGCTACGCGTCGAGGTGCGCACCGAGATCCGCGAACTGCACCAAGAGCTGCGATTCACCGGCGTGCTGGTCACCCACGACCAGGACGAGGCCCTCGCTCTCGGTGACCGGATCGCTGTGATGCGAGCCGGCAGGATCGAGCAGGTCGACACCCCCGAGGCAGTCTTCCGCTCCCCCGCAACCGACTACGTCGCCTCCTTCATCGGGATGTCGAACCGCATCGCCTGGGAGCGCGACGGAGCTGACTGGGTCGCGGCAAGCGGCGCCCGCATCGCTCGCGCGAAGCTCGGGCTGGAGAGCGACGCCGCGGTGTCCCGCATCCGCCCGGATGACGTGCGGCTCGCCGCCGCCGGCAGCGCCACCGGCACGGATGCGATCACCTTCGAGGCGTCGCTCATCACCGCCGAGTACGGCGGCCGACACATCGACGTGACGGTTCGCACGAACGACGACGCACGCTTGCACGCCCGCGTGACCGGCGACGACGGCGCCTGGGTGCGCTCGCTTGCCCCCGGTGCCCCCATCGCCGTCAGCGTGCCGCTCGACAGCCTGCGCAGTTACGCGGCCTGAGAACACCTCCGACGCAGTGCGTCCCAGCGCTAGATCTCAGGAGTGCTGACGCAGCACCCACCCCGCGGTCAGTGACGCGACGAGATCGGGCTCCGAGATGTAGACGCCGTGGCCGCCGCCCTCGATCGTGACGAGGCGCGATCCGGGGATCGAACGCCACAGATGCTTGGCGTTCTCAGGTGTCGTCGAGATATCGTCGCTGCCAACGGTGATCAGCGTTGGCGCCGTAATACGCGCGAGATCCTCGACAGTCATGTTGTGGTGCGTCGCGGCGTGCATGTGCGCGATGAAGTTCTGCTTCACGAACCGCTCGGAGTTCACCACAGCGGTCGGGATCTCCCAGTTCAGCCCCGCCTGCCCCTCCGCGAAGAGGATGACGAAGCGCCGCAGCACATCGACCGGCAGGTCGAGCTCCAGCAGCCGCAACCGGAAGGCGGAGGCATCCTCGCCGCGGCCATGCCGCTTCGCCGTGGTCGAGTGCAGGGTCAGGCTGGTCACGAGATCGGGACGCGTCGACGCCAACCGCATCGCCGTCATGCCGCCGAGTGAGACGCCCGCGACGTGCACAGGGCCGCCGAGGTGCTCGATGAGGTCCGCGGCGTCCCGCGCGAGATCCTCGATCGTGAGGTTCTCCGGCGCATCCGACGCCTTGCCGACTCCGCGGTTGTCGAAGGTGATGCAGCGCACCCGGTCGGCGATGCGGTCGATGATCGGGAACCACGCCTCCTTCGCCGCACCGGCGCCCTGGATGAGCAGCAGCGTCGGCCCCTCGCCCTTCGTGTAGACCTCCGTCGTCGTCGACGGGAGGGTGACCATCTCGGTCGTGGCGTGCATGTGAATCCTCTCTCGCGGCTCGAAGCCGACAGTAGGCAAAACTATTATTCTTTGTAAAGACAGAAAGTGTGGTGCGAGGTCAGAACGGCCAGAGCACCGGCACCAGCAGCACCGCGACGACGACGAACAGCAGTCCGAACGGGGGTGCGTACCGCGCGTAGTCGCTGAACCGGTACCCACCGGGCTCCAGCACCATCGTGTTGGCCGGTGTCGCGATCGGAGTGAAGAACGAGGCCGCCGCCGCGACCGTCAGCGCCATCATGAACGGCATCACGGAGACCTCGAGCGTTCCGGCGACCGAGATGGCGATCGGGGCCACGATCAGCGTCGTCGCCATGTTGGTGATGAACTGCCCGAGCACGACGGTCACGAGGCAGATCGCGAGCAGGGCGAGGTGCGGTCCGGTCTGGCCGGTGAGATCCAGGATGCCGTCGCCGACCATATCCGCTGCACCGCTGGAGATGAAGGCGGTCGACATCGGCAGCATCCCGGCGACGATAAGCACCGCACTCCATGGAACCCGGCGCAGCCCGTCGTCGAGCGCGATCACCCGGAGCAGCACCATCGCCCCGGCCGCCGTCAGCACCACGATCGCCGGAGGAACGATCCCGGTCGCCAGTGCGACGACCATCGCGACCAGCACCACGATCGCGGCCCAGCTCCGGCGCCCGAGGGGCCCCTCGACGGGAGGTTCCGGCAGTAGCGAGACCATGGGCACGCGGTCGCTCGGCAGGCGTGGGGAGAGCGCTTGCGCCAGCAGCAGCGTGCCGACGAGCAGCGGCACCCCGACGAGCCCGAATTCGAGGAAGCCGAAGTGGCGGCCGCCGCTGTCCGCCGCCTTCTGCGACACGATCGCGTTCACCGGGGTTCCGGTCAGTACGAGCATCGATCCGGCGTGCGCCGCGTAGACCGCGGGCAGCAGCAACCGCGACGGCGGGATGCCGAGTCGCCCCGCGACGACAACGGCCGCCGGCATCGTGGCGCCGATCGCGGCGCTCGGGATGGCGAACGGCGTCAGTAGCGCGGTGACGATCATGAGACGCAACAACGCGAAGCGTGCGTTCGGAGTCTCTCCCGGCGCGATCACCCGGGCGACGCGGGCCGCGAGCCCAGTCGACTGCACCGCGGCGTTGACCACCAGGAGGGCTGCGATGAACACGACGCTGGGGTCGCTGAAGCCGGCGAGCGCCTCCGGCAACGTGATCACGCCGGTCCCCCAAAGAGCCATCGCGGTGGCGATCGCGACCACCGCCGACGGGATGCGGCCTGAGAGGAAGGCAGCCAACGACAGCGCGAGCACGAGTAGCGTCGCCATCACCGGCGTCATGTCGGTCCTCGCAATCTGTGGCCGCGGGTTGCTTATTGTTATAATGGCTATAAGGTTTGCATATGTCAGAACACTTCCAGAGTTCCGTGGTCGACGGCGTCCAGCGGATCGTGTTCCACCGTCCCGAAGCGCGCAACGCCCTCACGAAGAAGCTGTATGCGGAGCTACGCGACCTCTACCGCGACGCCTACCTGGACGACGAGGTGACGGCCGTCGTCCTCCAAGGCTCCGAGGGCAACTTCGCCGTCGGTGGTGACCTCAAGGAGATGCTCGGCTCGCTCAACGCCCGCGACCGCGCCCTCTTCGGCTACGACGAGGCCGTGCCCTTCGAGGCGATCCGCAGTCTCCCGAAGCCGACCATCGCGGCCGTCGACGGGCTCTGCCTCGGCGGTGGCCTGACGATCGCACTGGTCTGCGACATCGTGATCGCCACCGAGCGCTCGAAGTTCGCGATGCCCGAGGCCCGCGTGGGCATCGTCGACGGGCACATGCCGCGCCTGCTGCGCGACCGTGTCCCCCCCGCCATCCTGCGCTACTGGCTCTACTCGGGAACCACGTTCAGTGCGGCCGACGCCTTCCAGGGTGGCATGCTCACCAAGGTCGTTCCCGACGACGGACTCGAGGATGCCGTGCAGAGCGTGCTCGCCGAGCTCGCCAAGGGCTCACCGAACGCCATCCGGCTCTACAAGAAGATCCTCAACGAGACCCGTCCGCTGTCATCGATGGAGGATGCGTACGAGACGATGCTCGGAGCCGACGCCCTTGCCCGTGTCAACGCCTTCGCCGAGCGAAGCAAGAAGTAGCGAACCGACGGTCGGGCCCCGGTGCTCGAGCGTCCTGTCGACGAGAGACGAGAACTGCAGTGACGGCGATGGCGACGTTCCTGGCCGAGCGCGCGAGCATGTACGACGACCGGGAGATGCTCCGGATCGACGGGTCCGGACGCTCCTACCGGCAGCTCTGGCACGATGTGCGCAGCCTCGCGCGGGGTCTGTCGGAGTCGGGCCTTGGTCCCGCATCCCGGGTTGGCATCCTCATGGACACCGCCCACGAGACCGTCGACGTGTGGTTCGCGACCTCACTGCTGGGATGCATCGAGACGCCGTTCAATACGAACTATCGCGGGGCGCTGCTCAAGCACCTCATCGATGATTCCGAGGTCGACACGGTCGTGTGCGACGCAGCCTACGCCGGGGAGGTGCAGCGTCTCGTCGCCGGTTCCTCCCCGGCGATCCGTGTCATCGCGCGTGGCGCGAGCCCCGAGGCGCCCAACGCGCTCGAACTCTCTTCCCTCTACCTCGACCCCGAGGGATGGCAGGGTCCCGACACCGACGGAGGAGGTGTCATCCTCTACACCTCCGGCACCACCGGGCCGTCGAAGGGTGTCGTGCACAACCAGCGCGGCTGCATCCGGCTGGCCCAGTACGTCGCCGAGGTCGGCAGCTATGGCCCCGACGACCGGCTGCTCAATTTCTTCCCGCTGTACCACCAGAACGCGCGCTACAGCGGGGTCATGGCCGCGCTGGCCGTCGGCGCCTCGATCGACCTGGAGTCGAAGTTCACCAGCAGCCGGTTCTGGCAGCTCTGCCGCGACCGCGGCATCACCGTCTTCAACTACCTCGGCTCGGTGCTGGCGATGATCTCCTCGGCATCCGGCGACCCCGACCCCGCCCGCGACCGCGATCACCCCGTGCGTCTCGCCTACGGCGCCGGAGCCCCGGAGCGCGACCAGGCCGAGTGGCGCGACCGCTTCGGCGTGGAGTTGCTCGAGGTCTACGGGCTCACCGAGGCTCCGATGTCGACGGTCAACATCCCGGGTGCGGGGTGCGCACCGGGGTCCGCGGGACGCGAGAGTGACCTCTTCCAGGTGCGCATCGTCGACGACACCGGGCATCCGGTGGCGGCGGGCGTCGCCGGTGACATCCAGGTGCGGCCGAAGGCCGACGACGTCTTCACCCGCGGCTACTACCGCAACGACACGGCGACCGTGGCGGCGATCACCGATCTGTGGTTCTCCACCGGCGACCGCGGCTACCTGACGGTCGACGGCGACCTCTACTTCGCCGAGCGCGCGAAGGACTCCCTGCGCCGTCGTGGCGAGAACATCTCCGCCTGGGAGGTCGAGAGCGTACTGGTCGCGCATCCCGACGTGACGGAAGCCGCGGTCTACGGGGTCGAGATCGACGGCGAGACCGAGGTCATGGCCACCCTCCTTCTGGAGCATCCGGATGCCGACGTACGCGCCATCATTCGGAGCGTCGCCGGGGACCTCCCCAAATACGCCGTGCCGCGCTTCGTGCGCCGGGTGAGCGACATGCCGCGCACTCCGACCATGAAAGTGCTGAAGCACGAGCTGAAGAGTCAGGGGATCACCCCCGACGCCTACGACCTGACGAAGGAGAACTGAATGGACCTGGGACTCGCGGGACGCGCCTACATCATCACCGGCGGCAGCGCCGGCATCGGCAAGGCGACCGCCGAGATCCTCGTCGAAGAGGGCGCCTCGGTGCTGCTCTCCGCACGTGGAGCCGGCCGGTTGAACGACGTCGTCGACGCACTGACGGCGAAGGGCGGCACCGTCGTCGGACACGCCGCCGACGCCGTCGACCCGGCGACCCCCGAGGCGCTCAAGGACGCCGCACTGAAGGCCTTCGGCCGCATCGACGGCATCATCGCCGCGGCCGGCGGTTCCGACGGGGCGCATCTGCGCGACTACACCCCCGAGAGCTGGGCCGACACGTTCGCCCAGAACACACTGAGCGCGGTCGGTCTTGCCCACGCCTGCATCCCGACGATGAAGGAAGCTGGCTGGGGCCGCATCGTCACGATCGCCTCCACCGCCGGACGGACCTCCGATCCGCGGTTCGCCGCTTACGCCGCCTCCAAGGCGGCGCTGATGAGCGCGACCCGGGTGATCTCACGCTCGTATTCGAAGTACAACATCCTGGCCAACGCGGTGCTGCCGGGCCTCACTCGCAGCGAGAGCATCCTCGCCGGCTACGACTCGGCGGCTCAACGCATGGGCAAGAGCCCCGACGAGATCGAGCAACGCATGATGGAGCTCGAACCGATCTCGATGGGCCGCACGGGAACCCCCGACGAGGTCGCCCGCATGGTGGTGTTTCTCGCCTCGAACGCGACGACCTGGACGACGGGTGTCAACATCCAAGTGGATGGCGGCACCATCCGGGATCTGCCATGATCGGCACGCCTGCGAGGCGCCGCCTCTGCGGGTCCGATACCGACTAGGTTGACCGAAAGGCATCACAACCAGCGATAGGCTCGGCATGGACGACATCGACAGGCGACCGAACTCGCGGATCGGGATCTCTCCCCGAATCGCCGAATCAATCGCGGCCGATCTGCGACTGCGCATCCTGCGCGGGAACCAGACCGACGTCCCGCTTCCACGACAGGAAGATCTGATCCGCCAGTATGGCGTGAGCGGACCTTCGCTGCGCGAAGCACTGCGGATCTTGGAGGCCGAGGGGCTCATCACCGTACGGCGCGGCAAGTTCGGCGGGGCTTTCGTACACAAGCCCGACTGGGCTTCGGCGTCGTATGCCCTCGCCCTATCGATGCAGGGGCAGGGCGTGACGCTCTCCGACCTCGCCGAATCGCTTCTCGTCCTAGAGCCGATGTGTGCGGCCGCCTGCGCCCGGCGTGCCGACCGCGCAACCACGATCGTGCCAGCGCTGAAGGCGAACCTCGCGCAGACCGAGAATGCGATCGGGGATGCGGTGCGCTACTCTGCGGTCTCGCGCGACTTCCACGACCTCGTGGTCGCAGGAGAGAAGAACGAGACGGTGCGGCTGCTAGTGCGCACCTTGGTCGCTGTATGGTCGATCCAGGAGCGAACCTGGGCTGACACTGTGAGCGCGGCGGCCGAGTATCCGGGAACCGATCGCCAGCAGGAGTCGTTCCGCACCCACTCTGCAATCGTGCACCTCATCGAGGAGGGCGACGTCGACCGCGTGCAGTCACTCGCAGCCGCGCATCTCAAGGCAACCCAGGCGATCGTGCTCGAGCGGTTCGGGTCGGAGATCGTCGACTCCTCCTCGCTCGCGGCGATTCAGGCCTTCAAATCCCGCTGACCACCGCGGGGCAGGCTGGGAACTGTCGATGGGGATCGACAGTGGCAACATCAAAGACACCACGATGCCCGACAAGGGTTACCCGCCGCTCACCTCGACGCCGGACGAGCTCTCGCTCGGCCTCGAGATCCTCGACCAGGCGAGGGCTCGAGCACCGATCCTCCTCAGCCGCGGGTCTGGGCGAGCAGGGGGAAGGCGTCGGCGATCCGCTCGAAGTCGACGTCGTTGTGCAGGAGTGTGGCTCCCGTGCGGACGACGATGCCGGCGATCAGGCAGTCCGTGAACGACCGGATCGTCACGCCCCGCCGCCGGGAGGCGCGGGCGATCGTCACAGCGTTCTCCCAGTCCTCGTGGGCGGTCGGGATGATGTCCAGGCCGGCCAGGGTGCGCTCGATCCTCGTCCGGTCGCGCCCGTCGCGCACCCCGCGCATGAGCTCGGCCCAGACGGGTTCGCAGAGCACCGCGAGATCCTGGCGGAGCGCCGCCCGCAGCGCGGGGCGTGCGGGAGTGTCCCTTTCGCGCAGGTAGTCGATCCACGCCGACGAGTCGGGGACGATCACCAGGGAGTCATGTCCTCGGTCGGGCGGATCTCCTCGAGGTCCGGGAAGTCGGGCATACTGCCCTCCATCGCGAGGATCTCCTCCTTCGTGTACGGGATGATCGCGGCCCTGCGCAACGCGTAGTTCACCGCGTCGCGCTTGGTGGCGAAGCCCTTCTGCCGCATCACGAGGGCGCAGGCCTCCTCGTCGATGTCGATGTTGGTGCGCGCCATACACCGACGATACACCTCATCGGCGCTATTGCGTGGGCGCCCTCCGGAGACGCGGCAGCAGGAACAGCGCGAGAAGGATCACGAGGAACAGCACGACCACCGCCGCGATCGCGAGACCGAGCCCCGCATCCGAGACCTCCTGGCTCGGGGATTCGGTCGGCGCGACCACCCGGTAGTCGTCGACCGGGACGGGCTCGGTGACCCCGGAGGTTCCCGCGACGAGCGGGGTGAGCGTGCCGTCGGCGAGCGCGAACCAGGCCGCGCTCCCGGCATCCTCGACGAGCCTGGCGTTCCCGGGCACCGCCGCGAGCGCCGTCGCCGCCTCCGCGCCTGGCTGGAACTCGGCGAGCTCCACGTCCTCCGTGTCGGGGTTGATCCAGATGATCGCGACACCGACCGGCGCCCCGGCGACCGTCATCGGAACCGCCCATTCGTTCGCCATCCGGGTCGGTTCGCCCGAGGTGTCGCCCGCGAGACGCGCATCGGTCCAGAGGAAGACGCGCGAGATGGGTCCCGGCGTCGTCGTGTCGTCGAAGTCGATGCCCTCGCCCGCCGCGTTCACCCCGTAGATGTCGTCGAGGCGCTCGACGAGCGCGTCTCCCGTGACGTACGCGGTGACCTCCGGCGGCACCGAGCCCTCGCTCGCCGACGCGCTCACCGGGACACTCGCCAGAGCGAGGGCGAGCAGCGCGGCCGGCGCGAGAGCGAACGGGAGCACGGACGATCGGGGGGCGGATCGCATGGCGCTCAGTCTGCCAGGTCACCGCCCGGCGGATGCGGCGGCCGGCGGCGCGGCAGCCGCACCGTGAATCGGGTGTCGCCCGGGGCGCTCTCGACACCGATCGAGCCGTGGTGCGCCTCGATGACGGCCGCGACGATCGCGAGTCCCAGGCCCGTGCTCCCGGTCGCACGGGAACGGGAGGAGTCTCCGCGCGCGAAGCGCTCGAACAGCACGGGCTGCAGCTCCGGATCGATGCCGGGCCCGTCGTCGGCGACCGTCAGCACGACCTCGTCGCCGTCCTCGGCGAGGGTCACGATCACCGCCGTGCCCTCCGGGGTGTGCCGGTGGGCGTTCGCGAGCAGGTTCACGACCACCTGGTGCAGGCGCGCCGAGTCGCCCTCGATCGTGAGCGGCGCCTCCGGCGCCACCACCTCCCACTCGTGGTCAGGGGCTGCCGCGTAGGCGTCGCCCGCGGCATCCGTCACGAGCCGCACGAGCTCCACCTCGCCGAACACGAGGCCCTGGCCCTCGTCGAGCCGCGCGAGCTCGAGCAGATCCTCGACGAGCGCGGTCATCCGGATCGACTCCGACTCGATGCGATCGAGCGAGCGGATGGCGCCGACCGGCAGCTCCTCGTCGCTGCGGCGGGTGAGCTCCGCGTAGCCGCGGATCGAGGCGAGGGGAGTGCGCAGTTCGTGGCTGGCATCCGCGACGAAACGCCGCACCTTCTCCTCCGAGGCCTGGCGGGCGACGAGCGCGTTCTCGACGTGCCCGAGCATCCGGTTGATGGCGGCGCCCACCTGACCGACCTCGGTGCGCGGGTCGGCCTCGGTGGCAGGCACCCGCTCCGGGATGGCGACATCGCCGGAGGCGAGCTGCAGCTCGGTCACGCGCGTCGCCGTCTCGGTGACGCGCCCGAGCGGACGCAGCGCCACCCGGGTGAGGGCGACCGCCCCGACGGCCGCGAGCAGCAGAGCGCCCGTCGTGACGAGGGCGAAGATGCCGACGAGCGTCCAGGTGGTGGTGTCGGCCTCCGACGTCGACATGCCGACCGCGATCGCGCCATCCGTTCCCTGAACGGTGGTGCCCTCCCGCAGTTGCACGCGATAGCTCCCGAGCCCGTCGATCTGCACGGTCGTGACCGACCCCTCCGGCGCCGCGAGCACCTGCGCGATCTGCGCCTCCGTGAGGGTGGTCCGGTCGCCAGGGCCGGTGTACACGTAGCCGACGGGATCGCCCCCCTCGAAGGCGTAGGCGATCACGAGGCCGCTGCGGAGGTTGTCGGCGCCCCCCGGCAGCTGGCCGCCGCCGGGTCCGGAGGTGACGAAACGCATGGTCTCCTCCACCTGCGAGTCGAGGCGCTGCAGCAGGTTCTGCCGAAGGGCCAGCACGCTGACCGTTCCGATGAGCACGCCGAGCACCGCGATGAGCGCGACGACGCCCACGACGACGCGACGACGGATCGACCACGGCGCGCGGCGGGCGCGCACATCATCCGTCATGTCGCGGGTTTGATGAGGTAGCCGACGCCCCGCACGGTGTGGATGAGGGGCGGCATGCCGTCGATGTCGATCTTCTTGCGCAGGTAGGAGATGTAGATCTCGACGATGCTCGAGCGGCCCTCGAAGTCGTAGCTCCACACCCGGTCGAGGATCTGCAGCTTGCTGACGACGCGGCGGGGATTGCGCATGAGGTAACGCAGCAGCTCGAACTCCTTCGCGGTGAGCTCGATGGGCTTGCCCGCACGGCTCACCTCGTAGCTCTCCTCGTCGAGGGTCAGATCGCCGACCCTCAGCACGGGGTCGGTGTAGCCCGTGACGGCACGGCCGGTGCGGCGCAGCAGGGCGCGCAGCCTCGCCACGACCTCTTCGAGGCTGAAGGGCTTCGTGACGTAGTCGTCCCCGCCCGCCGTGAGGCCGATGACGCGGTCCATCACGGCGTCCTTCGCGGTGAGGAACAGCACGGCGACATCGTCGCCCGAGGCGCGCAGCCGGCGCAGCACCTCGAGACCGTCGAGACCCGGCATCATGATGTCGAGCACGATGATGTCGGGCTGGAAAGCGCGCGCCTTGCTCAGCGCGGTCGCCCCGTCTGTGGCGGTCTCGACCTGCCAGCCCTCGTAGCGCAGCGCCATCTGGATGAGTTCGGCGAGCGACGGCTCGTCGTCGACGACAAGGGCCCGTACCGGCGTGCCGTCGGGTCGGGTGAGTGCGGTCGGGGCGGTGGTCTGAGTGCTCACGTTGTCGATTGTGCTCGAAGTCCTGAGAGATTTCTATGACAAGTCTTGATGAGGTCTCGGGAGTTTGCGGGCGGGGTTTCGATACGCCCGCTACGCGGGCTACGGGGCCAACGGGGAGCCGCACAGCGGTGCCTCGCAGCCGATCGAGCGGGCCGCGCCGCGGCCGTGCCGGAATCCGGTGGATCGAGCGGGCCGAGGCCGTGTCGGAATCCGCACCGTCTCCCCTGCGTGTGAGCATGGACCCGTGCAGCCCACCCTCGCGCTCTTCGACGCACCGCCCGTGCCCCACCGCGAGCGCATCGTCGCGGATGCGACGGATCGCGCCGGCTGGCTGCGCGCCCGCTCCCGCGGCGTCACGGCCACGGATGTCGCCCGCCTCACGAGCGACAAGGCCGTGCGCGCGCTCGCCCTGGAGAAGCTGCTCGGCTCCCGGTTCACGGGCAACGCCTACACGCAGCACGGCCGCGAACGCGAACCCGAGATCGGCCGCTGGGTCGCACGCCACCATCCGGGGATGCGCGGCAACACCGCGCTCTTCCACGCCGACGGCGCGCCGCTGCACCTCGCGACACCCGACGGCATCCGCGAGTCGCGCGGCGGGCTCGAGCTGTGCGAGATCAAGACCACCCGCTCAGCCTGGCGTTCGATCCCCCGTCACTACCTGCGTCAGGTCTGGTGGCAGCAGTACGTGCTCGGCGCAGAACGCACCCTCGTCGTGTGGGAGCAGCACGAGGACTTCGTGCCGGTGAGCGGCGTGCCGGAGACGCGCTGGGTCGACCGCGACGAGAACGAGATCCACCGCCTCGTGCAGCTCGCCGAGCAGCTGCTCGCGGCGATGCGCCGCTAGGCCGTGTTGCTGAACCCCGCGCGGACCGCGCGAGGCGGTGAGCGGGCGCGATCCGGCGCGAAGTTATCAGCACGGTGACATCCGCGTAACACCGATGACGCATGACACCCGTTGAATGGCTCACGAGGCGGGAAGGGCCAGGGGACATGACGATGATGCGGGCCGTGACCTTCACGGAGCCGGGCGGGCCCGAGGTGCTCGCGACCTCCGAGATCGAGGCGCCGCGGCGCGTCAACGCCGAGCTCCTCGTGAAGGTGGTCGCGGCCGGGGTCAACCCGATCGACGCGAAGACGCGCGCCGGGCGCGGTGCGTGGGCGGGGGTCACCGCGAAACCCGTCGTGCTCGGCAACGACTTCTCGGGGCTCGTCGTCGAGGCGCCCTACGAGTCGCATCCGCTGCAGCCGGGCACCGAGGTGTACGGCATGGGCATGGTGCCGCGGATGAGCGGTTCCTACGCCGAATACCTCACGGTGACGACGCTCAGCGTCGCGAAGAAGCCGCCATCGCTCTCGCACGTCGAGGCGGCGGCCGTGCCGCTCGCCGCGCTCACCGCGTGGGGCATGGTCGTCGAGACGGCGAAGGCGCACGAGGGGCAGCGGATGCTGATCCACGCGGGTGCGGGCGGCGTCGGGCACTTCGCGGTGCAGTTCGCTTCCTACTTCGGCGCGCACGTCGTGGCGACGGGCTCGGCGCGCAACGCCGCCTTCCTGACCGAGCTCGGCGCATCCGAGGTGATCGACTACACGACAGGTGCCTTCGAGGATGCGGTCGACCCGGTCGACGTCGTCGTCGACCTGATCGGCAACGTCGCGGGCGACACCGGTTCCCGCTCGCTGCGCGTGCTGCGGCCTGGCGGGCTCTACGTCAACGGCCCGACCGGATCCTTCCCGGCCATGGTCGAGGAGGCGGAGGCGCTCGGGGTCCGGGCGACGGGGTTCCGGGTCGCGCCGGACGCCGCGACCCTCGCGATCATCACGCGGCTCATCGAGTCGGGCGACGTGCGGGTGTACGTCGACCGCGTGCTGCCGCTCGAGGAGGTCGCCGAGGCGCACCGGCTCATCGAGTCGGGGCACACGCGCGGCAAGATCGTGCTCACGGTCGCCGAGGTCTGAGCGGGCGGCGGTCTGAGCACGCCGAAGCGGGGCTCGCTACAGGGCGCGCTCGAAGACGTAGTCGTCCTCGTAGCGGTCGCCGACCAGGAAGCGCTTGACACCGACGCGGGCGAAGCCGTGCTTGCCGTAGAACCGCTGGGCGCGGGCGTTGAGTTGATTGACGCCGAGCCACATCCCGGACGCGGCTCCCGCGCGCGCATGGTCGATGCTCACGTCCAGGAGGGCGGCCGCGACGCCGCCGCCGTGGGAGGCGGGATGCACGTAGCACTTGGAGAGCTCGACGGTCGGCCGCAGCGTGAGCACGGCGGCGACGTCGGGGTCGTACGGCTCGCCCGCGACGAGCATCGTGTAGCCGAGGAGCGTTCCGTCGTCCTCCGCCACGAACAGCGCCCGCCGGCGATCTTCGAGATAGGCGGCGAAGCTCGCCGCGCTCAGCTTCGCCGCGATGAACGCCGCCTTCGCCGCATCCGTGGTGTGCGGCGGGCACGCAAGCGGGAACGTCACCGCCGCGAGCGCCGCGAGCGCCTCCGCATCCGCCCCGGTGGCGTCCCGCACCCGCATCCCCCCAGCCTAGACACTCGCGAGTAGTCGTATCTCGGCCTCAAACTCGCTGTGATGGGGCAGAAATACGACCACTCAGCGACAGAATGGGTGAGGTGAGCCCCGCGCCGCACGAGACCGTCTTCGAGCGGTACCCGCCGTCCGCATCAGTCATCGCGCACGCGCTCGAGGAAACGCGGCAGGCGGTGTTCTGGCTCGACGAGCTCGTCGAGCCGGTCGCGCGCCCGCCGCTGACCGGCGCGCCGACGACCGACCTCGCGATCGTGGGCGGCGGGTTCACCGGGCTGTGGACGGCCCTCCGCGCCAAGCAGCGCGACCCCGGCCGGCGCGTCGTGCTGCTCGAAGCGAGGCGGATCGGATGGGCGCAATCCGGTCGCAACGGCGGCTTCGTCGAGGCGAGCCTCACCCACGGCGAGGAGAACGGACGCAGCCGCTGGCCCGCCGAGTACGCGCAGCTCGAGCGCCTCGGACGCGAGAACCTCGACGCGATCGAGCGGACGGTCGCCGAGCTCGGCCTCGACGTGCAATGGGAGCGCACGGGCGAGCTCGACGTCGCGACCGAGCCGCACCAGCTCGCCTGGCTGAGCGGCATCCGTCCCGCCGACGGGGATGCGGACGTCGTGCTGTGGGACCGCGACGAGGTGCAGGCCCAGGTGCACTCGCCGAGCTACCTCGGCGGCATGTGGCGCAAGCACGAGGTGGCGCTCGTGCATCCCGGCCGGCTCGCGCGCGAGCTCGCCCGTGCCGCCGAGGACGCCGGGGTCGAGATCTTCGAGCACAGTCCCGTGCGGCGGCTCGATGCGGCGGGCGCGGGTGTCGACCTCGTCACGGATGCCGGGCGGCTCCACGCGGGGCGGGTCGCCCTCGGCACGAGTGTCTACCCCTCCCTGCTCATGCGCACCCGGCTCATGACGGTGCCCGTGTACGACTACGTGCTCATGACCGAGCCGCTCGATGCGAAGCAGCTCGCCTCGATCGGCTGGGAGGGGCGGCAGGGCATCGGCGACCTCGCGAACCAGTTCCACTACTCCCGCCGCACCGCCGACGACCGCATCCTGTTCGGCGGCTACGACGCGATCTACCACTACGGCGGCCGGATTCGCGCCCGCTACGAGGACCGCCCGGCGAGCTTCGAACGCCTCGCCTCGCACTTCTTCACCCTCTATCCGCAGCTCGAGGGGCTGCGGTTCTCGCACCGCTGGGCGGGTGCGATCGACGCGAGCACGCGCTTCTGCGCCTACTTCGGCACGGCACTCGGCGGACGAGTCGCCTACGCGGCCGGCTTCACCGGGCTCGGCGTCGGGGCGAGCCGCTTCGCCGCCGACACGATGCTCGACCTGCTCGCGGGCGAGTCCACCGAGCGCACCGAGCTCGAAATGGTGCGGCGGCGGCCCGTGCCCTTCCCCCCGGAACCCGCCGCATCCGCCGGCATCGCGGCGACGCGCTGGTCGCTCGACCGCGCCGACCACCGTGAGGGCCATCGCAACGTGCTGCTGCGCACCCTCGACGCGCTCGGGCTCGGGTTCGACTCCTGAGGGCCGGGTCGCGGGTCGCCTCCCGCCTCCCGAGTCAAGGACTCCCGCATCCCAAATCAAGGAGTTCGTGGGGCGGAAGTCGTCAACAGTTGCGGATGTCGCCTATCCCTGGCATCGAATCCTTGATTCGGGATGCGGGAGTCCTTGACTTGGGATGCGGATGCGGATGCGGCGGCCCGCGCGACCGTCGAGCTGGTCTCCGGACCGGCCACGAGGGCCTACGCCCCGGCTACGTTCATCGCCACCGGCATCCGCGCAGCGAAACCGGCGACGAAGCCCAGCCGCCACCATCCGTCACGGTTCGGCGAACCGCCGGACAGGAGCCGTCACGACTGGTTGCTGAATGCGGCGTCGAAGGCTGCGCCGGGGGTCTGCCAGAGCAGCGAGCGGATGTATCCGACGGCCTCCGCCGCGCCGTGCAGGCGGTCCATGCCGGCATCCTCCCACTCGATGGAGATGGGGCCGGTGTAGCCGATCGCTCGGAGGGCGCGGAAGCAGTCCTCCCAGGGGACATCGCCGTGGCCGGTGGAGACGAAGTCCCAGCCGCGTCGGGGGTCGCCCCAGGGCAGGTGGGATCCGAGGACGCCGTAGCGGCCGTTGGGGCGGCGCAGGCGGGTGTCCTTGCAGTCGACGTGGTAGATGCGGTCGGCGAAGTCGGTGATGAAGGCGACGGGGTCGATGTTCTGCCACATCATGTGGGACGGGTCCCAGTTGAAGCCGAACGCCTCCCGGTGCTCGACGGCCTCCAGCGCCCGCACGCTCGACCAGTAGTCGTAGGCGATCTCGGAGGGGTGGACCTCGTGGGCGAAGCGGACGCCTTCGGCGTCGAAGACATCGAGGATGGGGTTCCAGCGGTCGGCGAAGTCCTGGTATCCGTCATCGATCACGGACGCCGGCACGGGCGGGAACATCGCCACGTAGGGCCAGATCTTGGAGCCGGTGAAGCCGACGACGGTATCGATCCCGAGGCGGCGGGCGGCGCGGGCAGCGTACCTGAGGTCATCTGCAGCACGCTGACGCACGCCCTCGGGGTCTCCGTCACCCCATACCCGCGAGGACAGGATCGCCCGGTGGCGGAAGTCGATCGGGTCGTCACACACCGCCTGACCGGCGAGGTGGTGGGAGATCGCGTACACCTTCAGGCCGTGCCGATCGAGGATGTCGAGCCGCTCGCGCAGGTAGCCGTCATCCTCGACGGCCCTCCTCGGGTCGAGATGCTCGCCCGAGCAGGCGATCTCGAGGCCATCGTAACCCCAGCCGCTCGCGAGGCGCGCCACCTCCTCGAGCGGCAGATCGGCCCACTGACCGGTGAACAGGGTCACGGGATGCGTCGTCATCGCCTGGCACCCTTCGGGGGTCGGATCACGGCATCGACCGCGACCTTGCGGGAAGAACTCATCTCAATAGTCCTTTCTCGATCGGGACCCATGACCCGTTCGCGGCGGATTCCAGAACGGCTTCGACGACCCGGGCGGCGCGTACGCCGTCCGAGATCGTCGGCACTCCCTCGACACGATGGCCTGCCATGAGGCGATAGCTGTCGCCGACGAACGCCGCGAAGCACTCGGCGTAGCCCTGCGCATGCCCGGCCGGGAGAATCGAGAGGCGCCGCTGTTCGGCGGATCCCGCGGACGGGTTGCGGGCGAAGATGTGTGCCCCGGCGGGATCACCGAACCATGCCGTCTCGGCTTGCTCCTGATCGAAGGCCGCGCTTCCTGCCGTGCCGTCGAGCTCGAACCAGAGACGGTTCTTCCGTGCCGCCGCAAGCTGGGACACCGTGACGTTCCCGAGAACCCCGGGGGCGCGCAGCAGTGCCACGGCGCTGTCCTCGGTGTTGACGTCCGCCACTCCGGCCCGCGAGGACTGCGCCGCGAAGGTCGCCGGGCCCTCGGCCGGTCGTTCTGGAACGACGATCGCGGTCTGCGCGGTGAGATCCGTGAAGCGGACGCCTGACACCCATTCCACGAGGTCGATCCAATGCGACCCGATGTCGGCGAAAGCGCGAGAGGGTCCCCCGAGTGCGGCGTCGACGCGCCAACTCGTCGCCGCCGGGGACAACAGCCAGTCCTGCAGATAGCTTCCGTGAACGGTGTGGATGCGGCCGAGGGCACCCGCCGCGATACGCGCGCGGATCTCCCGCACGACGGGGTGAAAGCGGTAGACGAATGGGACGGTGACGACGACGCCCGCCCGGCTCGCTGCCGCTTCGACCTCGAGGGCCGAGGCATGGCTCAGGCCGACGGGCTTCTCCACGATGACGTGCCTGCCTGCTTCGATCGCGCGCAGGGCGTAGTCGACGTGATTCGCGTTCGGCGTGCAGATGTGCACGACGTCGACCTCGCTGTCGAGCAGGACCTCGAAGTCGGTGATGGCGTCCGGGACTCCCCAGGCGCGTGCCGCCGCGGAACCGCGCTCCGGACTCGAGCCCACGACCCCCACCACGGTAGCGCCCGCGGCCGCCATCGCGCGACGATGCACCGCGCCGATCATCCCGGTGCCGACCACCGCGGCACGAAAGGCGGTGTCGACTGCGGGAACGGTCCGCTCGATCGTCATGTCACAGACTTCTCTCTCTGCCGTTCGAGACGGCTTGGGGTGAGTCCCCCGGCGCGGCAACCGCCGGGGGGCTTGTCTCTCAGCCGCAGTTGGTCGAGTAGCTATAGGGCGTGGACTCCGGGTCGTCGGTGTTGTCGGGCGTCAGTATCCGCAGTTCGATCCAAGTGTCCACGACGACGCCGGTGCCGGCTCGTCGGTGAAGAGCGAGAGCTCGCCCCGCTCGTCGGCCTGCTGGATCCCGGCTGCCGCGCCCGCGCCAACGGCGGCGCTGACGCCCGACGGCGCGCGGACTCGCCAGGACCGCTTGACGGGATGACGCCCGGCAGCTGCGATCCTGCGATGGCCGGACGGTCCAGAAGCCGGGGATGCGCTCAGTGTCTCGGTCATCCCCGACGGTCCTCCGCAACCCTGCGAGCCGTGCTTTCTGCACGTTACCCACGATCTTATGCATGTTGCGTGCAAAAGATCAAGCTCCCCACGCGACCCACGAAGGATGCCCGCGAAA
>JASGGJ010000012.1:0-37652 GCA_047605085.1 Protaetiibacter sp.
CTGATCGACCAACTCGAACTCCCCGACCCCGACGACAGGCACGTCCTGGCTGCGGCGATTCACGCCGGGGCGCAGGTGATCGTCACTCGGAATCTGCGTGACTTTCCCGGCGACGCTCTCGGCCCGTTGGGTATCGAGGCTCAGCACCCGGATGCTTTTCTCACCGGGCTCCACGAAGCGCACCGGGAGGCGCTCGGCAGGATCGTGACCGGGATCGCCCGCGCCTGGGGCAGTGACGCCACCGCGCTAGACGTGCTGGACCGCCTCACGGTCGATGCACCCCGCACGGCACAGGACTGGTGCGCCAGGCGCCCGGAAACTCCACCGCATAGACGCGAGAGGTCTACAGGCCGCGTGTTGGCCCGTCATGGCCTGGGGCGGTGCGGTGTGAGTTGCGTTCGGTCGTCTCGCTGAGTTGCCGTTCGCGGTCGGCGAGTGCCTGCTGTCGCGCTTCGTGCTCGGCGCGGGTAGCTTCTATCCGTGCGGCGGCGTCGCGGATTGGCGGAGCACGGAGATGGTCGGCCTCGGCTCGTAGCGCGGTGGCTTGCTGGCGCACGGTGTTCAGCAGCCTGCTGATCTCGCTCCTATGTCACGCGGACCGGGTCACCTCGGTGAGCCTCGCGCAGTTCGTCAACGTCATCGTGCCGATCATGACCAAGCCCGGCGAGCCCATGGGGCGGTGCTCGTGACGACCGTGTCGTGCGACCGCTGGACGACGACGCACGGCGAAGTCGACGCGGTCGCGACGCGGGACGAGGCATCCGGCGCGGTGACCATGTTCGTTGTCAAAGGGTCGGTCACCCCACGAGGGCCACACGGTGGCGGTGAACTCTGGCCACGAGCGGACCGGCTACGGCTGCGCGAATATGACGTGAGATTCGGCCCGAGCGGTGCGGATCGCCGTCGCACCCGTACCGTAAGCTGAGTCACCGTGTCGCGGACGCACCCGGGCCAACTGAGCGGGGGGGGTCAGCGCGCGCCGGGGCGCCAGCGGCGCAGCAGCGACGGGGGCAGCAGGACGGCGCGCAGCCGGGGGCCGGGATCGGCCGAGCGCAGGGTGGCACGGCGCACCGCGGCGAGCTCGCTCACCGAGAGCACCACGGCATCCGGGCGCCCGTAGGCCGACTCCTCCACCCGGCCGCGGAACGCTCCGAGAGCCTGGCCGTCCCCCGGCGACGTGGAGGCGAGCCGGCTGGCGAGGGCGCGCGGCGTCTCGGTCTCGGGCGCCGACCAGCCGACGTCGCGGGCGGTGTCGCGCACCTCCTCCCAGGCGGCGGCGGCCGGATCGGGGCCGCGCCGCATCCGACGGATGCGCGAGCGACGCACGGCCATACGGAACGCGGCGGGCACCAGGGCGAGCACCACGAGGCCCGCCAGCACCCCCAGCCAGCCGAGCAGTGACGCACTCTGCTGCGCGGCCGCCTCGGCGGGCGTCTGGGGCGTCTCGTCGCGATCCGGGCGGGCAACCGGGGTCGCGGTGGCGGTGCTCGTGGGGGTGGGCGAGCTCTCGTCCTGAGGCGTGCTGGGGTCGTCGACGAGCGCGGGCTCGTAGTCCGGCACGACACCGCGGCCCGGCGTCGGCTCGAAGCGCAGCCATCCGATGCCCTCGAAGTACAGCTCGGGCCAGGCATGCAGGTCGTCGGTCGACACCTGTAGGACCGGTGAGCGATCGGCGGCCTGGTGCCCGGGCTGGAAGCCGACGGCGAGCCGCGAGGGGATGTCGAGCAGGCGGGCCATGACGGCCATCGCCGAGGCGTAATGGATGCAGTACCCGGACTTGACAGCGAGGAAGGCCGCGATCGCGTCGATGCCCGTGCCGTCGAAGTCATCCTCGACGGGGGCGTCCTCGGAGTACTGGAACGGCGAGCCGCGCAGGTAGCTCTGCAGCGCGATCGCCTTCTCGTACGGGGTCGCCGCGCCGGAGGTCGCCTCCATCGCCGTGTCGCGGATGATGGCGGGGACCTCGTCGGGCAGCTCGAGGGTGCCGGGCGGGGCATCGCCGGGGGCCGCACCCGCCGCCGCGAGCTGCGCGGTCGTCGGCCGCACCTCGAGGAAGCTCGCCTGGTACTCCTGCCCGCGCGCGCTCTCGCCGATGCTGCGCACCGTGAGGGTGTCGGGCTGATAGAACCACGACCCCGTCACCCCGGTCACGCTCGTCGTGGGGTACGGCACGGGAAGCCAAGCGGTGAGGAGGCCGGCGACCTTCACCTCGACGGTCGCCTCATGGGCGGCGACGTCGGCGCTGTAACCCGCAGGGGCCGGGAATCGATCGAGCCCGTCGGTGCGCTTGCTGCCGATGGTCGGCCCCCATGTGCTGCCCGTGAAGTTCTCGAGGGTCGTGAGCCGCAGATACACCGGCCGTTCGGCGTCGCTCGTGTAGCTGAGTGCGAGCACCGCATCGCCGCGGCGCAGCTCGTCGCCGAGGCTGACGAGCGGGTTGACCCCGAAATGCAGACCCGGGGTGCGCGGGGCGGGGCGCTCGCCGACCGCGGGCAGCGCGAGCGGTGCGAGCAGCGAGCCGAGCACCACGACCGCCCCCGTGACGAGCACCGCGGGACGGCTGTCCCTCTGGCGTCCGATCCGGAGGATGACGAGGTAGAGCGCCGCGGTCGCGAGGTACCAGAACGCATCCGTGAGCTCTGGCCCCACCGCCATCGGCACAGCGAGGATCGCCGCGAACGGAACGGCGGTCAGCGCCGGATGCCGGGTGCTGACGGCGAGATCGGCCACCCAGGCGGCGGCGGTCATGAACACCGCGATGAGCAGCACGATGCCGGGCTCGGGGGTCGCGGGGGCGTGCTGCTCGGCGATCTCGGCGACGCCGGACTCCACGAGCTCGCCGAGCCGCGCGATCGTGCCGGGGGTCGGGACGACGCCAAGGACCGTGGTGTCGGCGGCGTAGCCGAGCGTCAGGAGCGCGCCGCCGACCGCGAGCGAGACGATCGGCGGCCAGAAGGCCGACCGCAGCACGCTCCGCGTCACCGCCGCCGCGAGCAGCACGGCGACGGCGCAGCCCGTGCCGACGAGCCACCAGGAGAGCCCCTGCAGCACGACGTGCAGTCCCGCGAGCGCGGTCGCGAGCGCCACAGCCACGAGCAGCGCCCGCACCCAGTGGGGAGTGCCCGACCGCCCGTCGCGCGCGCCGCGGGCGGCGACGGGCCGCTCGGGGGCGCGGGTCTCAGTAAGCGCCACGGAGGTACCCCGCCTCCGTCGCCGAGGAGCGCCAGGCATCCGAGATGTCGTCGAACGGCTCAACGTCGACCACGAGCCATCCGGCGTCGACGAGCGCCTCACGCGCATCCGGACGCATGGCGAGCGCGAAGACAGCCCCCGTCTGCCCGGGGCGCCGCAGCCGCAGCAGCCACTCGACGACGTCGGCATCCGGGTTCGCGAGGACCGCGAACGTCGGACCCGCAGCATCCGCCGCCACCGTCGGCAACTCGTGGTGCCTCTCGAGCAGCCGCAGTTCGGCGAGGCTCGTGAGGAACGACCAGGCACGCTGGCCGCCCTCCCAGCGCTCGCCGATCTGCTCCACCTGCTCGCCCGCCGACTCGACGATGTCCACCCGGAACCCGCTCGCATCGAGGTGCACGGCGAGCGAGGCGAGCATCCGCACCGCCCACTCGAAGGCCTCGCTGTGCGGGGCGGGGGGCCAGTTCTCGGAGTCGGGGACGGCATCCGGGTAGCCGGTGAGGCGCGTGTCGACCACGATGCGGGCGTCCGGGTGGCTGCGGTGCTCCTCCTGCCTGACCATGAGCTCGCCGTGCCGGGCGGATGCGCGCCAGTGCACGCGGCGGAGGGCGTCGCCCGCGCGGTACTCGCGGGTCGTCAGGTCGTCGTCGTTGCCGGTCGCGCGGCGCTGGATGAGCTGCGCGGTCCCGTCGCCGTCCACGAGAAGCGGACCGGCGTCCGGCAGTTCGACGAGCTCGGGCACCACCGTGATCCGGTCGACGTCGCCGCACGCCGCGACCCGGCGCACCATCCCGAACGGGTCGGAGTGCTCGATGACGAGCGGGCCGATCGGGAACAGTCCACGACGGTGCGGATGCAGCTCGTAGCGCAGCAGCGCGGTGCGCGCCTCGGGGGAGCCGCCGGGCAGCGGAGCGAGCTCGTGGGCGTCCTGCGCCTCACGCCACGGGATCGCATCGTTCCACAGCAGCGCCGGCGCCGCGATCGACCCGGTGTTGCGCACCCGCAGCGTCACGCGCGCGACCGACCCCGCCGCGACGACGGGCGGTGAGAACAGCCGGATCACCTCGAGCCTCGGCCGCCGCAGCCGCGCCACGAGCAGGCCGCCGAGCAAGAGCAGCAGGGCGAGAGATCCCACCACGAGCAGCTCGCGCCTCCCCGCCGGGTAGGCGAGCACGAGGCACGACGCGCCGACCGCGAGTGTCGTCCAGCCGCGCGCCGTCACGTGGATGCTGCGCTGACGTCGCAAGGACGAGTTCGGATCGGACACGGCCGGGCCGGTCAGGCGGTTCCGGATGCGCCGAGCGGCACGGGCGTGGACTGCACGATGCGCGCCGCGATCTCGGCGAGCGCCTCGCGCCCGAAGCCGGCGCCGGAGGATCTCGCGGGCATCAGACGGTGCGCAAGGACGGGGACGGCGAGGGCGTCGACGTCGTCGGGCAGCACGAAGTCGCGGCCGTCGAGGGCGGCACGCGCCTTCGCCGCCCGCACGAGCTGCAGCGTCGCGCGCGGGCTCGCGCCGAGCCGCAGCTCCCGGTCGACGCGGGTGGCGGCGGCGATGGCGACGACGTAGTGCTCGACCGCACCGCTCACGTAGACCTCGCGGACGGTGCGGATCATCCGCCGCAGCCGCTCGATCGTCACGACCGGCGCGAGGTCGTCGAGCGGGCTGCCCTGCTCCCGCTGGCGCAGCATCGCGGCCTCGCTCGCGGCATCCGGGTACCCCAGCTGGATGCGCGCCATGAACCGGTCGCGCTGGGCCTCCGGGAGCGCGTAGGTGCCCTCCATCTCGACCGGGTTCTGGGTCGCGATGACGGTGAACGGGTCGGGCAGCGGGTGGGTGGTGCCGTCGACCGAGACCTGGCGCTCCTCCATCGACTCGAGGAGCGCCGACTGCGTCTTGGGGCTCGCGCGGTTGATCTCGTCGCCGATGACGATGTTGGCGAACACCGGGCCCGGTTTGAACGCGAAGTCGCGCTCGGCCTGGTTGAAGACGGAGACACCCGTGATGTCGGACGGCAGCAGGTCGGGGGTGAACTGGATGCGGTTGACGGTGCAGTCGACGCTGCGCGCGAGGGCACGGGCGAGCATGGTCTTGCCGACGCCGGGCACGTCCTCGACGAGCAGGTGGCCCTCGGCGAGCAGCACCGTCGTGGCGAGCTCGATGATCGCGCGCTTGCCGTCGATCACCGTCTCGACGGCGGCCATCACCGCCCTGGCGTCGAGCAGGAACTCGGAGGCGGACAGGGGTCCGGCAGAGGTCTCGGCGTCGATGCCGGCCTCCCCCGTGCCGGGCAGGCGATCCATCGTCCGAGTCTCGCACGGACGCGTGGATCCGTCATCAGTCTCCCGGCCGACGCGCAGGCGGCGCATCCCCGCCCGTCCTCGGCTGAGGGGTCGCAAAGTGCGCCTCACTCGGCGTGTTGAGCGCACTTTGCGACCCCTCAGCGGAGCGGGTG
The DNA here is from genome assembly GCA_047605085.1 of Protaetiibacter sp. Taxonomy (GTDB): domain Bacteria; phylum Actinomycetota; class Actinomycetes; order Actinomycetales; family Microbacteriaceae; genus Homoserinibacter. The sequence goes on from JASGGJ010000012.1 coordinate 5,649, forward strand.
TCGGCGAGGCCCGCCCGATAGCCGTCGGCGTAGGCTTCGCGGCTGCCGCGACGGAACATGTCGCGCTCCGGGGGGCGGATGAGCTCGCGCGCGCCCGGCGCGTCGAGGCCCGTCACGAGGTGGCCGAGGCCCCGGATGACGGCGACCGGGCGCCCCGACGCCTTCCCCTTGACGAGCTCCGCCGCGGCGGCCAGCTCGTCGGCGATCGCCGGGGCGGTGACGCGCAAGGGCTTGCCGTTCGCATCCGCGGTGCCCGCAAGCTCCTCGAGCACGACGACACCCGCGGCGCCGATCGCGACATCCGTCTGCCCCTCGCGCCACGGCCGGCCGAGGGTGTCGGTGATGATGACGCCGATGCGGATGCGGAAGCGCGCGCGCAGCGCCGCAGCGAGCCGGCGCGCCGAGCGATCAGGGTCCTCGGGCAGCAGCAGAACGTGGCCGTCGGGCGCGTTCGAGGAGTCGACCCCCGCCGCCGCCATCACGAGCCCCTGCCGGTTCTCGACGATGCGCGTGACCCCGGAGCCGTCGGCGTGCGCTCGCTCCGCCACGACGCGCACGGTTTCGGCGGTGATGGCCTCCTCGCGGTCGGCGGCGACGACGACGCGCCCCTCGGCCTTGCTCACGATCTTGCTCGTGACGGCGAGGATGTCGCCGTCCTCCGCGAGCCCCGCGAGCGCGTCCCCGAGGATCCCGGCGAGGTCGTCGCCTGGCTGGAACTCGGGCAGGCCCAGCAGCGCGAACACCCCGAACCCATCCATCCCCCTATCCTCCCTCCCATCCGCGAGTAGTCGTATTTCCGCCCCAAAACCCGCGGTTTGCACCCGAAATACGACTACTCGCGGTTAAGAGACGAGCCCCGGCAGCACCTCGCGGCCGAAGACCTCGAGGAAGCGGGGCTGATCGCGGGAGACGTCGTGCAGGTAGACGCGGTCGAAGCCCAGGTCGAGGTAGCGCTGGATGTGGGCGCGGTGCACGCCGGGGTCGTCGGAGATGAGAACGCGGCCCTCGAAATCCTCCGGGCGCACCGTGCGGGCGATCTGCTCGAGCTCGAACGGCGAGCGGATGTCGGACTTCGGGAACCGCATCCCCGCGTTCGGCCACTCCCGCAGCGCGTTGGCGACCGCCTCGTCGCGCGTCGGCGCCCAGCTGAGGTGCAGCCGGATGATGCGCGTCTGGGCACGGGGATCACGCCCCGCCTCGCGTCCTCCCTCCGCGAACCGGGCGAGCAGCGGCGCCACCTTCTCGATCGGCGCCCCGTCGATGACGATCCCGTCGACCGTGCGGCCGGCTCGCCTCGCCGTCACGGGACCCGCGGTACCGATCAGGATGGGCGGGGCGGCATCCGGCATCGTCCATAGCCGCGTGGACTCGAGCGTGTAGTAGCGCCCCTCGTGGCGCACGTCGCGGCCCGCGAGCGAGGCCGCGAACAGCTTCTTGATGACATCGACCGCCTCGAACATGCGGTCGATGCGCGCGGGCGCCTCTGGCCAGTACCGCCCGACGACGTGCTCGTTGATGGCCTCACCCGAGCCGAGGCCGAGCCAGTGCCGCCCCGGGTACATGGCCTCGAGCGTCGCCGAGGCCTGCGCGACCACCGCCGGATGCCAGCGGAAGGTGGGCGCGGTCACCCCGGTGCCGAGATCACCGGCCGTCACCTGGCCGAGCGCCGAGAGCACGTTCCACACGAAGCTCGCCTGCCCCTGCTGCGGAACCCAGGGCTGGAAGTGGTCGGCCGCCATGACGCCCGTGAACCCGGCCGCCTCCGCCCGCTGCGCGAGGGCGATCACCTCGCCAGGCGCGAAACGCTCGAGCATCGCGGCGTAGCCGATGTGCGGAGTCACCCGTCCATTGTGCTGCGTATCCCGGGCGCCGCAGTGCGCTCAGGGCCGCAGCAGCACCTTGATCGCGCGGCGCTCGTCCATCGCGGCGTACGCCTCGGCGACCTCCGACATCGGCAGCTCGAGGTCGAACACGGCGCCCGGCTGCAGACTGCCGTCCCACACCTCGGGCAGCAGCTCCTCGATGTAGTTGCGCACGGGTGCGACCCCGCCCCGCACGCCGACGTTCGTCTCGAACATGCGCCGGATGGGCAACTCCGCGCCGCCGTTCGGCACGCCGACAAAGCCGAGCCGGCCGCCGGGGCGCGCCGAGCGCAGCGCCTGGTCCATCGACTCCGAGGTGCCGACACACTCGAGCACGACATCCGCCCCGATCCCGTCGAACAGCTCGCGGATCCGGGCAATCCCCTCCCTGCCGCGCTCCTCGACGATGTCGGTGGCCCCGAAGCGTGAAGCGAGCGCCTGCCGACCGGGGTGGCGCGACATGGCGACGATGCGCTCGGCGCCGAGTCGCGCGGAGGCGAGCACCGCGCACAGGCCGACCGCGCCATCCCCCACCACGACGACCGTCGTGCCGGGACCCGCGCCGCCCGACACCGCGGCGTGGTGGCCGGTACCCATGACATCGGCGAGCGTCAGCAGCTGCGGCACGAGCGCGTCGGAGGGCATCGCCGGGGTCGCGACGAGCGAGCCGTCGGCGTGCGGCACGCGGACGCGCTCGCCCTGCCCGCCATCGGCGAAGCCGCCCATCCGGTCGTCGGCACCCCACCATCCGCCGGCCAGGCAGGAGGTGGAGACGCCGTTCCGGCAGTTCACGCACTCCATGTCGCAGTCGTAGAAGGGGGCGATGACGAAGTCGCCGACCGCGATGCGCCGCACCTCGGGGCCGACCTCCTCGACGACGCCCACGAACTCGTGCCCGATCCGGTGCGGCGCGCGGGTCGGCGTGATTCCGCGGTACGGCCACAGGTCGGAGCCGCAGACGCAGGCGGCCACGACGCGCACGATCGCGTCGCCGCCTGTCGACAGCACCGGATCCGGCACCTCCTCGAAGCGGATGTCACCTGGCGCGTGGATGAGGGTGGCGTGCACGCTTCGAGGCTACGCGGATCCGGGGCTGCGGCGCTGCACGCAGCGACGACAGGCTGGACGGGCTCTCACCGTCCGAAGGCGTCGGTTCAGCCTGTTGTCGCGGCGCGGAGGCGGGGGGCGAGGTCGCGTTCGAACAGCTCCATGAACCGGAGCTGGTCGTGGCCGGGGGCGTGGAAGACGAGATGGTTGAGGCCCCAGTCGATGTACTGCCTGATCTCGGCAACGACCTGGTCCGGGTCCGAGCCCACGATCCAGCGCGAGGCGATCTGCTCGATCGGGAGGGCGTCCGCGGCCTTCTCCATCTGGACCGGGTCGGTGATGTCGTGCTTCTGCTCCTTGCTGAGCGCGAGCGGCGCCCAGAACCGGGTGTTCTCCAACGCGACCTCGGCGTCGGTGTCGTAGGACAGCTTGATCTCGATCATCCGATCCACGTCGTCGAGGGTCTTGCCTGCCTTCGCCGCACCCTCCTCGACGGCGGGCATGAGCTCGTCGCGGTACAGCTCGGCGCCCTTGCCGGAGGTGCAGATGAACCCGTCCCCGGCACGCCCCGCATACCGGGCGACCATCGGCCCGCCCGCGGCGATGTACACCGGGATGGGCGTCTCCGGTCGATCATAGATCGACGCGTCGAGAGTCGAGTAGTACTCCCCCGCAAAACTGACCCGGTCCCCGGTCCACAGGGCCCGCATGAGCTCGACCGACTCCCGCAGCCGGGCGAAGCGCTCCCGGAACTCGGGCCACTCGCCCCGCCATCCGGTGGCGACCTCGTTGAGCGCCTCACCGGATCCGACCCCGAGGAAGATCCGCCCCGGATACAGCACCCCCATCGTCGCGAACGCCTGCGCGACGACAGCCGGGTTGTAGCGGAACGTCGGCGTCATCACGCTCGTGCCGATGAGCACCGTCGAGGTGCGCTCCCCCACGGCCGTCATCCACGCGAGCGAGAACGGCGCATGCCCGCCTGCATGTCGCCACGGCTGGAAATGATCCGAGGTCGTCACCGACTCGAAACCGTGACCCTCCGCCGCCACCGCGAACTCCACCAACTCACGCGGAGCGAATTGCTCAGCCGACGCCTTGTATCCGAACTTCAGGGCACGTGTCATGCCCCCATTCTGCTCGTGGTCATGTCGCGAAGCTTTCACGGACGCACGATCGACGGGCGGCGGCTCTTCAGCAAGCGCCCCGGCGACTTCGGGCGCGACGGTCCGACGTGCCGGAAACATGGCGAAACGGCATTTTCGAGAGGTACAGCCCACCCGGCGGCCCGCAGGCCATGTTCGCGGGTCGCCGCACATCGTCCAGGGGTGACCGTGCTCGAGCGCCCATGTCCCGGCCGTCCTGCGAGACGAAGGCGCCGGCGGTGGCGCGCCCAGTTCGGGGGCTGGAGGAAACAGGTCCACCTCCATGACGGTTAAGGAATGGAATCGAGTAACGCGCCCGCTGCGGGATGGTTTCCCGACCCCGAAGACGCGTCCAGCGAACGCTGGTGGTCGGGGCACGGGTGGACCGACCACACGCGCCCGCCACTCGGCACGGCGGTTCCTGCCGCCTTCGCGACCCAGGTGGACACGCTCGTCGCGACCCGCACGGTCCCGCCCCAGCCGGAGCCGTTCGTGTTCGCGATGACGTCGCAATCGGCCGGCCCCGTGACGCCGGCCGCGCGCGGGCACGCCGCCGAGCAGCCCGTCCGCTCGTGGTACACGACGCCGGAGCCGCCCGCAGCGCAGCCCACTCCCGAGCAGCCCGTCGCCGCGCTCACAGCCCTCGTACCCGCGTCCGCCTTCGTCGCGCCCGCCCCTGCGCCCGCCGCGCCGGCGTTCGTCGCCCCCGCAGCCCCGCCGCTTGCACCTGCACCGTCACCCGTGCCGACCGCCGACTTCGTCCTCCCCGGCGCCATCGCGGTACTCTCGACGCCCGCGGACGAGGAGGCGACCGCCCGTATCGGTCGTCACGCCGATGTCGTTCCCGAGCCGCCGCAGCCGCCGGTCGCGAGCGCGCCGCGTCCGGTCGGCTACACGGCGTCCGCCGACCCTGATGTGGCCAACCGGTACCGCGCGATCATCCACGCCGTCGACCAGGCTCCGGCCGCGCCCGTGGATCTCGCGACGGGTAGCCGGCCGGCGCAGCAACCCGCGTCGTTCCCGTCCTCGGCGACGAGCTATACCGCCCCGAGCTACTCCGGATACGCGTCAGGCTCGAACCGGCCCGCGCGTACCGCGCTCACGAGCGGCCTCATCGGGCTCACCGCTGCGGCGCTCGTCGTCGCCTCGCGCCTCGTCGGCCTCGGGATCCCTCCTGAGGTCCTCGGTCTCGCCACGCTCGTGCTCGTCGCCCTCGCCTTCCTCACGGGGTTCGTCGCGATCGTCACCGGCATCGTCGGCCTGGTCACAGCTCGCCGGGCCGGCGTCGGACGTGGCGCGGCGGCGGGCGGACTCGCGCTCGGCATCCTGCTGGTGGTCGTGCTGCCCGCGGCGTTCGTCGCCCTCATGTTCTGGCTCGGTCACGCGCTCGGCGTGCTGGCCTGAACCGCACCCGCGGCAGTCAGCGCGGCTGTTCGAGGAAGTCGGCGACCACCCGGGGCACGTACGGCGAGACGTCGCCGCCGAGCGACGCCACCTGCCGCACGAGCGAGCTGGAGACGTGCGCGTGCGCCGGGTCGGGAAGCATGAAGATCGTCTCGACCTTCGCGAGGTTGCGGTTCACGATCGCCATGGGGGTCTCGTAGGCGACGTCGACCTGCGAGCGGATGCCCTTCACGAGCACGCTCGCCCCGACGTCCGTGCAGTAGTCCACGAGCAGCCCGACGCTCCAGCTCGTCACGAGGATCTCGCCCGGGATGCGCGCCTCGGCGATCGACTCCTGGATGAGCGACACGCGCTGCGCGATGGGCAGCAGCGCCGACTTGTCGGGGTTGTGCACGACGAGCACGTGCAGCTCGTCGAAGATGCGGGCGGCCCGCTCGATGACGTCGAGATGTCCGAGCGTCACCGGGTCGAACGATCCGGGAACGACGGCGATCCTGGTCATGCTCGCGATCCTATCGGGCGGATGTGACCGTTTCGTGACACGGGGGATGCCGTCACGCCTTCCCGAGGAACGCCCGCTCCCCCTCGTCGAAGCGGCGGCCCACGGCCTCGCGCAGCGCGTCGTGCGCGGCGAGCCCGGGGTCGGCGTCGAGCAGCCCCTCGGCGATCTCACGGGCCTCGCCGATCAGCTCGGCGTCCTCGACGACGCGCAGCAGTTTGAGCGAACTTCTCCGCCCCGACTGCACCCCGCCCAGCACGTCGCCCTCGCGCCGCAGCTCGAGGTCGGCCTGGGCGAGCTCGAAGCCGTCGAGCGTCGCCGCGACCGCCTCGACTCGGTCACGCGCGAGCGTGCCCTGCGCGGCGCGGGTCACGAAGAGGGCGATGCCCGGCACGCCCCCACGGCCGACCCGGCCCCGTAGCTGGTGCAGCTGGGCGACGCCGAAGCGGTCGGCGTCGAGGACGATCATGGCGGAGGCGTTCGGCACGTCGACGCCGACCTCGATGACGGTCGTCGCCACGAGCACGTCGATCTCGCCCGCGGCGAAGGCGCGCATCGTGCGATCCTTCTCCTCCCCCGGCATCCGTCCGTGCAGGGGCGCGATGCGCCTCCCCCGGAGAGCCGGATGCGTACGCAGCCGGGCGAGCGCCTCGTCGACCGCTGCGGGAGGCGCGGACTGCTCTGCGCCCTCGAGCTCCTCGGCATCCGTCTCCTCGACCTGCCCGGCCTCGATCGCCGGGCATACCACGAAACCCTGGCGTCCGGCGGCGAGCTCCTCCGCGAGCCGCTCCCACACACGCGCCTCCCAGCCGGGATGCTCCGCGAGCGGCACGACGTGCGACTGAATCGGCGCACGCCCCGCCGGCAGCTCGCGCAGGGTGGACACGTCGAGGTCGCCGAACACCGTCATCGCCACGGTGCGCGGGATGGGGGTGGCGCTCAGTACGAGCACGTGCGGCGCCCGCCCCTTGAGCCGGATCGCCTCGCGCTGCTCGACGCCGAAACGGTGCTGCTCGTCGACGACGACGAGTCCCAGGTCGGCGAAGCCCACCTGATCGCCGAGCAGCGCGTGCGTCCCGACGACGATCGCGGCACCCCCGGATGCGGCGGCGAGCAGCGCCTTGCGGCGCTCGGCCGCGGGCAGCGCCCCGGTGAGCAGGGTGACCCGAAGGCGGGCGGCGAGCTCGGGTCCGAGCATCGCGACGATCGAGCGCAGATGTTGGCCCGCGAGCACCTCGGTCGGCGCCAGGAACGCCGACTGCCCTCCGGACTCGGCGACCGCGAGCATCGCCCGCAGCGCGACGAGGGTCTTGCCCGAACCGACCTCGCCCTGCACGAGCCGGTTCATGGGGATGCCGCTGCGCAGCTCCGCCTCGATCTCGGCGCCGACCGCGCGCTGGTCCTCGGTGAGCGGCCACGGCAGCGCGGCCTCGAACCGCTCGGAGAGCGCGCCGGGGATGCGCGGCGGCCCCGTGACCGCCCGCCGCTCGGCGCGCTGCCCGAGCAGGGCGAGCTGCAGCACGAGAGCCTCCTGGAGCCGCAGCGCCTCGCGCGCCCGCCGCCAGTCGGCATCCGTCTGTGGCCGGTGCACCTTCTCGAGAGCCTCGCGGAAGCCGAGGAGCCCGCGGGAGGCGCGCACCTCGTCCGGGACCGGATCGGGCAGCAGCGGCAGCACGTCGAGCACGGTCTCGACGCACTTCTGCAGCTTCCAGCTCGGGAAGCTCGCGGTGGCCGGGTACAGCGGCACAGGCCGCTCGGCCCAGCGACGCGCCTCGTCCGCGTCCATCGTGGCGCCCTCGTCCTGGTCGAAGAGCTCGTAGTCGGGATGCGTGAGCTGGCGGGTTCCGCGGTAGGCGCCGATCCTGCCGGAGAAGACGCCGCGCACGCCGGGCAGCAGCTCCTTGCTGCGGTACGGCTGGTTGAAGAAGGTCAGGGCGAGGAAGCCGTGCCCGTCGCTGATGGTCGCCTCGAAGATCGAGCCGCGCCGGTTCTGCATGCGCCGCTCGGACACGGACCGCACCTCGGCGACGATCGTGACGACCTCGTCGAGACGCAGCTCGCTGAATGGGGTCAGCTCGCCGCGGCGTCCGTAGCGGCGCGGGTAGTGCGCGAGGAGGTCGCCGACCGTGAGCAGGTCGAACGCCTTCTCGAGCACCTGCGCCGTGCGGCCGCCGAGCGCCGACGCGAGCTTCTCATCGAGCGGCGAGTCCACGTTCCGAGGGTACCGAGGGCGGGGGACGGCGCTGTGCCGCGGATTTCGACACGCGCCTGCCCCCACCCGCTGTTGAGTGGCCCGCGCAGCATCCCCACCCGCCGGATTGAAGCAGCCGCGCAGCATCCCCACCCGCCGATTGAGGAGCCACCGCAGCCCCCATCCGCTGATTGAGTAGCCGCCGCAGGCGGCGTATCGAAATCCCCCCCGCCGCGCGTCCCGCGGCTTCGCTAGCCTGGGCGCGTGACGCGCATCATCGCCGGGTTCGCCGGCTCGCTCGCCCTGACAGTGCCGAAGGCGGGGACGCGTCCGACGAGCGACCGGGTGCGCGAGGCGATCTTCTCGGCCCTCGACGCGCGGGGGCTCGTCCAGGGCTCCCGCGTCGTCGACCTGTACGCCGGGTCGGGGGCGCTCGGGCTCGAGGCGGCGTCGCGCGGGGCCGCCGAGGTGACGCTCGTCGACCACTCGCGGGATGCGGCGGTCGTGTCCAGGCGCAACGCGGAGCGCGTCGCCCGTGCGGCGCCGGCCGCCGCGACCCCGCGCATCCGCACGATCGTGCAGCCCGTGCAGGCGTTCCTCGCCGCGGCCGCGGGCGACTGGGACCTCGTGTTCCTCGACCCGCCCTACGACCTCACGGGCGCGGAGCTCGTCGACGACCTGCTGCTGCTCGTTCCGCGCGTCGCAACGGATGCCGTGATCGTTGTCGAGCGCTCGGCCCGCGACCCCGAGCCGGCCTGGCCCGCCGGCCTCACCCTCGACCGCCGCGCCGCCTACGGCGAGACGGCCGTCTTCTGGCTCTCGCCCGCCGACTGAGGCCCGCCAGTCCCGCCGCTGCCCGCCCCGATCCGCCACCGCATCCCAGCTCCCCCTGTAACCGCATCCCCTCCCCCTGTCTCGGAAATGCAGGAGAAACTCGCCGCAACCCCCGGATTTCCGGATCCGCGGGACCCTTCCGCAGAAAATCTCCTGCATTTCTGAGAGAGACAGACGGGCAGGGGCGGGGGCGGATGAGTCAGCCGACGCCGCCGTCCCAGTCGGTGTAGGGGTCCCAGCCGCCGCGGGCGTCGTAGGAGCGGCCGTCGAGGTGCAGGCCGGGGACGCCCGCACGCACGACGCCGATCCGGCGGAATCCGGATGGCGCAGCCGCCTCGGCGGGGAAGGTCGCCAGCAGCGCGTGGTCCTCCCCGCCCGTGAGCGCGAGCGGCGACCCCACGGCGGCCGAGTCCAGATCGAGCACGACGCCCGAGGCCTCCGCGAGACGGCGCGCGTCGAGCGCGAGACCGTCCGACACGTCGATCATGGCGGTGGCCCCCGCGAGCGCCGCCGCGACACCCGCGCCGATCGGGGGCGAGGGGGCGAGCTGCGCGTCGAGCTCGCGGTCGAAGGCGGGACGCAGGGATGCCGCGGCAGCGGCATCCGGAACCCCGGAAGCGTCGATCCCCTCCGCGAACAGCAGATCGAGCCCCCGCGCCGCAAGCCCCAGCTCGCCGCACACCATCACGAGGTCGCCCGCCCGAGCCCCGGACCGCAGCACCGGCGCGCGAGCGCCGAGGTCGCCGATCGCCGTCACGGCGATCGTGAGCTGCTCCGACACCGACAGATCGCCGCCGACCACCCCGCACCCCGGTGCGAGCGCCGCGCACGCCTCGCGCAGCCCGTCCGCGAACTCCTCGAGCCAGGCAAGCGGCGTCGACGCGGGGGTCACGAGCGCCACGACGAGCGCCGTCGGCCGCGCCCCCATCGCGGCGACGTCGGCGAGGTTCGTGGCCGCGGCCTTCCAGCCGAGCTGGAACGCACTCGACCAGGCGAGACGGAAGTCTGGTCCGTGCACGAGCGTGTCGGTCGTCACGACGAAGCGGCCGTCGGGGGCCGCCACGAGCGCGGCGTCGTCGCCCGGCCCCAGCAGCGCGGACGCGGCATCCGGCAACCGCGGGAAGATGCGTCGCAGCACCGCCGACTCGCCGAGCGAGCCCAGGGTATCTTCGGGTCGCGCCACCCGGCCAGGTTAGCCTGGAGCGTGCGCATCGCCCGAGTCGCCGCCGCGATCGCCCTCGCGGCCTCGCTCGCGGGCTGCAGTTCGATCGTGCCCATGCAGCCCGCCGACGACGCCGACGACCCCGGCTGCGCGGATGTCATCGTGCGGCTGCCCGACACGGTCGCCGAGCTGCCGCGCCGGGAGACCAACGCGCAGGCGACGGGCGCGTGGGGCTCCCCCGCCACTGTGCTGCTGTACTGCGGCGTCGCCGTGCCGAGCGCCTCGACGAGCCGCTGCATCGAGGTCGACGGGATCTTCTGGCTCGTCGACGGCGACGACGCACCCACGTACGTGCTGACGAGCTATGGGCGCGAACCCGCGATCGACGTCGTCGTCGACACGGATGCCACGGGGGCGACGCCCGCGCTCATCGACCTCGCGCGTGCCGTGTCGTTCACGGTGCCGAACGGGCACGAGTGCACCGACCTCGATGACGCGGACATCATCGACGGCGACTCTGGCGGCTGAGGTACCGGGGTCTCGATACGCGCCTGCGGCGCTACTCGACCAGCGGGAGGGAGGCAACCCACGACACCACCCGACCAGCGGGAAAGGGCGGCCCCTACCGTCGCGCGGCGAGCCCCAGCTCGAGGAGCTCGGTGATGAGATCCGGATACGAGATCCCGCTCGCCTGCCAGCAGCTCGGGAACATCGAGATCGGCGTGAACCCGGGCATGGTGTTGATCTCGTTGACGACGAAGCGGGCGCCGTCGAAGAAGAAGTCGACGCGCGCGAGGCCCGCCCCGCCGATCGCCTCGAACGCCCGCGCCGCGATCCGCTGCATCTCGCCCACCTCGCCTTCGCCGAGCTCGGAGGGGCAGACCAGCCGCGCGGCATCCGGATCGAGGTACTTCGCCTCGAAGTCGTAGAACTCGCGCCCCACGACGACGATCTCGCCCGGCACGCTCACCCGCGGCGACGCGCCGTCGCGGCCCTCGAGCACACCGCACTCGATCTCGCGCCCCGCGATGGCGGCCTCCACGAGCACCGTGCCGTCCTCGGCGAACGCGACCTCGATGGCCGCCGCGAGCGCATCCCGATCGGCGGCATCGGCGACCTTGCTGACCCCGACCGAGGACCCCGCCCGCGACGGCTTCACGAACACGGGCGAGCCGAGCGAGCGGATGCGGCGCTCCCACAGTTCGCGCTGCCCGTCCCAGCGGCCTCGGGTGAGCGCCACCCACGGCGCCACCTCGATGCCGGCGGCCGCGAGCACCGACTTCGTCATGTGCTTGTCCATCGCGAGGGCGGAGGCCAGCACCCCGTTGCCGACGTAGGGCAGATCGAGCAGCTCGAGCTCGCCCTGCACCGTGCCGTCCTCGCCGAAGCGGCCGTGCAGGATCGGGAAGAACACGTCGACCGGGCCGAGCGAGGTGACGGCACCGTCGGCGGCGAGCGTCAGCTCGCGCGAGCCCGCCGCGTCCGGCAGCCGCACGCGCGTGCCGTTGTCGGGCACCGACGGCAGCTCGGCGCGCAGGGCGAAGGTGCCGGGGTCGTCGGGCTGCAGCGTCCAGGCGCCCTCGCGCGTGATCCCGATGGGCACGAGCTCGAACCGCTCGCGGTCGATCGCCGCGAGCACACCGGCCGCCGTCGCGCACGAAATGGCGTGCTCGCTCGATCGCCCCCCGAACAGCAGCGCGACGCGGATCATCGGGCCTCCGGATTCGGGACGGCCCGGGTCATTCGCCCTGCGGCACGTCGGTGTCGGTCGTGAGGTGCGGGGCGATGTCCCGCGGGTTCAGCGTACCCGCCAGCACCTCCGCGACCTGGCTCACGATGGGCATCTCGACGCCTCTCCCGGCCGCCAGCTCGAGGATCGGCGCGACCGAGGCGATGCCCTCCGCGGTCTGGTTCATCTGCGCGATGACCTCGTGGTAGTCGTAGCCCTGCCCGAGCAGGCGCCCCGCGGTGTTGTTGCGCGACAGCGGCGACTCGCACGTCGCGATGAGGTCGCCGAGCCCGGCGAGCCCGGCGAGCGTCTCGGGCTGCGCGCCGAACGCGACCGCGAAGTCGGTCATCTCGACGAGTCCGCGGGTGATGATGGACGCCTTGGTGTTCTCGCCGTAGCCGACGCCGTCGACGATCCCGATCGCGAGCGCGATGAGGTTCTTGAGCACGCCGCCGAACTCGGTGCCCACGACATCCGTGTTGACGAAGGAACGGTAGTAGGGGTTGCGCGCGGTGAGCGCGACGGCGGATGCCGTGTCCAGGCTCGCGGACGACACGACCGCGGCCGTCGGCTGCTCCTTCGCGATCTCGAGCGCCAGGTTGGGGCCGGAGACGACCGCGATCCGCTCGGCTCCGATGCCGAGCTCCTGGGCGATGACCTCGCTCATGCGGGAACGGGTGCCGAGTTCGACGCCCTTCATGAGCGAGACGACGGGCACGCCGTCGGGGATCAGCTCGCGCACGATCCGCAGGTTCTCGCGCAGCGACTGGCTCGGCACCGAGAGGTATACCTGGCCTGCCCCGTCGAGCACCTCGGGGATGCGGCTGGACGCGGAGACGCCGAGCGGCAGGTTGATGCCGGGCAGGTAGTCCGAGTTGCGGTGCGACTCGGCGATCTCGCGGGCCACCTCGGGGCGGCGCGCCCAGACCGTGACGCGGGACCCGCCGTCGGCGAGGATCTTCGCGAAGGTGGTGCCCCACGATCCGGCACCGAGCACGGCCACGCGCCGCGGCTCGGCGCCATCGTGGGAACTCACCCGCTCATCCTCTCATCCGGCGCTACGCTCGGGCGCATGGGAGAGCGAGCGGATGCCGCCCGCCGTTGGCCGGCGGAGCTCGCCCGCGGCTTCGCCTCGCTGCGCCACGGCTTCGCGTTCTGGCGCATCCGTCCCGGCATGATGGCTCTCTGCCTGCTGCCCGCGCTCGTGGTCGCGCTCGTGCTCGGGGGACTCGTCGTGCTGCTCGCGCTCAACCTCTCCTCGATCGCCGAGTGGCTGACGCCGTTCGCCGAGGGCTGGTGGGAGTGGGCGCGCTGGGCGTTGCGCCTCACGGTGTCGCTCGCGATCATCGCGGGAGCGCTCGTGCTGGCCGGGTTCGCGTTCACCGCCCTCACCCTGCTGATCGGCGAGCCCGTCTACGAGCGCCTGTGGCGCGCCGTGGAGGAGCACCTTGGCGGCATGCCGGCCGAGCGTTCGGTGGGCTTCTGGCGCACGGTCGGCGACTCGGCGCGGCTCGCGATCCAGGGCGTCGTGTTCGGCGCGGGGGTGTGGCTGCTGGGGCTCGTGCCGGTCGTCGGCGTCGTGGCGCCGGTCGTGGGCTTCCTCGTGGCGAGCAGGCTCGTGGCGCTCGAGCTGACCGCCCGCCCGCTCGAGGCGCGCGGCCTCGACCGCACCCGGCGCATCCGGATGCTCCGCAGCCGCACCCCGCGACTGCTCGGCTTCGGCATCGCCGTGAACCTGTGCTACCTGCTGCCGGGTGGTCAGGTCGCGGTCATGCCGGCCGCGGTGGTCGCCGCCACCCTGCTCGCGCGGGAAGCCCACGGCGCGGCAGGCATGCCTCAGGACTCGAACCGGCCGATCTCCGACTGACCGTGGGCGGCGGGATCCCACCGTTCACGAGGCGCCGGCTCGCCACGCAACTCCGACAGCAGCCGGGCGATGTCGGCCATCACGGCATCCGTCGCCTCGGCGAGCAGCTCGTGGGTGACCGGCTTGCCACGCCACGGCGACAGGTCGACCGGCTCGCCCACGATCGCCTCGACCGTCTTGCGGGGGAAGACGCTGATCCGCTTCGAGTAGCGGGGCAGGATCTGCTGCACGCCCCAGTGGGCCATCGGGATGAGCGGCACCTCGTGCTCGAGCGCCATCCGGACGGCCCCCGACTTGCCCCGCATGGGCCACAGCCCGGGATCCCGCGTGAGGGTGCCCTCCGGGTAGACGATGACGGCGAGCCCGTCGTCGACGAGGCGCGCCGCGGCCGTGAGGGCGTTCCCGCTGCTGCCGGTCCCCTGCCGTTCGACGGGGATCTGCCCGGTCGAGCGCAGCAGGGCACCGAACACGGGAACCCGGAACAGGCTCGCCTTCGCGAGGAACCGCGGCACCCTGCCGAGCCTCCACACCAGGTAGGCGGTCGTGAGCGGGTCGAGGTTCGAGTAGTGGTTGGGGGCGAGCACGAACGCGCCCTCCCGCGGCAGCCGCTCCGGGTTCCGGATGCGGTAGCGCGCGAGCAGCAGCAGCCACGGGATGACGATGCCCGCGAGCAGACGCCATCCGAGAGTCTTCTCCCGCCTGCGGCGGGCCGCGGGGGGCGCCGCCGCCATCAGGAGAGCGTGAACTCGGCGCCGAGCTGCCCGAGCTTCTCGACGAACCGCTCGTAGCCGCGCGCGATGATGCCGACGTTCGACACGGTCGAGCGTCCCTGCGCGGTGAGCGCCGCGATGAGGTAGCTGAACCCGCCGCGCAGATCGGGCACCTCGACGTCCGCGCCGTGCAGGGGCGTCGCTCCGGTGATGACGGCGACCTGCTCGAGGGGGCGGCGCGGCACCCGCCAGCCGGGCGACTCGAGGCCGTTCTCGTGCACGACGATGTCCGCCCCCATCTCGATGAGCGCGCGCGTGAAGCCGAGCCGGTTCTCGTACACCGTCTCGCGCACCATCGAGACGCCGCTCGCCTGGGTGAGGGCGACGATGAGCGGCTGCTGCCAGTCGGTCATGAAGCCGGGGTGCACATCCGTCTCGACGACGACGGGCTTCAGCTCGCCGGCGCGGAAGAAGCGGATGCCGTCCTCCTGGATGTCGAAGCCGCCGCCCGCCTTGCGGAACACGTTGAGGAAGGTCATCATCTCCTGCTGCGCGGCCCCGGCCACGAAGATGTCGCCGTCGGTCGCGAGGGCGGCGGATGCCCAGCTCGCGACCTCGTTGCGGTCGAACATCGCGCGGTGGGTGTAACCCTGCAGGGCATCGACGCCCTCGATGAAGATCGTGCGGTTGGGCTCGACCGAGATGATGGCGCCCATCTTCTGCAGGATCGCGATGAGATCCATGATCTCCGGCTCGATCGCCGCGTTCTTGAGCTCGGTGACCCCGTCGGCGCGCACCCCGGTCAGCAGCACCTGCTCGGTGGCGCCGACACTCGGGTACGGGAGGTCGATGCACGCCCCGGCGAGCCCGTCGGGGGCCGTGATCCGGATGCCCTCGTAGCTTTTGTCGACGATCGCACCGAAGGCGCGCAGTGCATCCATGTGGAAGTCGATCGGCCGGTCGCCGATGCGGCAGCCGCCGAGATCGGGGATGAGCGCCTCGCCGAGGCGGTGCAGCAACGGCCCGCAGAACAGGATCGGGATGCGCGAGGAGCCCGCGAGCGCGTCGATCTGCGCGAAGTGCGCCTTCTCGACGTTGACGGGGTCGAGCAAGAGCTCCCCCTCGGCCGGCTGGCTCACCGAGACGCCGTAGGCGCCGAGCATCCGCGTGACGACCTGCACGTCGCTGATCTCCGGCACGTTCTGCAGCAGGCTCGGGGTGTCGCCGAGGAGGGCCGCGACCATCGCCTTGGTGGCGAGGTTCTTCGCGCCGCGCACCTCGATCCGCCCGACGAGCGGCTTGCCGCCGTTGATGACGATCGTGTCGGAGGTGAGTCCCACGCGCTCACCCGCCTTCTGGGCGTCACGCGCGAGCTTGATCGCGACCGAGTCCAAGTTCACTACCTCTGCTTCGTGCAGCCCTGGGGCTGTCAGCGGACGGGGAGAGTTCGGGGCCGCCAGCTCTCGCGGGTGGTTTCGAACTCGGTGATCCGCGCTTCGTCGCGCAGCGTGAGGCCGATGTCGTCGAGCCCCTCCAACAATCGCCACCGAGTGTAATCATCGATGTCGAACGGCACCTGGATATCGCCGACCGTCACCGTCTTGTCGACGAGATCGACGGTGGCCTCCATTCCCGGCTCGGCCTCGAGGCGCTCCCAGAGCCGCTCGACGGTCGGCTCAGGCACGGTGCCGGTGAGCAGGCCCTGCTTGCCGGAATTGCCGCGGAAGATGTCGGCGAAGCGGGGCGAGATGACCGCCCGGAAGCCGTAGTCCCGCAACGCCCACACGGCGTGCTCTCGGCTCGATCCGGTGCCGAAGTCGGGACCGGTGATGAGGATCCGCGCGCCCTGGTACTCGGCGCGGTTGAGGATGAAGTCGGGGTCCTGGCGCCAGGCGTGGAACAGGGCGTCGTCGAAGCCGGTCTTGGTGACGCGCTTGAGGAACTGCGCGGGGATGATCTGGTCGGTGTCGACGTTGGAGCGCCGGAACGGCACGGCGATGCCCTGGATGCTCGTGATCTTGTCCATGAGTGCTATCCCTCGGATCTCGATACGCCGACTTCGCCGGCTACTCGATCAGCGGGATGCTCCAGGTCCCAGGGGCTCGAGAGGGTGCCGCGGATGGCGGTCGCGGCGGCCACGAGCGGCGACACGAGGTGGGTGCGCCCGCCCTTGCCCTGACGTCCCTCGAAGTTGCGGTTCGAGGTGGAGGCGCAGCGCTCCCCCGGCGCGAGCTGGTCGGGGTTCATGCCGAGGCACATCGAGCAGCCCGCGAAGCGCCACTCGGCGCCGAACTCCTCGACGATCTTGTCGATGCCCTCGGCCTCCGCCTCGATGCGCACGCGGGCGGAGCCCGGCACGACCATGACGCGCACGCCGTCCGCCTTCCTCCGGCCCTTGATGACGGATGCGAAGGCCCGCAGGTCCTCGATGCGGCTGTTGGTGCAGGAGCCCATGAAGACGGCGTCGACGCGGATGTCCTTCATCGGGGTGCCGGCTCGCAGATCCATGTACTCGAGGGCGCGCTCGGCGGCCGCCTGATCGTTGGGGTCGTCGTAGGCCTCGGGGCCGGGCACGACGTCGGAGAGCGAGACGCCCTGCCCGGGGTTGGTGCCCCAGGTGACGAAGGGCTCGAGCTCGTTCGCGTCGAGGAACACTTCGGCGTCGAACACGGCGCCCTCGTCGGTGGCGAGGGTGTCCCAGTACGCGACGGCCGCGTCCCAGTCCTCGCCGCTCGGCGCGTGCGGGCGCCCCTTCACGTACGCGTAGCTCGTCTCGTCGGGGGCGACCATGCCGGCGCGGGCGCCCGCCTCGATCGACATGTTGCAGATCGTCATGCGGCCCTCCATGGAGAGCGCGCGGATGGCGCTGCCGCGGTACTCGAGCACGTAGCCCTGGCCGCCGCCGGTGCCGATCTTGGCGATGACGGCGAGGATGATGTCCTTCGCCGTGACGCCCGGCCTCAGCTCGCCCTCGACCGTGATGGCCATCGTCTTGAAGGGCTTGAGCGGGAGGGTCTGGGTGGCCATGACGTGCTCCACCTCGGAGGTTCCGATGCCGAACGCCATGGCGCCGAACGCGCCGTGGGTGCTCGTGTGCGAGTCGCCGCAGACGACCGTGATGCCGGGCATCGTGAGACCGAGCTGCGGGCCCACGACGTGCACGATGCCCTGCTCGACGTCGCCGAGCGAGTGCAGGCGGATGCCGAACTCCTCGGCGTTGCGGCGGAGCGTCTCGATCTGGGTGCGGCTCGTGAGGTCGGCGATGGGCCGGTCGATCGCCAGGGTGGGGGTGTTGTGGTCCTCGGTGGCGATCGTCAGGTCGGGGCGACGGACGGGCCGGCCCGCCTGCCGGAGGCCGTCGAAGGCCTGCGGGCTCGTGACCTCGTGCACGAGGTGCAGGTCGATGTAGATGAGGTCGGGTTCGCCGTTCTCGCCCTTGGCGACGACGTGGGCGTCCCACACCTTCTCGGCGAGGGTGCGGGGACGATCGGGGATGCTGTCGGCGACAGCGGCGGTCTCGGGTTCGGAGACGATGCTCATGACGTGTTCGGATCCTTCATCGGAATGGGTCGGCCACCGTGCCATCCGGGATGGGCGGGACTCCGCGACGAGGGAGGCCGGGGCTAGGCCTCGTCGCGGCGACGAAGGAGAAGGCGCCGGGCGAGCATCCCCCGAGGATATCACCGTGTGCGCCGGGTCACCGCCGAACGGTCAGCACGTAGTCGCCGAGCTCGACGGATGATCCGGGCTTCACGGCGACGCGGCGGCCAGGAGCGACCTCGGTGACGTCCTCGCCGCGCACCACCCAGACCCCGTTGGTGGAGTTCAGATCGTGCACCCAGAGCCCCGAGTCGTCGAGCTCGAAGGCGGCGTGGGTCTTCGAGACGGAGTGGGTGGGGTCCTCGATCGACAGCAGTGCGGCGCCCGGCCAGGCGTCGAACGGCGCGGGGTTTCGGCCGATGAGCAGTGTCGAGCCGACGGGCGCCTCCGAGCCGTCGGCGAGCGTCAGCACCCAGCCGGTCGCGGTGGGCGAGTCGGGCGAGTCGGCGGGATCGGGCACCGCCCGCCGCGTCTCGTACGAGACGGGAGCGGACTGGGCATCCTCGAGCGACGCAGCCGGAGACGGCGCCTCCGGAGCCGCCGCCTCCGGAGCCGCCTCGTCGGTAACGGGCTCGGGCTCCTGGGCCGGCCCGGGCTCCGGCAGCGGCATCCCCGGCACCGCGGAGACGAACACGATCTCGTCGCGCTCGACGCGCGCTCGCTCGGGCTTGGGCGGCAGCTTGAAGGTGCCCGAGTCGAAGATGCCGGGCGGCATCCCGATGAAGCCGTCGTCGTCCGTGCCGGCCACCGTCACCTCCCGCTCGCGTGCGCGTCTGTCACGAGGGTATCGAAGAGGTCATCCCAGCGAGAACGGCTCGGGGATCGTCTGCGCGAGATCGCCCCGGACGAAGGCCCGGTCGGCGTGCCGGAGCATCGTGACCTCCTTCGGCAGGATCTCGCTCCAGGGCCCCGGGAGGTTCCAGATCATCGCCCATCCGCCGAGCGCGGGGATCGGCTGCTCGGTCGAACGCACCCAGGCGCGGAGATCGCGCACCGCCTGCAGATAGCGACGCTCCTCGGTCGACGGCGACGGCCACACCGTGACGAGCACGACGCCGGTCAGCAGCGCGGGGACGAGAACGGCGAGCCAGGCGAGGGCGGCGGGATCCTGCGACAGCGTCGCGACGGCGCCGACGAGCCAGGCACCGGCGGCGAGCACCGCGACCGCGACGAGGCCCGCCCGCAGCCCGGGGAGCCGGCGCCGAGAGCCGCGGAAGCCCGCGCGCTGCGCGTCCACGGCTGCACTCACGGCGACGAAGAGCCGGTCGCGCCAGACGACCTCCTCCCGCTCGACGACCACCGAGGGTGCGCCGTCGAGGATCGCGCCGAGCACGATCGTCTCGACCGCGTCCGCGGACGCGATCGCGGGTCCGGCGGTGAACCGCCAGACCGGCCCCGGAGCGGCCGCACCGGCCGGAGCCGCGGCGAGCGCCGGGCCGACGGCCTCGGTGCGAAGCACCCCGCGCAGCTGCCAGTCGGCGAGCAGCGGGACGAGCTCGGCGTGCGCGCCGCGCTCGTCGCGGGACGCGAGGAGGAGCGATCCGTCGGGTGCGGCGCTCGACGGCGAGGCCGGGCCCAGGCGCCGCCCCCACAACCGAAGGCGCCCGAGCACCGCCGCGGCCGCGGCGGCGAGGAGCAGCACGCATCCGGCGACGGCGAGAACCGTCACGCTCCCACCACCGCGTCGACGGGCGCCGGCCAGCGCAGGGTTCCGATGACCGCGTCGAAGAGCTCGAGCATCTCCTCCTCGTACTCCGCCAGAGCGGTCGAGAACGTCACGAGGGCAACCCGGTTCGGCTCGGCCGCGGCGATCCAGTAGTCGGCCTCGACGAGCTCGACGGTGCGCTCCTCACCGTCCGCGGCGAGCTGGGTGGTGCGACGCCAGGCGTGCCGCACCGCGTGCACCCGGGTGGCGTCGCCGCCGCCGGTCTCCCCCTCGCCCCGCGCGGTCGAGCCGTCCTCGGGCGCGGCACCGGCGGCGAAGTCGAGAGCCCGGCCGAGGTCGGCGAACCCGACCGCGGCGAGGTCGAGCTGCTCCGGGTCGGCGGGGAAGACCGCGGCCCAGGCCGGGAGCGGGATGCCGGGCACCAGCTCCAGGCCGATGTAGAGGTCCTCCGCGCCGCCCTCGCGCGCCGTCTCGACGACGGTCGTGAAGCGCGCACGCAGTTCGGCGCGCAGCGTCGCCAGCTCCTCCTTGCGGCCGGTGACCTGCTCGGTGAGTTTGCGCACGGCGCGCAGCGCCTGCGCCTCGGAGTCGAGGGGGATGCGCGCCCAGCTTCCGGGCAGGGCGAAGCGGATGCCGCTCACGTCCCGCTCCCCACGCTCTCACGATAGCCAGGCACCCCGAGCTCCTCCCCCGACGCGAGCCGCAGCACGTAGTCGGGGAGGTCGTCGAAGAGCGAGAGCTCGATCGTGGAGACCGTGATCTCGAGCGCCGCGCGTGAGCCGGCCGGGAACACCGCGACCGTGCACCGCTCGCGTGCGGGGAGCTGCACACCCGCGGTCCGGGTGTAGGCGATGTCGTGCACCAGCACGGCGGGGCCGATCGGCACGGTGGCCTCGGCGACGACGGGGTTCACGAGCTCGACCGTGTCGGTCGATGCGAGAGCGCGCGCGGACGCGAGGTAGCGCTCGTAGCCGCCCTCGGAGACCTCGGTGAGCCGCCAGCTGAGCAGCGCGTCGGCACGCGCCGTCTCCGGGTCACGCACGAGCGCGAAGCTCATCCGTGCCCCCGCGGAGAGCGAGCGCGCCCACTCGGAGTGGACCGCGAGGCTCGCGCGGAGGCCGCGCTCCTCGGCCGGCGCGAGCCCGGGGGCCAGTCGTTCGATGAGCACGTCGATCACCTCGTCGACGGGGTCGGTGCCGTCCCCGAGGGGCCACCACGATCCGTCGATCGCGAGCGTGAAATCGGACTGCTCCTCGGCCGCGCTCACGACGCACCGGCCGTCAGGGTCTGCACACCCGTGGCGATCGCGATCGACGGGTTGCCGAAGCCACCAGAGAGGGTGTTCACGATGGGCTTGAATACCGCCGTCGCGGCGTCCTCGCCGCTCACGTCCCAGCCGCCCTGGAAGGCGCCGCCGCCGTTCTCCGGGAACAGGTCGAAGTTCACGTCGAGGCCTCCGCCCACGAAGCCGGCGCCGATGGCGCTGCCGAGCTTGACGACCGTGCGTCCCGGCGGGAAGAGCTTCCCGGCGATCTCCATCCCGTAGATGCCGACGGTCTCCCCGGTGCCGACGACGGCCCGGGTGAAGGCGAACTCGAACTTCGCCATCTGCATGCCGCTCGACCACACGGAGGGCTTCACGACCTGGCTCAGCCCGGCGAGCTTCTCGGCGGGCTTGAAGAGGTTCGTGCCGCCCATCTTCGAGGTGATGACGCTCGTCGCCAGGCCGATCGCATCCGACAGCACGCGGCCGAGCGACTCGCGGCCGAGCGCGAACAGCACGAGCGAGCACAGCAGGATCGCCGCCGCGAGGCCGACCGACACGAGCGTGAGGGCGGTCGCGAGCGGGGCGAGGAAGGGGAGGAAGAGCGAGAGCACGCCGACGATGAGAGCCAGGATGTCGATGATGCCCTTGATGATCTCGAGCACGGCGCGCAGCTTCTCGATGAACGGGCCGAGGTTCTCCTGCGCCCACTCGTACATGACCTCGACGACCGCGCCCACGCGGTCCCAGAAGCCATCGTCGAGCTTGGCGGCGTCGGCGGCGTCCTGCAGCGCCTGCACCGCCGCCGCGGCCGCGTCGCGCTTGTCGCCCTCCGCGGCGTGGTACTCCTCCATCGCCGCGAGGAACTCGTCCGCATGGCGCTCGACACGGCGCTGCACGTCCTTGAGCTCGTCGAGCAGCTCCTGCGAGCTCTCACCCGAGAGCACGCGCTGCTTGAGGTCCTCCTCGTGGCGACGCCAGTAGGCGGCGTCGGTGTTGTTGTCGGTGATGCGCTGGCGGGCCCGGTCGGCGCGCGCCTGCGCGTTGCCGAGGCTCGTGCGGTAGCTCGACATCGCGTCGGCGGCGCCCTGGTAGCGCGTCTCGACCTTGTCGATGTCGCCGCGGACGGCGTCCGCGGCGTCGCGCAGCTCGTCGACGGCCTCACTGATGGTGACGGTGTCGCTCGAGAGCGAGCGCAGCTCGGAGATCGCGGTGCGCAGCGCGTCGGCGGTCGCGCTCATGACGAGCGCCCTCGCGTGGACGCTGGCCGCGTTGCCGCTGAGCGGTGCCGGGACCGGGTCGTGGATGGTGCTCATACTGCCGTCCGTCCTCTCCCCGAAGGTCCCGGTGCGGGCGTGCCGCTGTCACGGAGCCCGGATGCGAGGTCGCCGTCGATCTTCTCGAGCTCCTCGGCGATCTGCTGCACCTTGTCGCGGAGCCAGTCGATGTTCTCGCGGATGTTAGCGCGGTGCACCGCCCAGTCGTTTCCGAACTCGCGGAGGCGATCCGCGAGTCGCTCGTCGCCGACGGCTCCGGCGAGCTCGTCCATCGTCTGCGAGTCGTCGCGCAGCTGGTCGGATGCGGTGGTGAGCCGCTGATGAAGCGTTGTCAGGTGGTCGTAGTCGACCTTCAGTTGGCTGGCGGCCATCCGCCCCTCCTTATCCGTGGGTCGTGCTGGAGACACCGGCGGCCGGCCCCCGTGGTGGCGGGAGGCCGGCGGCCGGAGCGGGCTAGCCGCGGATGGCGTTCGCGAGACCCTCGTCGGTCTGCTGCAGCGCGTCGGCCGCCGAGACGAGGAAGTTGGCGAGGCCGTCCAGACCGTCGATCGCCTGCGAGGTGCCGGTGCGGAACTGCTCGAACGAGTCGCGGTACGCGGCCGAGGACTGCTCGGCCTGGAAGCCGGAGGCGGTCAGCTGGTTGACCAGGTTGGAGAGGTCGGTCAGCTTCGTGTGCAGCTCGTCCTTGCCGGCCTGCAGGCGACGGGCCGCGTCGCGGAGTTCGTCGTAGGTGACGTTGAGGTTGGCCATGATGCTCCTTCTGATGGTTCCCGCGAGGCGCGGGGGCTGGTGTCTTCGACAATATTCAGTTGTTGAGGAACGGTCGATGGGGATGACTCCCCATGGGTCTCGATACGCGGCTGCGCCGCTACTCGACCAGCGAGGGCGCGAGCGGGAGCTGCACCCGCACCGCCTTGCCGCGGGCGACGAAGAACCCGCGTCCGGGCGGGAAGTCGCCGCGCGAGACACGCGGGAGCGAGGTCTTGAGGATCGTGTCGCCCTCCATCGACTCCGGCTGCAGCAGGAAGCCGGTGCGGGCCGCCTTGACCTCCTGGAGGAGCGGCCACGAGGATCCCCAGCCGCCGCTCTCGTTCTCGGCGATGAGCAGGTGGTCGCTGCGCTTGACCGCCTTGATCATCTCCACGAGCGCCGAGTCGGCCGAGGTCGACAGGAAGTCGCCGATCTGCTCGATCACCACGAGGATCTTCTGCTCGCCTCCGGTCTCGGCGACCGCTGCCGCGACCTCCTTCGCGAGCGCGGCGGCGTCCTCGACCGTGAACGCGGTGGCCTCCCAGCCCGCCTGCTGCCCGATCGCGGACCGGGGCGAGCCGAAGTAGTAGCGCGTGAGCCCGGGACGGGCGCGTTCCACGGACGCGATGAGCCAGCGCAGCGCGTTGCTGCGCCCCGAGGCGGGCGGCCCGGCGAGCACGATCGCCCCGGAGGGCTCGAAGCCGACCGGCTCGAGCGTGTCGTCCGACACGCCCAGCACGGGCAGGCCGTCGACCTCTGCGGGGAGCGAGGAGGCGGGGATCTCGGTGCCGAGGGTGCCGACCTCCGCCGCGGGGGTCCGCCCCGTGCGCGTGATCGCCTCGGCGAGCGCGCCGAGCGCCTTCGCCTGCTCGGCGACACCCGGATCACCTCCGACGATCGCGAGCTGCGCCTCGGCGCCGTCGATCACGGCACGACCGGGGGGCGACGACGCCGAGAGGATGTCCGCCGGCGCGTCGAGCAGCAGGTAGCCGCCCTCGTCGGCGAGGCGCAGCGCGACACGGCGCTGGAAGGCCGAGGAGATGCCCGTCGGCACGGAGCCCGGCCGGTCGGCCGTGATGGCGACGTGCATGCCGAGGCCGCGGCCCTCGGCGAGGATCTGCTGGAAGACCCCGTACCAGGGGGCGCGCGTCGCCCCGATCTCGAAGTCGTTCTTGAACGAGGGGAAGTTGTCCACGAGCAGCAGGATGCGACGCTCGTCTGGCTTCTCGGCGATGCGGCGGTAGTCGGCGATCGAGCCCGCGTCGACCGCGGTGTAGGCGGCGCTGCGGCGCTCGAGCTCGGCGCGCAGCATCCGCAGCAGGCGCACGACGCGCTCGGGGTCGTCGCCTGGCACGACGGACCCGACATGCGGAAGGGCCTCGAGCATCCGCAGCCCGCCCGTGCCGAAGTCGAGCCCGTAGACGTCGACGGGGCCGCCGCGCGGGGTGATGCCGGCGGCCGCCGCGAGGGTGCGCAGCGCGACCGTCTTGCCGGCGCCCCCCGCACCGTAGTACGCGATGTTGCCGTCCACGTCGGGACGGAACACGACCTCCTGCTGCCGCTGCAGCTGCGGCAGGTCGACGACGCCCAGCACGAGCTCGGCATCGGTGCGCTGGTGCAGGCGCGTGAGGTCGAACACGGGCGCGAGCTCGTCGAGCCACGGGCGCCGTGGCGCCGGGATGCGCGCCTCCCTCGCGGCCTGGATGAGGTTCGCCACGAGCCGCGCCTGGTCGGTCGGACCGGGATCGGCCTGGGTCGAGGCTTCGACGGCCTCGTCCTGGCCGGGCAGCTCCCAGCGGTGCTCGGCGCCGAAACGCAGCTCGGCCACCTCGACGCTCGGCTCGGGCGGGGTGTCGCTCGTCCAGCCGCCCGCGTAGGCCGACTGGAACGGGGTGAGCCGGCCCGGACCCGTCTTCGCGATGCCGCGGCCGGGGATCGAGGGGTCGAAGGTGCCCGCGATCTTGTCGCCCACGACGTCCATCGAGTCCGACTCGTCGGCCATCCGCAGCGCGATCCGCAGATTGGTGTTGGCGCGCAGGTTGTCCTTGATGACGCCCGCGGGGCGCTGCGTCGCCATGATGAGGTGGATGCCGAGCGAGCGCCCCCGCTGGGCGATGTCGACGACGCCGTCGACGAACTCGGGCACCTCCCCGGCGAGCGCTGCGAACTCGTCGATCACGAGCACGAGCGCGGGGGGCGCATCCGGGTCGCCGCGCTTCTCGAGGTCGAGCAGGTCCTTCGCCTTCTTGCGGTTGAACAGGTGCTCGCGGTGATGCAGCTCGGCGCGCAGCGAGGTGAGGGCGCGGCGCACGAGGTGCGGGCTGAGGTCGGTCACGAGGCCGACGCAGTGCGGCAGGGCGACGCAGTCCGCGAAGGCCGAGCCGCCCTTGTAGTCGACGAACAGGAAGGTGACCCGGTCGGGGCTGTACTCGGCGGCCATGCCGAGCACCCAGGCCTGCAGGAACTCCGACTTGCCGGACCCCGTGGTGCCGCCGACGAGGGCGTGCGGCCCCTGCGTGCGCAGGTCGAGGTGCATCGCGTCGACGCCCGCGGAGCCGACGATCGCGCGCAGTTTGCCTGCACGCCTGCGCACGGGCGGGCCGCCCGAGCGGTCGTGGATCGAGTCGTTCTCGCGCCAGCGGCCGACCGCCGCCGAGGGGCTCGTCGCGAGCGCCGGGCCGACGAGGGAGAGCATCATGACCGAGCGCGGCAGGTCGCTCGAGTCCTCGACGAGCGCTCCCGCGTCGGTCACCGGGGCGAGTCGCTTGGCGAAGGCGAGCGCCTGCTCGCGCGTGACGGGCTCGGTGCGCACATCGGTGATGGCGTCGCCGAGCCGCACGAGGCCGACCCGCGCCGCCCCGTCGGCGTCGAGGCTCAGGTAGGTGCGCGCGACCGCGGGCAGCTGCCTGAGCCTCGGGGCGACCCAGATCGGGTAGACGCCGGCGTCGGCGGCCCGTTCGGCGATCTGCACGAGCCGCGCGCGGTCGACGGGCGCGTCGTCCGAGATGAGCAGCACGACGGCGGGGATCGCGGCGGGCGGCGGGGCGACCTCCTCCGCACCGTCGCCGGCGGAGGCCCCGGCGACGAGGGCCGATTTCTCGATCATCCTGGCGCCGCGGAGCTCCCGGTCCTTGGTGCGCGAGGCGATGAGCTCCTCGACGGCCGAGAGCAGCGCACCGCCGGTGGCCTGGCTGTTCGCGAGGTGCACGGCCTCGAGGGGGCTGTGCGGGGATGCCGTGTGCGGCAGCCACTTGAGCCACTCGAACTCGTTCGTCCAGGCACCAGAGACGACGGCCGCGACGACGAGCTCGGCCGGCGAATGCAGGCCCGTGAGCTGCACGAGCACCCCGCGTGCCGCGTCGGCCGCGAGCGGCTGGGGGCCGGCGATGCCGAGCGCGCCCGAGAAGTGCAGGTTCTCGGTGACCGGGACCTCGGAGACGTGACGGAAGGCGTCCTGCGTCTTCCTGATCCGCTCGACGTACTCGGGGAGTCCGGTGTCCTCCTTCGTCGAGGTCACGACGTTGCGCGACTCCATCGTCCCGAGTCCGAGGTTGACCGAGAGGAACTGCCAGTGCTCGGGGCGGCGCGTCCACAGCAGCGGGCCGAGCTCGACCGCCTGCTGGTACACCTCGGTCGTCGACGGGCTCTCGGCGCGGCGGATGGCGCGCTCGCGCTCCGCCTCCTCGGCGAGGGTCGCCTCGAGGGCGGTCGCGCGGGCGTCGAAGCGCTCGATGTCGAGCTTGCGCTTGCGCTTGCGGGCCGAGCGGGTGCCCCACCAGGTCCCGAGCATCAGGATCGGGGACGCGAGCACGAGCAGGAGCATCGCGGGCTGACGGTTCATGAAGAAGATGCCGACCACGCCGATGAGCAGCGGCGCGGCGAGGGCGAGCCAGGGGAACGGCTGCGCGTCCTGCTCGGAGGGCGGAGCCGGAGCGGCGAACTCCTGACCGGGGTAGCGCGACTCGACGCGCGGCGAGCGGTTGAAGGCGATGGGGCCAGGGGGCGGTCCCGCCGGGGCGGCCGCGGAGGGCGCCGCGATCACGGCCCGCAGCACGGTGTCGCCGAGGCGCACGGTGTCGCCGTCCTCGAGGTCGATGCGCGTCACGAGCCCGCCGTCGACCTCGATGCCGTTCGCCGAGTTGAGGTCGACGAGACGGATGGCGTGGCTGAACACGTCGACGCGCGCGTGCCGCTTCGAGACGAGCGGGTCGCTCAGCGTCAGATCGCTCGAGGCGGCGTCGCGGCCGAGGAAGAGCGTGCCGGGCGCGACCGGGAACTCGGTGCCCGCATCCGGTCCCTCGACGACCACGAGCCTCGCCGCGGGAGCGTCCGCGACGACGGACGGCTGGCTGCCCTCCGGCACGATCGCGATGGCAGCCCCCGAGCCGACGGCCGCCTCGGCGATCGCGAAGTCGCTCTCGAGCACGCGCGGGGCCGTGGCGCCCGTGTCGGTCACGCTGAGGGTCACGGGTGCCCCCGACCCCGCACCGAGCTTGGTGAGGTACGGGTCTCGTGCCCGGATGCCGGCCGCGACGTCGCCGACCGTCGCACCCGCGTCGGCGGTGACGACGATGTCGGCGTCCGGTCCCGAGGTGCGCTGCAGGGTGAGCTTGAGTTTCAGCGGTCGCTCCTTCGCGATGCGGCGGCGGCCGGTGCCACATCGGCCGATGCCGAGGCGGTGAGTCGCGCCGCGAGGTCGCGCGCGGCCCGGACGCGGTAGCGGCTGAGCAGGCGCGTGCGGGGGGCGGCCGCGTCGCGCGCCGCGTCGACGGCGCCGAGCGCCCGGGACCACGCCTCCTCGGCCTCCGCGGGATCCGGCTCGCGACCCGAGAAGACGAGCTCGTCGGTCTCGGCGGCGAGCACCCGCAGCCGCGGGGGCGCCTGCTCCTCGGTCGCGGGGAACTGGGTCTCGAGCCGGGTCGCGAGCAGCGAGCGGGTGAGCCGGGGCGGCACCTGGTAGCCGAGCTCCGAGTAGCGGTCGGTGAGCTCTTCCCAGGCTCCCGCGGCCTGGTCCGCGACCGTGCCGCTGCGGCGCCTGCGCATCCGGCGCGTCTTCAGCCAGCCGACGACGAGCAGCGGCAGGAAGACGATCGCGGCGAGGGAGAGCAGGCCGATGCCGATCCCGTACACCCAGCCGGGCAGGATGAACGGCGCGTCGTCCTCGTCGTCGTCCTGCTTGTCGAGCTCGACGGGGGTGAGCAGTTCCTCGGGCTCCTTGTCCGAGCGCGGCGGCTGCCGCACCTGGGGCTGCGGCTCGCTCTGCGGCTTCGGCACCTGGTCCTGCGGGATGTCGGTCTCGTCCGGCGTGGGATCGAAGGGCACCCAGCCGACCCCGTCGAAGGCGACCTCGACCCACGCCGTGACGTCGTCGCCCGTGACGGTGACCGTGCCGCCACCGTCCGGGATCTCCGGCGCGAAGCCCATGACGACCCGCGCCGGGAAGCCGAGGCTGCGCGCCATGAGCGCGAAGAGCGAGGCGTACTGCTCCTCGTCGCCGATCATCTGCGAACGCTCGAGCAGCTCGCTCATGCGGTCGGCGCCGTGCCCGGCGCGCGACGGCGCGCTGTCGGAGGCGCGACCGTGGCTCAGGAACCCCTGGGACACGATCGTCTGGCGGATCGCCTCGAGCTGCTCCGCGGGGGAGGTCGCGGTGCCCGCCCACTCCTGCGCCGTCGCCGTCACGATGTCGGGCACGTTCTCGACGGGAGGCAGCTCGACGGCGGCGACCGGCACCTCGGAGAGCTCGTCGATGCTCGGCACCTCCTGGGTGACGAGCTCGATGCGGTAGCTGTCCCCCGCCTGCAGTCCCGTCGTGAGCACCATGCTGCCGGTGGAGGCGTTGTAACGGAGGTCGTCGGAGAGCCCCGCGGAGGGACCGGACGTCAGCTGGAAGTCGGTGGGGTAGCCGACGCCGGGGACCCACACGTCCGAGTAGCCCTCGATCGTCACCTCGACCTCGGGGTGGTCGACCGCGGTGAGGAACGACGAGGTCGGCAGGTTCCGTCCCACGAGTTCGTAGGAGCCAGAGCCGCCGACCGAGGCGTCGGCGCCCGTAACGTTCCAGAGCTTGCCCGTGTAGGAGTCGAGGGTCGCCATCCGGATGCGGTCGCCAGGCTCGAGGCCCGTGACCGTGAACAGCTCCTCGTCGGTGACCTGCTTCGTGAAGTGGCGGTATCCGGCGAGCGGGCTCGGGTAGTCGAGCGGGTCGAACGGCGGCTCGATCTCCTCGCGCAGCACGAAACGCTGGTCCTTCGCGGGCGAGAACCAGAACCCCGCTCCCCCGCCGACGACGACCGCGACGAGCACGACGAGCGCGGTCCCGATGATCTTGCGGGTGCGGAGAGCCCCCACCGCGGATGCCGCGACGCCGCCGACCGGCCGGCGCCAGCCGAGCCAGACGAGCACGAGCACCGCGAACACGACCCCGCGGATGCCGGCCTGGTACGCCTCCGCCGTGCCGACGAGGATGCCGGTCAGGTAGAGCGCGAGGGCGGGCAGCAGCGCGAGCGCGAACCGCCACGCCGTGCGAGGGCGCCGCGCGAGCCAGCGGGTCGCGAGGAGCACCGAGACGAGCGCGACGAGCCAGCTCGCGGCGTAGGGCACGACCGCGATGTAGGCGGGCGCGCCGACCGGCGTCGAGAGGGTGAGCAGGTCGGCCCAGCCGTAGACGGTGCCGACGGCGACGCTCGCGAGCGACTGCAGCGTCGGCACGAAGCCCGCGACGGTCTGGCTCGGCACGGCGACGGCCGGGCCCACGACGAAGTATCCGACGAGCGCGACGGCGAAGGTCAGCAGGCCGCCGAAGCGCAGCATCGTCGTGAGGATGCCCGTCGCGGCCCCCAGCACGAGGCCGCCGAGCCCCGCGAGCAGGAAGCTGTAGCCGCCGTAGGAGGGGGCGAAGCCGAGCACGCCGAGCAGCGCGAGCACGAGCAGCACCGTGACGTCGACCCAGCTGCGCGCGGCCGGCAGCGCGAGCCCCTGCCGGGCCGAGGACCCGGCGGGCGCGGGGACGGAGGCCGCGGCCGGCGCGGTCACGAACTCAGCCCCCGGAACAGGGCGGGCAGCTCCTCGAGACGCCCGACCGTCAGCATGAGGGTGCCGCCCGCCGTTCCGAGCCGAGCCTGCGCGCCCGCGGCGGCGACGACGCCGACATGGGCCGTGTCGGGACCGAACAGCGTCTGCACGGAGCGGATGTCGCCCGCCGTGAGCGACGACCCGCCGACCGTCACGACGACGCTCGGCGCGGGGAGGCGGCGGGTGCGCTCTCGCACGAACTCCCGCAGCGATCCGAAGCCGCCCGTCGCGCCGAACTCGAGCCGGCAGGAGGAGTCGAGCATCGAGGTGACGGTGCGGGTGCGCCAGGCGCCCCGCTCGCTCACGACGTCGAGCTGGGTGCCGTCGCGGATCACCTGCGCCGCGACAGAGGCGCCGACGGAGACCGCAAGCTCGAACTCCTCCTCGCCCGCGTAGAACCGGCCCGCGGCCGGCACCACGACGACGATCTGCGATCGCCGCGTCTCCTGGAACTGCCGCACCATGAGCTGGCCGATGCGCGCCGAGGTGCGCCAGTGCACGTAGCGGCGATCGTCGCCGGGTACGTAGGGCCGCAGGGCGTGGAAGGCGAGATCGTTGCTGGTGATCTTCGACGACACCTGCCCCTCGAGGTCGCGCACGAGCCCGGCCGCCGAGGAGGCCAGCCGCACGGTCCTCGGATGCACGAACAGCTCGACGGGGTCCGCCCACCTCACGGCGCGCCTGAGCAGCCCGAGCTGATCGCCCCGGATCGACTCGGCCGGCCCCGCGAGGATCACGGCGCGCCGGTTGGTGGGCACCTGGAAGAGCTCCTCCTCCTCCTGCCTGGGCTCCATCGCCGGCAGCTGGAACTCCGCGACGCCCCTCCCGACCGGGAGCTCCATCCGCGTCGGGGGGAGCCGGCGCGACCCGCTGTTGGTGACGACCATCCGCCCCATCGCGCGCTCGCCGACGACGACGCGCCGGGGGTTGAGCTCGATGAGCACGCCGTAGCTCGACCGGCCGATGAGGAAGACCGCGGCGACGACGACCGCGACGAGCAGCACCCAGCCGAGGAAGGTGAACTCCTGCCAGCCGAACGCGGCGCTCAGCACGAGCGAGAGCGTCGCGAGAGCGAGCACGATCCAGCCGAGCGGTGTCACGAGGCGCAGCACGGGGCCGGCGATGCGCCAGACGGCGCGGCCGGCGGGCGCGAGCACGTTGCGGGCTCCGACCGCCCAGCGTCGCGCGCGCTCGCCCGCGGGCCGCAGCAGGGCGGACGCGGTCGAGAGGGGCGCGGCGGCGGTCACGGGCTCAGGCGGCGCGGTAGGCTGGCGGCTCGATGTCGACGAGGATCCGGGCGACGACGTCCTCGGCCGTCACGCCCGCGAAGTCCGACTCCGGGTCGATCACGATGCGGTGCGCGAGCACCGGCACGGCGAGCTCGCGGATGTCGTCGGGGATCACGTAGCTGCGCCCCGCGGCGATCGCCCAGGTCTTGACCGCGCGGGCGAGGGCCATCGCGCCGCGCATGCTCACCCCGAGCACGACGTCGCGGTGCTTCCGCGTCGCGTCGACGATGTCCGAGAGGTACTGCATGACCGCCTCGTCGACGTGCACCTCGGAGGCGAGAGCCGACATCGCGACGATCGACTCCGGCTTGATGATGGGCGAGACGAGCGTCGCGCGCGCCCGCGTCGACGAGTCCATGAGCAGGCCGACCGCGGTCTTCGCATCCGGGTAGCCGAGGCTCGTCTTGATGAGGAAGCGGTCGAGTTGCGCCTCTGGCAGCTTGTAGGTGCCCGCCTGCTCGACGGGGTTCTGGGTCGCGATGACGAGGAACGGGGCGCCAACCGCGTGACCCTCCCCGTCGATCGTCACGACGCCCTCCTCCATGACCTCGAGCAGAGCCGACTGCGTCTTCGGCGAGGCCCGGTTGATCTCGTCGGCGAGCACGATCGAGGCGAAGATCGGGCCGGGGTGGAA
>JASGGJ010000013.1:0-35604 GCA_047605085.1 Protaetiibacter sp.
CCCTGGCTCGACTCCTACGCCGAGGGCGTACCGCGCGAGTTCGAGGTGCCGCCGGGCTCGCTCTCCGAGCTCATCGCGGCATCCGTCGCCGAATACCCACAGCACACCGCCCTCGAGTTCTTCGGCCGTGAGACCAGTTACGCCGCCCTCGGCTCGCAGATCGCGCACGCCGCAGAGGGGCTGCGACGCATCGGGGTGCGGCCAGGCGACCGGGTCGCGCTCGTGCTGCCGAACTGCCCGCAGCACGTCGTCGCCTTCTACGCGGTGCTGCGGATCGGCGGCATCGTCGTCGAGCACAACCCGCTCTACACGTCGCGCGAGCTGCGGCACCAGTTCGAGGACCACCGTGCCCGCGTCGCGATCGCCTGGGACAAGACCGTACCGGCGCTGCAGGATTTCCCGAGCGACCTGGCGCTGGACCGCATCGTCTCGGTCGACATGACGCGCGCCTTCCCCGTCCGGATGCGGATGCTGCTGAGACTGCCGATCGAGAGGGCCCGCACGAGCCGCGCCGAGCTGACGACCGAGGTGCTGGGCACCCTCCCGTGGGAGGAGCTGCTGACGGGCCCCGCGATCCCCGGCACCGTGCCGGGACCAGCCGCGGAGGATGTCGCCCTCATCCAGTACACGAGCGGCACGACGGGTACGCCGAAGGGCGCGACCCTCAGCCACCGCAACCTCGTCGCCAACGCGGCGCAGGCCCGCGCCTGGGTGCCGTCGATCCCGCGCGGGGCGGCATCCGTGCACGCCGTGCTGCCGCTGTTCCACGCCTACGGGCTGACCCTGTGCCTCACCTTCGCGATGAGCATGGGGGCGCGGCTCGTGCTGTTCCCGAAGCCCGACCCGGAGCTCGTGCTGCCGGTGTTCAAGAAGCGCCCGCCGACCTTCCTGCCGGCCGTGCCGCCGCTCTACGACCGGCTGCGGAAGGCCGCAGAGGAGAAAGGCGTCTCGCTCGCCGGCATCGAGATCGCCATCTCTGGCGCCATGCCGCTGTCGAAGGATGTCGTGGATCCGTGGGAGGCCCTCACGGGCGGGTTTCTCGTCGAGGGCTACGGTCTCTCCGAGTGCTCCCCCGTGCTCATGGCGAACCCCGTCGCGCCGAACCGGCGGGCGGGCACCGTCGGCCTCCCGCTGCCGGGCACCGAGCTGCGCGTCGTCGACCCGGACGAGCCGAGCGTCGACGTCGAACCCGGCACGCCTGGCGAACTCGTGGTGAAGGGGCCGCAGGTGTTCTCCGGATACTGGAACAAGCCGGAGGCGACCGCCGCGGTGTTCACGGACGGCTGGTTCCGCACCGGCGACATCGTCTCGGTCGACGACGACGGCTTCGTGACGATCACCGACCGCATCAAGGAGCTCGTCATCACGGGCGGCTTCAACGTGTCGCCCTCCGAGGTCGAGGAGCTGCTGCGCGGTTACGACGGCGTCGCGGATGTCGCGATCGTCGGCATCCCGGATGCGCGCGACGGCGAGCACGTCGTCGCGGCGATCGTCCCGGAGCCGGGGGTGAGCATCGACACGGATGCGCTGCGCGCTTGGGCGAAGCAGCAGCTCGCCGCCTACAAGGTGCCGCGGCGCATCCACCTGGTCGACGAGCTGCCGAAGTCGATGATCGGCAAGGTGCTGCGGCGCAAGGTGCGCGACGAGCTCGTCGCCTCCGGCGTCGAACCCTCGGCGCGCTAGGGTTCAGCGCCAGAGGATGAGGTGGCGGGCCTCGTCGATTACCTGCAACTGGGCGATCGATGTCGACAACGGATGCTCAGGGGCTTCGGTCAACCCGCTCGCGACGCACTCGGCGACCCGCACCGCCTCGCGCGCGAGCGCGGAATGCCCGACAAGCCCCGTCGGATCGTCGAAGCGCTCGACGATCCGGTTGTCGCGGTCGAGCAGCAGTAACGGCGACGGCGACGCGAAGCGCCCGTCGACGATGAGAGAACCGCCTTCGCCCGCGATGATCCCCCGGCTCGGGGTGAAGGCCGACATCGTCGTCGTCACGGTCATGAGCACATCATCCGGCCCCACCATGACGAGGGAGGCCTGCTCCTCGACGCCCGTCGGCCCGACCGTTCCGAGTGCCCGCAGCTTCTGCGGTCGTCCGCCGAACCGCAGCGCGAACCACACAGCGTAGACTCCGAGGTCCAGAAGCGCTCCCCCACCCAGCGCAGGGTCGAAGAGACGGGACTCGGGCGCGAAGTCGAATCGCCGGCCCACGTCCGCGGCGACGGCGCGGACCCTCCCGATGAGCCCATCGTCGATGGCCGCAACAGCTACTGCGGTCCACGGATGGAAGCAGGTCCACATCGCCTCCATCGCAAAGACCCCCGCCTCAGCGGCGGCGGCGGCGATCCGCTCCGCTCCAGCGACGGAGTCGGCGATCGGCTTCTCCACGAGAACATGGCGCCCCGCCTCCGCTGCAGCGACGGCGACGGCTGCATGCGCCGTGTGCGGTACCGCGACATAGACCGCATCCACTTCCTCGAACGCCAGGGCTTCGTGCACGAGCCCTCCAGCTGCTTCCGGAGCGTGCTTCCTAGCGAAGGTGATCGCCCGCTCCCGGTCGCGGGAGCCGATGGCGACCACTCGCTGGTCAGTCGCGGCGCGCACCGCCTGGATCCACGATGCCGCGATCGGCCCGGTACCGACAACCGCCCACCGCAGAGCAGGGACCGAGGGGCCGCGAAGAGGGGCTTCCGTGTAGCCCGGCAGACCCCCGGGTGGGGATGCCGGGGATAAGATCATGCGGTGGCAACGGCGATCTGCCGCTCGAGGCGCTCGAGCAGCGGGTGACGCCCAGCACCCCCTCCAAGACTAGAAAGCCAGCGCACGCCGCAGAGGTTTGACGAGATGGTGACTCGCGCCGTCCCGGTTCCGAGCGCCGTCATCGCACCGATCGTCGGCATGCCGGTCCCGGTGAACAGTACGACGGCGTCATCTGGGAGGTCCGCTGCTCCCACCTGTTCGGCGAGGACGCGCGGAGTGACGTCGTAGGGCGAGAAACCGGTCGACGCACGAACCGAGATGACCCCCTGCACAGCGAACCCGGCACGAGACCAGTATTGCTCGGAATATTCAGTGAGCCAGGGCTCGTAGGGCGAGGCGATGAACAACGGGCGCGAGGTGAAGCAGCGCAACACATCGGTGATTGCGAGCGTTGCCGAACGCACCGGGCGACCCACCTCCTCGCTCAACCTCTCGCAGAGTTCAGCGTCCTCCTCGGGGGTGAGGAGGTAGTGCGACCCCGTGCAGGCGACGAAGATTCCCGCGAGGTCTAGGTTGCCGAAGTCCGCGACCGTCTCGGGGAGCGCGTCGAGGTAGCCCTGATTGCGTTGTTTCTGATCCCAGCCGGGAAAGACCGGGAAACGGGCGGTGAAGTAGTCGATGGAAGCGTCGAGCAGCCGTCGCAACTCTGGTTCAACGGTCGGGTTGGCGGGGGGCACAATGACGCCCACCCTGGACAGCGACGGCGATCCGGCGTCGGCGATGCCATCTCCCACGGACGACGACTCGACCGGCGCCTGGATGTGTTGCATCTCGAGGTAGGACTGGACACCCCAGGGGCCGCCCTCGCGCCCGATGCCGCTGTGCTTGAAGCCGCCGGTGGGCGCGTCGGGCCTACCGCCGCCGACGTCGTTGATGCTCACGGTGCCCGCCCGCAGCCGACCGGCCACCTCCTGCGCGCGATCGGGATCGCCGAGCACGTAGGCCGCGAGTCCGAAGACGCTGTCGTTGGCCATCCGCACGGCCTCATCGACGTTGGAATACGGCATGACGATCGAGACAGGCCCGAAGATCTCTTCCTGCGCGAGCGGATCATCGTTGCCGATCCCGGTCATGAGGTGGGGGTTGACCCACCAGCCGCGATCGAAGTCCGGTCGGCCACCGCCCAAGGCGATCGTCGCGCCGCGGCCGACCGCGGCGGCGACCATCGACTCGATCCTGTCGCGGTGCTCCGGCCGGATCACGGGACCGACGAGCGTGCGGCGATCCCAGGGGTCGCCGATGCGCAGCGTTTCGTACACCGCCGCGCTCGCGTCCATGAAGTGCTTGTAGTCTCGCTCGTGCACGAACAGCCGGGTCGGCGAGGCGCAGCCCTGACCGGCGTTGCGGGAGTAGCGCGGATGCATGATCTGCGCGGCCTGCTCGATGTCGGCGCCGGGCAGAATGATCGCGGGGGACTTGCCGCCGAGTTCCAGCGTCACCCGCTTGAGGTCCGCCGCGGCCTGCGTGGCGATCATCTTGCCGACCGCGACCGATCCCGTGAAGGAGACCTTGCCCACGAGCGCGTGCTCGGTGAGGGAGCGCGCGGCGTCAGGGCCGCCCGCGACGACGTTGAGCACGCCCGCCGGCAGGCCGGACTCGGCGGCGATACGTCCCATCTCGAGTACCGCGAGCGGAGCGCGTGGCGAGGGCATGAGCACGACCGTCGATCCAGTAGCAAGGGCCGCACCGACCTTCGAGATCGCCAACAGGACCGGGAGGTTGTAGGCCGTGATGGCGGCGACGACGCCGACCGGGCGGCCGTAGACGACGCTACGACGCCGTCCGCGGTACTCGGTGATCCCGAGATCGGTGCGTTGCTCGTCGAGTGCCGCCTCGGCGTACCAGCGCAGGTTCGTGATCGCCCCGCCGATGTGAAGCATCTCGGCGGTCGCGACGGGCGTCCCCACCTCGGTGATCAGGGTAGCCAAGAGCCGATCGGCGTTGGCAGCCATGGCCTCGGCAAAGCGGCTGATGTGCTGCGATCGCTCGGCAGCGCTCAGCGCCGACCAGGTTCCGAAGGCGCGGTAGGCCGATCGGACGGCCCTGTCGATCTGCTCGACTGAGGCACCGGCGACCATTGCGAGTTCGTCGCCGGTGGCCGGATTGGCGACGAGCATCGGCTCGGCGATACCGGCCACCTGCTCACCGTCGATGGTCAGTTCGGTACCGAGGAACGGGGACAGCGAAGAGCGGGGGTCGAGTTCGGCAGCGGTCATACGTGTCTCTCCGTGGATCGGCCAGGTCATAGTCCTGAGCACTTCCTTTTCGTTTCTCTCAGAGAAACAAAATGGTCGGCGTCGCGGTGTTCGCCGTCGTTTGCTTGAGACTTGATTTTCCAGTGAAAAGTACGCCAAACTCATCGGTGTGTCAACCGAAGAACTCGCCCACAAGCTAAGACGCTTCGATCACCGTTCCTTTAGGCGGAACGAGTTGACCTCCCGCGTCCTCGTTTCGACGGACCTCGGTCACCGGGAACGCCTCTCGTGACCGGCGCGCTCGAAGGAATCCGAGTCATCGACGCGGCCACGCTTTTCGCGGGTCCACTCGCCGCAACCATGCTGGGCGACTTCGGCGCCGAGGTGGTTAAGATCGAGCACCCGAAGGGTGACCCGGTGCGGAGCCACGGTGCGGTGAAGGACGGGGTCGGCCTTTGGGGTAAGGTCGTGGGCCGCAACAAGAAGTCGGCCACCCTTTACCTCGGTGCTCCCGAGGGCCAGGACATATTCCGTCGCATGGTCGCCGACGCCGACGTGCTCATCGAGAACTTCCGGCCGGGCACCCTTGAGCGCTGGGGGCTCGGCTGGGACGAACTCTCGCGAATCAACCCTCGACTGGTGCTCGCTCGCGTCACAGGATTCGGCCAATTCGGCCCATACGCCCGGCGCCCCGGTTTCGGCACGCTTGCCGAGGCGATGAGCGGCTTCGCCGCAATCACCGGCGAGCCGGATGGGCCGCCAACCTTGCCCCCGTTCGGCCTCGCCGACGGGATCGCCGCGCTGACGACGGCTTTCGCCGTCATGACCGCGTTGCGCGCCCGCGAGACGAGCTCACGCGGGCAGGTGATCGACCTCGCGATCGTGGAGCCCATCCTCACCCTGATCGGGGCTCAGCCCACGGTCTTCGACCAGCTCGGACGGGTGCAGGAACGCACCGGCAACCGTTCATCCAACAACGCCCCTCGCAACACCTATCGCACAAGTGACGACAAATGGGTCGCCGTCTCGACGAGCGCCCAGGCGATCGCCGAGCGGCTCATGCGCCTGGTCGGGCGTCCCGAGTTCGTCGACGAGCCCTGGTTCACCTCCGGGACCGAGCGAGCGCGGCACGCAGACGAGCTCGATGCGGCCGTCGGAACGTGGATTGCCCAACGCACGCGAGCGGAAGTGATCGAGGAATTCGAACGCGCCGAGGCTGCCGTCGCACCTATCTATGACGTAAAGGACGTG
The DNA here is from genome assembly GCA_047605085.1 of Protaetiibacter sp. Taxonomy (GTDB): domain Bacteria; phylum Actinomycetota; class Actinomycetes; order Actinomycetales; family Microbacteriaceae; genus Homoserinibacter. The sequence goes on from JASGGJ010000013.1 coordinate 6,207, forward strand.
ATGAGTGATCCGCAGTATGCAGCACTCGGCACGATCGTAACGATCGACGACGAGGAACTCGGCCCCCTCAAGATGCAGAACGTCCTGTTCCGGCTCTCGGAGACGCCTGGGCGGATCCGGACCGCTGGCCCACGCCTCGGCCGCGACACCGAGGAGATCCTCGGCCGCTATGGCGTCGATGCCGCCGAGCTTGAGCGGCTGCGCTCTGCGGGTGTCGTGTGAACGCTCCGATCCGATCCTGGCTCTACGTTCCGGCCGACCGGCCGGAACGTGTGGCGAAAGCGCTCGTCTCCGCGGCTGACGCCATTGTCATCGATCTTGAGGACGCCGTCGCTGCTCCGGCGAAAGAGGCCGCACGCGCCACGGCAGTCGCGGCGGTCAGCGCCCCCCACGACAAGCAGGTGTGGGTACGGGTCAATGATCTCTCCTCCCCCTGGGGAGCCGACGATCTGACGGCGCTCGCGGGTACCGCGGCAGCGGGCGTGCGATTGCCCAAGTGCGAAGATCCCGATGCGATCCACCGCGCTGCGGAGCTCTCAGGAATGCCCCTGTACCTTCTCATCGAGTCGGCCGTGGGGCTGGAGCGGGCCACCGAACTCGCCCGAGCGCATCCCGCCGTCGTCGGGATCGCCCTCGGCGAGGCGGACCTCTGCGCGGACCTCGGAATCACCGACGAAGGCGCCCTCGCCTACGCCCGTGGGAAGATCGTCGCCGTCGCGCGCGCGGCCAGGCTCCCGAGCCCGCCGCAGAGCGTATTCACCGATGTCCACGATCGGGACGGGTTGCGCACGAGCACGGAACGCGCCCGTGCAGCGGGGTTTTTCGGCCGCTCGGTCGTGCATCCCGACCAGATTCCGATCGTCAACACCGTGTTCACACCGAGTGCCGAAGAAGTCTCCGCAGCGCGGGCACTGCTCGCGGCTCTCGATGCCGCCGAGGCGGAAGGTCGCGCAACACTCCTGACCTCTGAGGGCCGCTTCGTCGACCCGGCGGTCGCCGCGGCGGCACACCGGGTCGTTGCGATCGCGGCGGCGATCACGACGCCAGCCGGGCACGAAATCGCAGAACGAGGAGAGTCATGACATCGCTCATCGAAGCGGTCGCAGCCGGCGTGAGGGTCATCGACCTCGCCCAGCCGCTTTTCACCGGGATGCCATGCTCCCCCAACCACCCGGGCTTCCGAATGGTGTTGCAGCGACGCCATGGAGACATGATGCGCGCCGACGGCGGTTCGGCATCCAACGAGATCATCGTGACCGGCGGACATGTCGGCACCCACGTCGACGCGCTCGCTCATGTCTCACACGACGGCCGCCTCTTCGGCGGCGTCGATGCGCAGGAAGCACAGCGGGGCGGGACCTTCTCCACGCTCGGCGCCGACCAGATCCCACCGCTCGTACGACGCGGCGTGCTGCTCGACGTGGCCGCCGTACACGGCGTCGACACCCTTCCTGCTGGTTACGGCGTTACCGCCGCGGACCTCGAGGCGGCTAGCGAACGCGCCAAAGCTGCGCCAGCGCTCGGCGATGTCGCACTCATCCGCACCGGCTGGGCGCGCCACTTCGGGGATGCCGCGGCATACCTCGGGCAGGAGACGGGCGTGCCGGGCGTGCGGGAAGATGCCGGGCTCTGGCTCGCCGACCGCGGGGTCGTGGCGACCGGTGCCGACACCACCGCCTACGAACAGATCACCGCCGGGCAGGGGCACGCACTGCTGCCGGTGCACCGGCTCATGCTCGTCGAGCGCGGCATCCACATCATGGAACACCTCAACCTGGAAGATGCGGCGATGGCCGGCCTGACTGAGTTCGTCTTCGTCATGGCCCCGCTCAAGATCGTCGGGGGCACGGGATCGCCCGTGCGACCGCTCGCGGTGGTCGAATCGTGACGCGCACTGTCGTGCAGGAACTCGCGCGATGGGCAACCACCAGCGCGGAGGAGGGTTTGCCCTCCGCACTACGCGAAGACGTTGCTGCACGTGTGCTTGACCTGCTCGGCAACGCACTCGCCGCTTCCGGCATGCCGCCGGGACGCATCGTGCGCGCCGTGGTGCAGGAATGGGGAGGGTCGCCCGCCGCGAGCGTGATCGGTGGAGCCGAACGCTATCCGAGGGGCTCCGCGGCGCTCGTCAATGGCACCCTCGCCCACTCGCTCGATTTTGACGACACCCATCTGCCGAGCGTGCTGCACCCGAGCGCCTCGGTCGTGCCCGCCGCCCTCGCCGCCGCGGAAGCGACCGGAGCCTCCGGCGCGCGCACCCTTGACGCGATCGGAATCGGCATCGAGATCTGTGTCCGACTCGGCATGGCGGGCTATGATCGCGAGCTCGGCAATTCCATCTTCTTCGAGCGCGGCTTCCACGCGACCGCGATCTGCGGTGCGATCGGCGCCGCCGCCGCCGCCGCGATCATCTCCAACTTCGACGCCGAGCGGACCGCCGACGCGATCGGAATCGCTGCAAGCATGGGCTCCGGGCTGCTCGAAGCGAACCGCACCGGCGGCACCGTCAAACGCATGCACTGCGGCTGGGCAGCGCACGGCGGGCTCGCCGCCACCGATCTCGCTCGACACGGGATGACAGCTCCCCCGTCCGTCATCGAAGGTCGCTTCGGCTTCCTCAGCGCCTTCTGCGGCGACGGCGCCGACGTCGAAGCCGTCACGCGCGACCTCGGGACGCACTGGGAGCTTCCGACGATCTTCTTCAAGCCCTACCCCTGCAACCACTTCACCCACGCCGGTATCGACGCCGCCCTGACACTGCGCGCCGAGGGCGTCGACCCTGAGGCGATCGAAGAACTTGTGCTCGGCGCCCCCACCGCGGTGCTGCGCACGATCGCCCACCCCGAGGCGGAGAAGGCCCGGCCCCGTTCCGGCTACCATGCCGCCTTCAGCGGGCCGTACACCGTTGCGGCCGCATTGCTTGGTGGCGGCGGACTCGGGCTCGGCCACGAGGACTTCACCGACGCGGCCGCCGCCGACCCTGCGCGCCTCGAACTCGCAGCGCGCGTGCGCTGCGTGCCTGACGCGCGCTGCGACGAGATCTTCCCCTACCAGTTCCCTGCCGTGCTCACCGCACGACTACACGACGGCACAGAACGCGAAGTCCGCATCGACGCCAACCGCGGGGGCACCATGCGCCCCTTGACCCGAGAAGAGCTCGAGGTCAAGTTCCGGATGAACGCGGAGCCGGTGCTGGGACGGGAACGAGCGACCGAGGTCATCGCCGAGGTCACGAGGCTCGCCGGTGCCGCGGACGTGCGGCGGCTCATGGCGCTCGCGCAGACCCCGCAGGGCCTCCCGGTTCCGGCGCCCCGATGAACCGAATCCGCGTCGTGTTGAATCAGAAACGAGGAGAGAAATGACCGCACTGGATCTGCTGATCAAGAACGTGCGCCTAGTGCGCCCCGACCGCGCGGAGATCGAGGTTGCCGACATCGGGATCCTCGACGGGCGCGTGAACCGGATCGGCCCCGCAATCGAGACGGGGCAGGCGCGGACCGTCTTTGACGGGGCAGGGAAGCTCGCCTTCCCGGGCGCCGTTGACGCACACCAGCACTGGGGCATCTACAACCCTCTGCCCGAGGACACCGCATCGGAGAGCCGTGCCGCGGCGCAGGGTGGCGTGACGACCGCACTCAACTACATGCGCACGGGCCAGTACTACCTCAACAAGGGCGGCGACTACGCGGACTTCTTCCCCGAGGTTCTGGAGCAGGCGGCCTCGCGTGCCTACATCGACTACGGCTTCCACCTCGCACCCATGAGCCGCCGTCACATCGAGGAACTTCCCGAACTCATCGATCGATTCGGCGTGACCTCCTTCAAGATCTTCATGTTCTACGGCGGCCACGGGCTGCACGGACGCTCGAGCGACCAGAGCTCCTTCCTGATGACGCCAGAGGGTGAGCGCTACGACTACGCCCATTTCGAGTTCGTCATGCGCGGCGTGCAAGCGGCACGGGAGGCATTCCCGGAACGCGCCGCCGCAATATCGCTCTCCCTGCACTGCGAGACGGCCGAGATCATGACGGCCTACACGAAGCTCGTCGAGGAGGAGGGCGTACTCACGGGTCTCCCCGCATACTCGGCTTCCCGGCCGCCGCACTCCGAGGGCCTGGCGATCTCGATCGCTTCCTACCTCGCCCACGAGACCGGCCTCGCGAACATCAACCTGCTGCACTTGACCTCGCGCAAAGCTGTCGAGGCGGCTCTGCTCATGGCGAAGACCTTCCCCCACATCGACTTCCGACGCGAGGTCACGATCGGCCATCTCGTCGCCGACATCGACACCGCGCACGGCATCGGCGGCAAGGTCAACCCCCCGTTGCGGCCACGCGACGACGTCGAGGCGCTCTGGGAGCACCTGCTCGCGGGCGAGCTCGACTGGGTCGTGAGCGATCACGCCTGCTGCCGGGAAGAGCTCAAGTTCGGCGAGCCCCGAGACGACGTCTTCCTCGCGAAGTCCGGGTTCGGCGGAGCGGAGTACCTGCTACCGGGCCTGGTCACGGAGGGCCGACGACGTGGCCTTTCGCTGCAGCGCATCGCCCAGCTCACATCATGGAATCCGGCCCAACGCTTCGGGCTCGCGAATAAGGGCACCATCGATGAGGGCTATGACGCCGACATCGCCCTCGTCGATGACACAGTCACGTGGACCGTGCACGCGGAGGACTCGGAGTCGACACAGGAATACACGCCCTTCGAGGGATTTGAACTCACCGCAAAGGTCACCGACACCTTTGTGCGTGGTCACCACGTGCTCGCGGAGGGGCGCATCCAGGGTGCACCGACCGGCCGCTATTTGTTCCGGCCCACGGTCTGATCCACGGCATACGGAACGGCAAGTGCGATCCAGCGGATCTGCGATTCGCATCCGGTGCGCGACCGGGAGCGCAGCTAGAGCTGCCCGAGCGGCCCCATCCGCTTGAGGAGGTCCCGAACGCCGTCACTGACGAGCGCACTGTGGATGCCCTTCCGGCCCGGCGTCAAGCCGCTCACCGCGCGCAACCGCACGAGGACCTCGGCGAGACCGATGGTCGCGCCGAGCCCGTCGAGCACGGGAGCGTTGTCGACGCGGACGACTCCGAGCGCCCACGCAGCCTCGGCGAGCAGCATCTGACCGGCCACCAGGACGTCGCAGCCGCTGCTCACCAGGCGGCGGCACGCTTCGGTGAGCTCCTGTCGCACCGCGTTCGCCGCCGACTCGTCAGAGAACGAATGCAGCACTTGTCCGTAGCTCAGATCGACCTGCTCCACTCCCGTGACGAAGCCAGGCGCATAATGCTCGATGCGCTCCCGGAACAGGGGGAACAGCTCAGGGTTGAACGCGACGATCCCGAGCCGTTCGCCTAGGCTACGGCCGATGAGGGCCGTCGCCTGGCCGTAGCCGACCACGGGCAAGTCAGTGAGTGTCCGCGCTGCGGCGAGACCCGTATCCTGAAGAATGCCGACGATCACCGCGTCGTAGTCCCCTGTCGTCGCCTCCAGCACCCGCGCCGCGACCCGCGCCGACATCAGCAGCTCGCCTACCTCCTGACGTGCGAGCTCGGCGGGCGTCAGTCCGCCAGGGAAATCGGCGACCTCCAACCCGTGAAAGTCGATCGAGGTTCCCGTGTCCGCGACGAGCGTGGCGTGCCGGGCGCGCGCGGCAAAGTAGGCGGTCGAGGTCTCGTCGTCGGGGATGAGCCCTTGATGCCAGATGTGCATGTTCAGGAGACGCCCGCTGTAGCGAAGGGCGCGCCGGGACGCGGTGCATGGTCGAGCATCGATGCACGCAGGAGGTAGCGACGCGCCTCGATCGGGTCCGCCTCGAGGCGTGCGAGTTCCTCAGCCCGTGACTCGCGCTTGGCTTCGTCGGTCTCGATGATGTCGCGGTAGTTCTGATCCGCTCGTGCACCGATCACCTCGCGAGCCACACGCAGCCGCTCGGCCAGCATCTCATCGAGCAAGCTCTCCGGCTCGTTGCCCGCCATGATCTCGACGAGAGCGCTACTGGCAACGTAAGCATCATGGATGCCGCTGTTCATGCCCATCCCGCCGGAGGGGCTGTTCACATGGGCCGCATCACCGATTACGAAGACCTTGCCTGAACGCAGGTGGTCTGCGGTACGTCGGTGCACGAAGTAGATGAAGCGCCCAACGAGCGGGTATTCGTCCACGCCGATGTCCAGCGCCTCCCGCATCCGCTGCTGCACCCGGCCCTCGTCCAGGGCCTCCTCCTTCGACTCCGAAGGCGGGACACGGAATGCCACGCGCCAATGGTCGGGTAGAGCGAGCAGGCCGATGCCGTGCTGCCCGCCCGAAACATAGGTTACCGGCGCGATTCCAGGCATCACCTGCTCGAGGTCGAGCGAAGTCATCACTGTGAGGTATCGCATCTCATAGGTCGCGCCCACGAAGTCGATGCCGAGCGCGGAGCGCACCGCGCTGTTCGCTCCGTCGGCTCCGATCGCCCACCGCGCGCGGTGCTCCCGCCCGCTGGAGACGAGCACAGCCTCCTCACCGTCGGTGAACGCCCCGTCGACCGGCGTGTTGAAGCGGAACTCGACGTTGGGGAACTCGCGCAGGCGCTCATAGGCGAGCCGAGTGAGCACACGCTGCTCGGCCTGAAGACGGAACGCGCAGGAGGTGTCCTGATCGAGCAGCCCGAAATCGAACTCTGCGAGCCTGCCGGCCGTTCGATCCCGGTACTGCAACCGCCGCACCACGCGGCCCTGTTCGACCAGGCCTTCGCCGACGCCGAGCTCAGTGAGGATTTCGACGGTCGGAGCGTGGAACGTAGAAGCGTGGGAGAGCTTGCTGGGTCCGTCAGTGGCCTCGAGCACGCGGACAGCTAAGCCCTGGCGGGCGAGAGTGAGGGCGGCGCTCATCCCACTCGGCCCGGCACCAGCAATGACCACGTCCGGTCGTGTCATGGGGTCGCCGTCATCTCGTATCGGGAATCGAACACGTAGTTCATCGGCGCCTCCAAGGTGTTCCTCTGTCCGGAACGTTCCGGTTCAAACGCTCTCCCAAAACAGTATTCCTGTCGCCAAAACCACGTCAAGCCCGCTATAGTCGTCACATCGCTCGTTTCTATAAGCGGAACAAGGATCATGATCGTTGAGAATGCGCCGGACTCCGGAACGATGAGCGCTGCCCGCGTCGCAGACGTACTGATCGCACTCGGCGCGGCGAGCCCAGCCCCTGTCGGCGTGAGCCAGTTGGCCCGCGAGCTGCGGATCAGCAAGGCGGTGGTGCACCGCATCCTGCAGTCCCTCGCCTCGCGCGAACTCGTCAGCCTCGACGCGACGACCGGCGGATACCGCCTGGGCCCGGGCGCCGCCGGGCTCGGAGCACGTGCCCTAGCGGACCTCGACCTGCGTACGGTCGCTCTGCCCGTCTTGCGCGAACTTCAGACCGCGAGCGCCGAGACGGTGACCGTTTCAGCGCTCGCGAACTCCTCACGGATCTACCTCGACCAAATCGTGAGCATGAATCGTATTCGCATGGAGGTCGAGCTGGGCCGCCCTTACGCGCTGCACATCGGGGCAAGCGGCAAAGCGATCCTCGCTTTCGCGAGTGAAGACCTGCAACACGCGGTCATCGGAGCTCTCCCCGAGGACGCCGCGCGCGACCTCGAGACCCAATTGAAGGCGGCCCGGGAAACCGGCGTCGTCGTCTCGTATGGCGAACGACTCGACGGCGCCGCCAGCATCGCGAGTCCGGTCATCGGTCCGCTCGGGGCGGTCGTCGGTTCGCTGAGCGTCTGCGGCCCGATCACGCGATTTGACGATGAGACGCTGCAGCGACTCCGGCCCTTGGTTCGCGCTGCGGCCGCCACCGTCTCCGAACGGCTCGCCGCCAGAAGGCCGACGACCCCGGCGGCGACCTAGACGACCTTTACACCCAGATACCCGCACAATCCCCCGGTGCACCCCGGGAACCGTCAGCGAAAGGCAGGTGCGCGATGAGCGAGAGACCCACCCTGATCTGGCAGCGCGCGACCCCTTCGGGCGCGGCACAGGCGGTGCGACCGTGGAGTCTCGATCGGCTGCAATTCGCCCTGCTTTCGGGCGGGAATTGGAGCATCCAGACGCCGACCGCCGAGCTCGATCAGGCGACGCTCGTCCTCCTCGCCATGGGAGCTCCGGCGCACGCTGGTAACCTTCGCGGCCGGTCAAAGATCGACTGCGGCGACATCTACGTTCACGTCTACGCCTCCGGTGAACTCGTCGCCGTCGATGTGGAGGACGAAGTTGCCGTCGCACTCATCCCGAGCGTGCCCATGCGGCACTGGCACTCCGGAATGCGCCGTCGCCCACCGATCGTGATCGACGCGCGAGCCGGCGTGCCCAGCGTCGTCGCCCATCTCATCGAAACGCTCGCCAGAGAGAGCACCATTTCGGCGCAGCGGAACAGCCCTGCGCGCCTCGCGCAGCACGTCGTCGGCCTGATCTCGCTGGCCTGCAACGAGGTACTCGACGGGAGCGATTCCGAAGTCCCCGACCTGCTGCACCAGGCGATCGAGCACATCGACCGCAATCTCGCGGACATGAGCCTCACGCCGAACCGCGTCGCCGAGGCGGTGTGCGTGTCGACGCGGACCCTGCACCGGCTCTTCGAGCGCGAGGGACTCACTGTGAGCGCCTGGATCCGGCAGCGGCGACTGGAAAACTGCCGCGACGAGCTCGCCGATCCCCGCATGCAGCACTACCCGGTTAACGCGATCGCCGCCCGCTGGGGGCTCTCCGACGCCGCGCACTTCAGCCGACTGTTCAAAGCGGCCTTCGGCATGTCGCCCCGTGCCTTTCGCGCCGACCTCGAAGCCCGCTCGCAAGAGGCAGCCCAGTGGCGCGAGTTGCGCTCGGCGTGAGACCCCAGCAATCCCCGGAAATCGAGACGGAAGTGAAGACGGATATGACCGAGTTGCGTGTTGCCCTGATCGGCGGCGGGTTCATGGGCAAGGCGCACAGCCTCGCGTGGGCGCTGACGCCGATCTCCGACCAACTCGGGGCGAACGTGATCAAGCAGGTGCTCGTCGACGTGAACGAGGAGGTCGCGAGCCGCCAGGCGGCCGATCTCGGCTGGGCCGAGTCCGCGACCGATTGGCGCGAGGTCGTCGGCCGCGACGACATCGACATCATCGACATCTGCACCCCGCCCCAGTTCCACGCCGATATCGCGATCGCGGCCGCCGACGCCGGAAAACACGTATTCGTGGAGAAGCCCATCACCAACAGCGCGGAGGAGGCCATACGGATGGCCGAACTCGTCGGGCGCACAGGCGTCGTCGCGCAGGTCGGCTTCAATTACCGGCACGCCCCGGCCGTCGAGCACACCAAGCAGCTTCTCGACTCCGGCGAGCTCGGCGAGCCCATGATGTTCCGTGCGAGCTTCCTGAGCCAGGGCTGGAGCGGCAACCCCTCGGGACCCCAGCCATGGCGCGCACTTAAGGCCACCGGCGGCTCCGGCACGGTCGGCGACATCGGCTCGCACATCATCGACTCGGCGGAGTACCTCTTCGGCGATATCGTCCGGGTCGCCGCACGTGCCCGTGCGGGCGACCGCGAGGACGGCTGGTGGCCCGAGACCCGTCGGATCGAGGAGGACCTCATCGACCGCGCCGCGGTCTGGGTCGCGGAGTTCGCCAACGGGACGATCGGCACCTTCGCCGTGAACGGGCTCGCCGCCGGGCGGAAGAATGACATGAGCTGGCAGCTCGACGCGACCAAGGGCGCCGTCGAGTTCGTATGGAATGACCGCGAGGAGTTCCGCATCGCCTACGTCGACGAAAAACCGACTCATCACGGCTTCCGCACCGTGCTCACGAGCAACGCCTTCCCTGACGGCGTATGGCCTTTGGCCGGGCTCGGCATCGGCTACGCCGACGTCACGGCGATCCAGTTCAAAAAGTTCGTGCAACGCATCCTCGGCGAAGACCGGATCACCCCGACCCTCGAGGATGCGACCCACGTGCAGCAGGTCGTCGAGGCCGTCTATGCGGCCGCCGCCTCCGAACGCTGGGTCGACGTGCCCGCACGAATCGCCTGAAACGACGAGGCTGTCACGAATGGCGAGCATCCGCTTCGGCACCAACATCATCACCTTCTACGACCGCGAGTACTGGGGCCTGCCCAAGGGGCTGCCCAACGCCCAATGGGTCGCAGCCTTCGGGGAGCGGCGGCGGGAGTTCTTCGACCGCATGCTCGACGGAGTCCGCGAAGCCGGCCTCGAAGGCGTCGAACTGGCCCCCGGCGCGGCGAACTGGGAAAGCGCCCTGGCTGCCTACGGTAACGCGGCAGCGTTCAGAGCGGCCCTCGATGCGCGCGGCCTCGTGCTCAGTTCGAGCTTCGCCGCGGGCAAAGCGCTGATCGGCGACGCCTTGGCAGATCCGGAGAAAGAGAAGGTCGCTGACGACAACTTCCGCCGTCACGCCGAGTTCGTCGCCGAGATGGGCGCATCGACCATCGTCACCAGCAACATCCCTCGCACCCGTTTCGGTAACACCTCCCCCGATGACACCGCCACGGCGGCGGACTTCGAGGAGCCAGTAGCCCGCGAGACGCACGAGCGTTTCGCGGATCAACTCAACCGGCTCGGTGCGATCACCGCACCGCACGGAGTGTCCATCGCGATCCACACGGACGCCTATTCTGTGTGCTCGCGCAACGAGGACATCGCAAGCGTGCTCTCGTTGACCGATCCGAAGTCCGTGCTGATCTGCCCGGACGCCGGGCACATCACTCTCGACGGCGGCGACGCGGTCGCCGTGCTCCGCGACAACATCGATCGCATTCCGACGATGCATTGGAAGGACTGCATCGGGCACCTCGGCGGTCACACCCTGCGCGGTGATGGCCTCGAGCGTCACGAAGTCATGCTCACCTGGTTCCGGGTGCTCGGAACGGGGATCGTCGACTGGCACGAATGGATGCGCGTGCTCAAGCAGCACAGCTGGCGAGGCTGGGCTATTGAGGAGATCGACAACTCGCCGGATCCCGTTGGCGAGCTGCGGCAGGGACTGGGGTATTTCCATGATGAACTTGCCCCGATCTACAGCTGAGGGGGGCGGACAGTTGGCGACAGCGACCCCGCCCCTTCGAGAGATCGTCGTGAGCGGCCGCGCGGAGGGTATCTTCACGCCCGTCGCGGACGTCTTCGCGCGCACCATGGCCTACCAAGCCGCGGGCGGCGCCGCGCTCGCGGTCTATCATCGCGGCGAGAAAGTCATCGACCTCATCGGCGGCGACTACGTCGATGATTCGGTGCAGTACCTCTATTCGGTCACCAAAGCGATCACCGCGATCGCCGCTGCGAAGGCCCAGGAACAGGGGCTCATCGACCTCGATCAACCCCTTGCCTCCTTCTGGCCGGCCTTCCAGCGACGCACCGAGTTGCGCGGCATCACGACGCGCTGGGTGCTCGCGCACCGTACTGGACTCGCCTCGATCACCCCGCGGATGACACTCGAGGAGCTTCTTGCAAACCGCGACGAGGAACTCATCGAGGCGCAGGACCCGTTCTGGGAACCCGGCACCACGCACGGCTACCACGGCTACACCTACGGCACCCTCATGAACTCGGTGTTCAAGCGGACCGTCGGCATCAACGTGGGAGGGTACGTCGCCCGCGAGCTCGCCGGCCCGCTCGGGTTGGACCTCTGGATCGGCACGCCCGAGTCCGAGCAGCACCGCGCCGTCCCTGTCGTGCGTCAGCAGCAGTGGATCACGCCGTTGCGCGCAGCCCACGTCGCGGCCGTCCGCATCCCGGCGACCGGGCCGAGCACGCTCGGAGACCCGACCGTCTACAACCGACCCGAGGTGCTCGCGGCCGACTGGCCAGCAATCAATGGGGTTGCTTCGGCACGAGCACTCGCTGCGCTCATGGAGGCCTCGCTGCACGGCGGCATCCTCACAAGCGAGTCCCGGGACACGATGATCCGGACCCGGGCGCGCGGAAAAGACTTCGTGCTCGGCGTGACGACGCAGTTCGGAAGCGGAATGCAGCTGCCGTTTCCGCAGTTGCCGTTCCTGGGCCCGCGCTCCTACGGGCACGAAGCAGCGGGGGGCACAGTCGCCTTCGCGGACCCGGATTTCGGAATCGCAGTCGGCTACACCACGAACGTGTTCCCGCAACTCATGGGGGCGAACGCCGGCTTCCTCGTGCTTCTCGGCGCCCTGCGACACGTGCTGACCGCCGACGACTCGCCCATCGAGGGCGGGGAGTAGGGTCGGCGGCCGCCTCTCAAACGGCCGGGCCGTACGCCTCGAGGTCGTCGAGGAGAGCCCGCAGGTAGGGCAGCCCCTTGGTCGCGATGCCCAGTGCATCACCGCCGTAGTGCTCGATAACGATCGGTCCGTCGAAGCCCGCACGCAACGCAAGCCACAGCATATGCCGGTAGTTGATCGTGCCGAGCTCGAGCGGGCAAGGATGATGCACGATGGGTCCGCCGGCTGGCTCGACGCGGTATCCGCTCTTGACATGCCAGTAGCTGATCCGATCGGCAACCCCCTCGATGGTCGCGGACCAGTGCTCTGGGAGAGCCCATGGAGCGCGCAGCAGGTTGCCGAGGTCGGGGTTGACTCCGAGGTCCGGCTCGCCCACACGGTCCAGCAGATCCCGCACAGCTGCCGCGGTGTCGAGGGTGATCTCGTTCATTTCGACGCACATCCGAATGCCGCGGCCGCGGCCCTCCCGTACAAGACCCCTCAGGCCGTCGGCGAGCACTTCGGCCTGCGCCTCGGTGAACGGCGTTCGGTGCGGACCCCGGCTGGAGGCCTCCGCAAGCGATGCCGGCAAGGGCATCTGCGAACGCAGCACGGGCGGGGGCGTGCGGGGCGTGTAGCTGAGGTGAGCTGCGCCGAGCGCCTGTGCGAACTCGAGCGCCGTGCACACTCGCTCGTACTCCGCCTCCGCGGTCTCGGGGTCCGCAAGTCGGATGCCGCCGACGAGCGAGACGCCGACGACGTTGAACCCGATGTCCCCGATCATCTCGACGAGATCGCGACGACGGTGCTCGTCCAACCCCGTGAAGAACAGCCACATCTCGCTGACGTCGAGGTCACGGAATCCGTGATGCCAGAGGATGCGCAACTGCCGTTCCCACTCGGCTGGCCGGTCGGAGGCCCCGCCGAGGAAAGGAGCTCCGCTCGCGCCGAGCAGCCCGGTCGAACCCGCGATCCTGATCGTCACGACCCCACCTCGGGATAGTGCAACGGCGCGCCGGCGACTGGAGGCGTGATGCCGTAGATGTTGCGGCCACCGAGGCTCGAAGCGGCGAGTTCGCGGAGCCCGGGACCATAGAAGGCGACGTTCGCCGGCATCTTCATCGTCGCCCCCCACGGGTCGTCGTAGAGGAGTTCTGATTCGGCAGCACCCGGCGCGATAGTGAGGAGGTGGAAGGGGTAGTAAGCCCCGATCACGAAGCCGCCGTCAACCGTCTGCGCGACCCCGTCCGGGGTTACGCCGGGCGTATGCGCGACCGTCACGAGGCGACCTCCCGAATAGGCGCTCAGCCGACGCAAGTGCGTCTCGAGTACGTAGAGCGTGCCGTCGCCGCCGACGCAGACTCCGTTCGGGAACGCGAGCGGAGGTAGGTCCTGGACCTCCCCTGCCCCGCCCTCTGGAGCGACCCGAACGAGGCGCCCAGTGGGGTTTCTGCGATCTTCGGGGCCACCATCCGTCGACATCGAGAACCACAGCGAGCCGTCTGGGCCAAACGCACAATCGTTCGGGGAGGTGAGCGGCCCGCCGTCATCGAGGCGGTCGCACCACACGTCCTCCGTGCCATCCGGCGCTACCCGGACGATTGCACCCCGCCGCGGATTGCAGACATAGACACGGCCCGTGGCGTCGGTCGCAAGGCCCAGGCAGATGCCGCCGATCGTCGCGTACATCTCGGCGACAGAGCCGTCCGTCGGCACCCGGTAGACCTGTCCCCCCATCCCTCCCGCGAGCAGCCCGCCATCAGGCCCCGTAGTGATCCCCTCTGGGCGTTCGAGTCCCGTCGCCAGCAAACGCGCATCGTCGCCACCAAGTGGCGCACGGGTCTCGAGATCGTCGGTCATCTGTCCGTCCTGTCGTGTGTCATGCCCTGTAACGCGCCAGCTCGAACCGATCTGGCCGACCCCTTCCGAACCCACAAGCAGCCCGCGCTCAGCACGTCCATGCGCTCAAGCACCGGCCTCATCGGCCTCATCGCACCGGCGAGGTCGGCCTGGGACAGCATCGCCGGCTCGGCGTTTGGGCACTGCCGACGGACGATGTGTTGAGACGGGGTCTTCCACGGGCTGTAGACAGCGTTCTGGACGAGTACTGAAGCTGAGGACCGACGAATGCGCAGCGGCGCACCCGGACTTGGCTGACGTTGGTGTTCATCGACACGATCACCAAATTCGGTGAACTCTGAAAACGCTGCGGTCGTTTCGCCGCACGTCGCGCGCGCTATCGAGGGAGCTGTCACAGGCGCTGTACACGTGACGCTCACACCGCTAGCATCCCGCATTCCACACTCCTCATCCCCACGTGCCTATCGTGCATGGACGCGACAGTCGCGCGGCCGGGTCGCAGATCGTGGATATCTCCGCCCGGCCACGCGACTGGTCGACGCGTGATGGTCGTGGATGCTAACAGGCGTCTTCGGCGGCCTGCATGCTCTCGAGGACCTCCGTCGCCGTCATCGAGTGGGTATACATCGCCTGGGAACCCGCCATCATCGCGGCCTCGGTCTCGGGGCACCAGTAGGCGTTGAGGAAGGGCGTGTTGTTGCCGCTGTTGAGAACGTTCTGCATGAACTCGACGTTCGGCTCCGACACGTCGTCGAGCACGCCCTGCAGGGCGACGGCCGTTCCGTCGTGCTGAGACCAATAGACGCGTGCGTTGTCAGCCAAATACTGAAGGAAGAACTTCGCGAGTTCGATGTTCTTCCCAGATGCAGGAATGGCGCCACCACCCTGCACGGAAAGCATGTTCTGCATCGTCAGGGGGTTGTTGTCGCTGTCAAAGGCATGCAGTTCGAAGACCGAGTCGAGGTCCATCGCCTTGATGCCGCCGATTCGGTTGGTCGAGAGGATCGCGGCAAGCGCCTCGCCCGAGCCGAGCAGGCGGTCGGCCTCCGTCCAGTCGACGCCCGTCACGTTGTCCTCGACGCAGTTGGAGTCCGCGAACTCCTGGAACTCATCGAACGTTTGAACCCAGCTGTCCGTGTCGGGGAATGTCGCCGTGCCCGCTGCGAAGTCGTCGTTGAACTGGAGGGTCGTCTCACCCGTCTCGGGGTCGCCGTAGACGAGCTGTGACGCGATCGTGTTGAGGATCGGGGTATTGCCGTAGGTCGTCCCGCCGGGGATCGCGTAGGGGATGAGACCCGCGGCGACCGCCGCGTCGCAGTACGCCCAGACGTCGTCCCAGGTTTCCGGCGGCTCGATGCCGAGCTCGTCGAGCTTGGTCTGGTTGTAGATTGCACCCATTCCCATGGTCAGTGGCGCCATGATGAGCGTGCGGCCGTCCGCCGACTGGGTCTGGTTGGCGACCCCGGGTTGATAGTCGCTCGCCCAAGACTGGTCGGATAGGTCCACCAGGTAGTCGGCCTCGTCGAGCACCCGGATGCCGCCCGCGTTGCTCGCGGACCACGCCCAGATCACGTCGGCAGCGGTTCCCGCGGCGAGTTCGGTACGCATCGAGGCCTGCAGCGGGCCCGCGTCCGCCGTCGAGACTTCGACGGTGATATTGGGATAGTCCGTCTCGAAGGCCGCAACGACCGCCTTAAGACCCTGCGATTCCCCGGTGAGCCAGGAGATCTTGAGCGTTTGAGGGGTGCTTGTCAGGTCACCCTCGGAGGACTGTTCCGCCGTGTCGGTGGCGCATCCCGCCAGTGAGAGCGCGAGTAGTCCCGCGCTGACGAGGGCCACGCCCCTGATGCCATTTTTCATTTCTGTGTTTCCTCTCTTGGTGTGGCTGTCTGTGGTTCCAGGTAACGAAGGGAGAGCGGCTTCAGCCCTTGACCCCGCTCGCGAAGCCCTGAATGAGCGACTTCTGCAGTACGAAGAACACGATGAGCACCGGCAGGGTCGCGATGATGAGCGCGGCAAACACAACAGGCCACTCCGTCGCGTTCTCGCTGACGAAGCTGTAGATCTCGATCGGTGCCGTGCGGAACTGGGAGTTGCCGACGTAGAGCAGCGGCGCGAGGAAGTCGTTCCAGACGAAGAGGCCGTTGAGGATGACGACCGATCCGGTGACGGGCCTCATGAGCGGGAAGACGATCTGGAAGAACCGTCGCAGCACTCCCGCACCGTCGATCGAGGCTGCTTCTTCGTACTCCGTCGAAAGCTGCCGGAGGAAGGCCGAGTACAGGAAGATCGTGAACGGCATCCGTTGGCCGGCATAGAGAGCGATCAGCACCAGGGGCGAGCCGATCCAGCCCAGCTTCGCGAAGTTCTGGTACATCGGCACCATGATCAGTTGGAAAGGCAGCAGCAGCCCGAGGAGGAAGAAGTAGAACGCGGGGATGCTCCACCGCGAGGTTGAGCGCACGATCCCATAGGAGGCGAGCGAGCCGATGAGGACGATCAGCAGCACCGCGACGACGGTGACGAAAACACTGTTGAGGAGCGCCGGCACGAGGTCGGACGTCGTCCACACCGTGATGAAGTTGTCGAAAGTCGGCGACGCGGTGGGCACCTGCGGCAGGCTCGCGTCGTCTGCGCCGCGCAGCGCGAGATTGACCAGGATGTAGATGGGGAACAGGAACACCAGCGCCGCGACGATCATCACGGCCTCGAGGACGCCCGTACGCCATGTGTAACGGTTCACTCGAGGTTTCCCCTCATCCGCATCTGTGACCGGTACTGGAAGACGCCGACGACGGCGACGAAGACCGTCAGCATCACAGCCAACGACGCGCCCTGGCCGAGCTTTCCGAAAGTGAACGCGGTCCGGTAAACAAGCGTCGACAGGGAATGGCTCGTATCGGCGGGCCCGCCCATCGTCGTGACCCAAATCTGATCGAAGATCATGAAGCCGCGGATCGAGGAGAGGATCAGGTTCACCGTCAACGCGGGGGCGAGCATGGGCCGCACGATGTGCCAGAAGCGCTGCCACGGCCCGGCGCCATCGATCGCGGCCGCTTCGAGCTGATCCTCCGGCACTCCCTGGAGACCCGCGAGGTAGATGATCATGGCGTAGCCGGTCATCTGCCACACCACAATGGCAGAGATGCCCACCACGACGGTGTCAGGAGAACCGAGGATGTTGACCGTCGAGGCATCGAACCCGAGCGCCTCAATGATCTGCACGAACACACCTCGGTTGGGCAGGAAGAGGAATTTCCACAGATAGGCGACGACGATCGAGAGGATGACCACGGGCATGAAGAATGCGACGCGGAGGATGTTGCGGCTCTTGATCCGAGAATTCAGACCCAGCGCGAGGAGCAGCCCGAAGATGTTCTCGAAGACCGTCGAGATGACCGCATAAACGATTGTATTGGTCAGCGCCTTGACCGCGATCGGGTTGGAGAGCATCAGCGTGTAGTTCGAGAACCCGACGAACTCCCAGTCCTGGGAGAGGCCGTCCCAATTCGTCAGCGAGAAGAAGAAGCCCTGACCGCCGGGAATGATGACGATGAAGAGGTAGAACACGGCGGCAGGCAGGATGAGAAGCCAGAGCCGGTTGCTTCCGGTGCGCCGACGCGACCGGTGGCGGTCGAGGCGCCGCCGCGCCGCGTCCGTCCGCACCGCGCTCGCCGTGCCCCCAGGCGCCTTGTTGCCCACGCTCATCGGCTCGGCTCAACTCCTCGATCTCGTGGTTTCGAAACTCCATCTGTCGCCCACTATGTGCAGCCGCGGGATCGCGAGGTTGACTGTCAGCGACAACTTCGACGGCGTTCACGCCAGACGGCTCGCACGCGGTACCGATGCCGCGCGGGCGCGTCTTCGACCGGTCCGCGCGCACCTTGACGATCCCAGACAGAGCGTTGCACCTCGGCGCCGATCGCGTTCGCGGGCGGATTCCACGTCTCACCGCGCCCTAGATTGAACGGAGCGCCCGCACCAGCCGAGCATCGTGGGCGACGCGGTATCGAGCGGAGAGTGCGGAGCCAGATGGAGAACACCCCCCGACTCATCGACCACGTCGCGGTGCTCGTCGATGATCTTGAGGAGTCGATCGGGAAGTGGTCGGCCATGCTGGGGTACACCTTCGGACCGATCACCCGTTACCGCACGTCGTCATGGGTGGATTCGAGTCAGAGCGATGCGCACTTCCACGACGCCCGGGTCGCCTTCTCTAAGGAGGGGCCGCCCCGCATCGAACTCATGGAAGTCACGGGCGAAGGAACGCACTCCCTTCGCGAGCGGGGCTTCCATCACCTCGGCTTCGTGCGCGTCGAGAGAGTCGACGAGCTCAAGAAAGCCTTCGAAAGCACCGGGGTCACAACGGACGGCGCAGCGCTCGATGAATCCGGGCGCGCGATCCTCTGGTTCACCGACAAGAACGAGCTCGATGGCATCCGCCTCGAGTTCGTCGGCACCGATCGGCAGCCAATCGTCCTCGACGACGGTCGCGAGATCCCGCGCGACGAGAACGGGCGGCTCGACTTCTCGCGGCTGTGAGACGCGAGCTCGTCAACTACGGCTTGGGAAGCTGAAAGGAACAACGCGATGCTCCTCGGGATCGACCCTCTGCTCTCCGGCGAACTGCTGCACGTGCTAGACGACATGGGCCACTCGGATCGATTGCTGCTCGCCGACGCCAACTTCCCGCTGATCCGATACTCATGTCCAGTGATCCGGGTCGGTGACGTTCCGATGAGCCGCGTCCTCGACGCTGTGCTCAGCGTCTTCCCGCTGAACGAGCCGCGTGACGAAGCCGTCACGCGGATGCGCGACGAGGCGGACCCCGCCAGCCTCAACGCGGCGCAACGCGCTTGCCTGGAGGTGATGAGGAGGATCGATCCGCAGATCCGGTACCGAGTACCCCCGCTCGTCGACTTCTACGCGGAGGTCAAGACAGTGGCCGCGATCGTGCACATGATAGAACCGACCCCTCGGAGTTGCCTCATCCTCAAGAAGGGCATCATCATTCCCGCTTAGCTGACCAGCACAGCCCAAACGGCTATATCAGCTGCACGCCACTCCCTTTAGCCTGCCGAGACAGCACCGCGGGATCATATGACGACATGACCTCGTGCTTGGAGAACCAGTTCCGGCAACCTGCGATCCGCCAGGTCCCGCCGCAGGTGGTCTCGAACTCGCTGAGTCCAACTGTCACAGCTGGTTCGGACCCATCGGCATGTTTCGGGAACGCCGCCTTGCGATCCTTCGCGAGTCCACGGCGCTGCTTCTGGTACTCCGAGAGCGAGATCAGCCCACCATGGTGCAGCAGCCGCAACACGGTCGCCCGCGACGCCTTATGCCCGTCATGACAGTTCGTCGCCCAGATCTTCCGATGTCCCCACTCTGACTTCACCAACGCAAGTGCCGTCACCAGCGGCCGAGCCGCATCTCGCGTCGGCTGCGGTCACAGGCTCCTCGTCGGGCGCGCCTGCTTCGCTTTGACGTGCAGCGTCGCCAGGTGCGCCCAGGCACATCGATCAGCCTGCAGAACCTTGCGGTGAACATGCCCGCCTCCAGACGGATCACCTCGAGGTCCCCGAAGGGCTCAAGCGGACCTCCGCGGACTTCTTGCAGACCCGCATCTCCACCGTCTGTCGCCGACACCGACGCCCCCAGCGCCTGGATCAACTCGGCGACCTCGGCCTCAAGCTTCGGGCTTCCACCGACCGATCGACTGCTCGGACACCTTTACTTCCCCGAGTCGGCGTACGACCGCTCGGGCGTGCAGCTCTTCGAGAAGCAGGTCATCCCCGCGCTCTCCTGAGCACGCGCACCGGGGCCGACACGGGCGGGACCCGCGATCGGATCGATCGCGGGTCCCGCCGTCGCGTGGGATCAGCCGGCGGTCATCGCCTCCGTGCACGCCGTCTGCGCGTCGGTGAACAGCGACACGTCGTTCACGTCGATCCCCGTCGCGTCGCCGTCGGCGAGCGCCTGAAGGGTCTGCGCGGACGCATCGTCGTAGATCTCGTCGACGATGCATCGCGTCGCCTCGTCGACGGCCTCCTCGGGGAGGCCGTCCATCTGAGCGGTGATGAGCTCCTTGTAGCCCGCGACGACCTCTTCCTTGGTGGGCTTGCCGTCGTCGGCGGCGTCCTCGGTCGGATCGGCGCCCTCGGTCGCCTGAGTGTCGGACTCCGTCTCCTGGGAGGCCGAGCTCTCGTCGCTCGTCACGGGCTCGTCGCTCGAGCAGGCGGTCAGCGCGAGCGCGGCCGCGACGGCAGCCACGATCACGAGGGAGATGCGGGACCTGCGAATCATGTGTTACTCCTTCGATCGTCCCCGATTGCCGGGGGCGTTGTCGTCTCGACGCTAACCGCCGCACCGGGCGCGGTCGATGGGAAGCTCTCCCCACGCCGTGACGCGGTGTTGCGACATCGGCGGACCGCGGGCGAGCGTTCGGCTACCGTCGATCGGGTGACGCGCAACAACCCCATCCACGAACTGCTGGTGGAGACGCGGGCGTTCGCACCCCCGGCGGACCTCGCGGCATCCTCGAACGTCGCCGCGGATGCGTGGGCGCGCGCCGCGGAGGATCCGGAGGCGTTCTGGGTGGAGGCCGCGCGCCGGCTCGAGTGGGAGACGCCGTTCACCCGCGGGCTCGACTGGACGCCCGCGGTCGGGGCGGACGGGGAACTGCGGCCACCGCGCGCCGAGTGGTTCGCCGACGGCACCCTCAACGTCGCCGTCAACTGCGTCGACCGGCACGTGGCCGCTGGCCTCGGCGACAAGGTCGCCTACCACTGGGAGGGCGAGCCGGGCGACACCCGCAGCCTCACCTTCGCCGAGCTGCAGCGGGAGGTCGCGAAGGCGGCGAACGCGCTCACCGAGCTCGGCATCCGGCCCGGCGACCGTGTCGTGATCTACCTGCCGGTGCTGCTCGAGACCGTTATCGTGACGCTCGCCGTCGCCCGGCTCGGCGCCGTGCACTCGCTCGTGTTCGGCGGCTTCTCGGCCGAGGCGCTGCGCTTCCGCGTGGAGGACACCGGTGCGAAGCTGCTCGTGACCTCCGACGGCCAGTACCGCCGCGGCAAGGCGGTCCCCGTCAAGGACAACGCGGATGCCGCGGTCGTCGGCCTCGACCACGTCGAGCACGTGCTCGTGGTGCGCCGCACGGGCGACGACATCGCCTGGACGCCGGGCCGCGACGTGTGGTGGCACGAACTCGTCGGCCGGCAGCCGGACACGCACGAGGCGGAGGCGTTCCCGGCCGAGACGCCGCTCTTCATCATCTACACCTCCGGCACGACGGGGCGTCCGAAGGGGCTCGTGCATACGAGCGGCGGCTACCTCACCCAGGCCTCCTGGACCCACTGGGCCGTCTTCGATGCCAAGCCCGACGACGTGCACTGGTGCACCGCCGACCTCGCCTGGGTGACCGCGCACAGCTACGAGCTCTACGGTCCGCTGAGCAACGCGACGACCCAGGTCATCTATGAGGGCACCCCCGACGCCCCCCGGCGCACGCGGCACTTCGAGATCATCGAGCGCTACGGGGTGACCGTCTACTACACCGCGCCGACCCTCGTCCGCACCCTCATGACGTGGTTCCCGGACGGGGTGCCCGCCGGCTTCGAGCTGTCCAGCATCCGGCTGCTCGGCTCGGTGGGCGAGGCCATCAACCCCGAGGCGTGGATGTGGTTCCGCGAGCATCTCGGCGCGGGGAGCGCGCCGATCATCGACACCTGGTGGCAGTCGGAGACGGGGGCGGCCGTCATGGCGCCCATCCCAGGCCTCTCGACGATCAAGCCGGGCTCGGCGACCCGCGCCCTGCCCGGACTGCGCACCCTCGTCGTCGACGAGCGCGGCGAGGAGGTGCCGCCGGGGGCGGGCGGCTATCTCGTGATCCCCGACCCCTTCCCCGGTCTCGCCCGCACGGTGTGGGGCGATCCGCAGCGCTACCTCGACTCCTACTGGCGGCGTTTCGCCGACCGCGGCTACTTCTTCTCGGGCGACGGCGCGAAGGTCGACGCCGACGGCGACGTCTGGCTGCTCGGCCGCGTCGACGACGTCATCAACGTCTCGGGGCATCGCCTCTCGACGATCGAGATCGAGTCGGCGCTCGTCGCGCATCCGCTCGTCGGCGAGGCCGGGGTGACCGGCGCCGACGACCCCGTGACGGGCGAGGCGATCGTCGCGTTCGTCATCCCCGCGCGGGAGGCGGGCCCGGATGCCGTGGCCGAGCTGCGCGCGCACGTCGCGACCGCGATCGGACCGATCGCGAAGCCGCGCGACATCCACCTCGTGCCCGAGCTTCCGAAGACCCGCTCTGGCAAGATCATGCGGCGCCTGCTGCGCGACATCGTGGACGGCCGCCCGCTCGGCGACACGACGAGCCTGCAGAACCCGGACGGGCCGGCGCTCATCGCGGAGCTCGTGCGCGGCGGGCTCGCGGCTGGCTCGATTCCGCCGCTGAGCCGGGCCCGCTACCAGGCGTAGTATTCGGGCGCGACGCCCGCGGGCGGGAAGATCACGTCGAGCTCCGCGAGGTCCGCGGCGCTGAGACGGATCTCGAGCGCGTGCACCGCGGAGTCGAGCTGCTCGGGAAGGCGCGGCCCGATGACGGGTCCGTGCACTCCCGGGCGCTGCAGCAGCCAGGCGAGCGCGAGCTCGGCAGGGGCGAGTCCGCGCGCCTTCGCGAACGCCTCGTAGCGCTCGACCGCCTCCCCCAGCTGGGGGCGCCGTTCTGCGGCACGCCCGCGCGTGCGGCGCAACCCGTCGGCGGCGGGCCCGGCGAGCAGGCCGTCCTGCAGCGGGCTCCAGGCGATGACGCCGAGCCCGAAGCGCTCCGCGGCGGGCAGCACCTCGCGTTCGGCCTCGCGGCGGGCCAGGTTGTAGAACGCCTGCTCCGCGACGAGTCCAGGGCGGCCGGACCGCTCGCGCACGAGCTGGGCTTCTGCGATGTCCCACCCGGCGAAGTTCGATGACCCGGTGTAGATCACCTTGCCCTGGTCGACGAGCACGTCGACCGCCTGCCAGATCTCGGCCCACGGAACGCTCCGGTCGACGTGATGGAACTGGTACAGCTCGATCCGGTCGGTCCGCAGGCGGCGCAGCGACGCCTCAGCCTCCCGCCGGATGGCGAGCGCCGACAGGCCGCCGACGTTGGGTCCCGGTTCGCCGATCGGCGCGAAGACTTTCGTCGCGACGACGATGCGATCGCGCAGACCCGGACGGGCGGCGAGCCAGCGCCCGATGATCTCCTCGGTGTAGCCCTTGTGCTCAGCCGTGCCGTAGGAGTTCGCGGTGTCGATGACGTTGATGCCGAGCTCGACGGCCTGATCGAGCAGGCGGTGCGAGTCGGCCTCGTCGAGGACGCGACCCAGGTTCATGGTTCCGAGCACGAGCCGTGACAGCTCGAGACCGGAACGTCCGAGACGTGCGTAGTCCATGGGTCGCGTCCCCGATGCGCTCAGGACGCCGAGCGGGCGGCGTCCTCGAGCTGGGCGAGGATGTCCTGCAGCTCGGCGAGCGGGACGATGGCCTGCTGGTTGGTGCCGTCGCTCTTCTCGATGATGTAGTCGGCGAGGCTCGGGTCCTGGAACAGCTCGGCGACGCGCGTGAGCACCGGGTCGTCCGCGTTCTTCTCGCGCGCGGCGACGATCAGCACGTACGGCAGGTTGAACGCGGCAGACGGGTCGGTCGTGGCGAGCGCCTCCTCGATCGGGGTGCCCGCGTTCGCGAGGCCGTACGATCCGCCCGCGACGAGGTCGACGTCCGGATAGGTGAAGGGCAACTGTTCACCCGCGACGAGCGTGAACTGCAGGTTCTTGGGGTTGTCGATGATGTCGTCCGGGGTGGGGAACAGGTCCGCGTCGTCGCTCAGCTCGATCAGTCCCTCGCTCTCGATGAGACGCAGCGCGCGGCCGAGGTTGGCGGCGTCCTGCGGGATCGAGACGCTCGCGTTCTGCGGCAGGGCGTCGAGGCTGTCGTAACGCGACGAGAAGAGGCCGTCGAGCGAGAGGCGCACCGAGCCGAGCGGCACGATGTCCCCGTCGTTGGCGACGTTGAACTGGCTGAGGAACGCCGAGTGCTGGAACACGTTGAGGTCGACCTCGTCGTTCAGCAGCGAGGTGTTGGGCAGCACCCAGTCGGTGAAGGTCGTGTACTCGATGTCGATGCCTTCCTCGGCGGCGAGCTCCTGCACCCGGTCCCAGATCGGCACGCCGCCTTCGACGATCGCGATCTTGACGGTGTGACGCTCCTCATCCGTCGCACTCTCGGACGCGGGCGAAGCCGTGCAGCCGACGAGTCCCAGAGAGACGACCGCCGTTGCGGCGAGAAGCCATCGGAGGCGACCCGAGGTGATAGACATGCGTGCTCCAGTTCTCTTTGGTGAAGGGGATTCTGGCAAGAGGTGCCGTCTCGATAGTCCGGAGAACACCGCCGAACAGCCAAACCGGTTACCCGGCGCTACCCTCTGTTACGAACTGCAACTCCAGATGACTCCGCCGGCTCGCGGCGAAACCCGGTCCGCCTATCGTCGGGACGAAACCATTCCGACGTCGACCGGGCGCCCTCGCGTCCGGTATGGAGATCTGTGCCCGCGCCCGCCTCACCCCCGCCCACGGAGAGCGAGCCCATCGTCCAGCTGCGGGGGGTCAGTAAACGCTTCGAAAGTCGTCGCCGCACGGTCGTCGCCGTCGACGACGTCGACCTCGAGGTGGGCGCCGGCGAGGTGTTCGGGGTGGTCGGATACAGCGGTGCGGGGAAGAGCACGCTGCTGCGTCTCATCAATGCCCTCGAGCGCCCCACAAGCGGACAGGTGCTCGTCGAAGGCGTGGACGTCACGGCCCTGCGCGGGCGCGAACTCCGGGAACTCCGGCGACGAATCGGAATGATCTTCCAGCAATTCAATCTCATGGAGTCGCGCACGGTTGCCTACAACGTCGGCTTCCCGCTCACGCTCACGCGCACCCCGCGAACCGAGATCCGGAGGCGGGTAGCTGAGGTTCTCGAGTTTGTCGGCCTCGCCGACAAGGCGAGCGCATACCCCTCCCAGCTTTCTGGGGGCCAAAAGCAACGCGTCGGCATCGCACGCGCCCTTGCCGCCCACCCGGACATCTTGATCTGCGACGAGGCGACCTCGGCGCTCGACCCGCAGACGACGGACGAGGTGCTCACGCTCCTCACCCGCGCCAACCGCGACTACGGCCTGACCATCGTGCTCATCACCCACGAGATGGAGGTCGTGAAGAAGATCTGCACCAGGGTCGCCGTCATGCAGGACGGACGCATCGTCGAGCAGGGGGACACTTACCGCGTCTTCTCGGCCCCCGAGAGCGAGGCGAGCACCCGCTTCGTGCGCTCGGCGGTGCGCGACAGGCCGTCGCCCGCACTGCTCGATCGCGTACGTCGCGAGGCGAGCGGCACGCTCGTGGAGGTTCCGCTCGACAGTGCGAGCGGGGACGCCCTCTCTGTCGCGCTGCGCACGGCAGGCGTGGACTTCGTGTTCCACTTCGGCGGGCTCGACGAGGTACGCGAGCGCACCTTCGGCCGCGTGCTGCTCGAACTCCGGGGAACGCCTGACGCGATCGCGGGCGTGATCGCCGATCTCGGCCTGCGGGAGGTGCCCCGTGGAGACTGACTGGGATCGCACCTGGCCGAAGATCCTGCAGGCGACCGCCGAGACCCTCTACCTGGTTTCGGCGACGCTCGTGCTCGCGACGATCGTCGGCATCACCCTCGGGCTACTGCTCTACGCCACCCGGCCGGGCAACGTCCTGCAGAACCGTCTCGTACACACGGTTCTGAACGTCGCCATCAACATCGTGCGGCCCATCCCGTTCATCATCTTCATCGTCGCCCTCACCCCGCTCACGCGCATCGTGGTGGGAACCTCGATCGGCGCGAACGCGGCGATCTTCGCGATGACGATCGCCGCCTCCCTTGCCGTCGCCCGCATCGCGGAGAGCAATCTGGTGGCCGTATCCCCCGGCGTGATCGAGGCGGCTCAGGCGATGGGGGCGGGGCCGATCACGATCCTCGCCCGCGTCGTCATCCCCGAGGCGCTCGGCCCGCTGACGCTCGGCATGACCTACATCCTGGTGGCACTCATCGACTTCTCCGCGATGGCGGGCGTCGTCGGCGGCGGCGGGCTCGGCTCGCTCGCCATGGTCTACGGCTACCAGCGCTTCGAGGTGGACGTCATGGTCGTGACGATCGTGATCCTCGTGGCCCTCGTGCAACTCTCCCAGTTCGTGGGCGACCGGCTCGCCCGCGCCATCATGCACCGCTGACAACCGGAGGTATCGTGTCATCCCCGTCCCTGCTGCCCGCCGCCGACCCGGCCGCCGCACCGCGCACCTCGGAGGTGCTCGACGCTGCCGCGCGGGCCGCCGAGCTGCTGCGCCCCGACGTCGTCGAACGCGATGTCGCGGGCGGGCTTCCACTGCGCGAGGTCGCCGTGCTGCGCGAGACGGGCCTGCTCGCCGCACCCGTGCCGGCGGACGCGGGCGGCGGCGGGGCGGGAATCCGCGACGTGCTCGGGGCGGTGCGTGTGCTCGCCCGCGTCGACGGATCCGCCGCGTCGCTGTTCGGGTATCACGCCGTGCGGGTGCAGAGCATCGGCATCGCGGGTCGGGCCACGCATGCGGCGGGCGCCGAGGATGCCGTGCGCGGCCGCCTGCTCGCCGACACCGCCCGCGAGGGCTGGTATTGGGCGGGCACGGGAAGCGCCCAGGAGCCCGACTTCGCCCTCGAACCCGTGGAGGGCGGCTACCGCATCAGCGGAGGCAAGGGCTTCGCCACGGGAGCCGCCGTCGCCGATCGGCTGGTGAGCGGCGGCGTGGTGACGACCGCGTCCGGCGCGGACGAGGGTGCTCGCGAGGTGCTCCGCTTCGCCGTCGACCCGAAGCGCGGTGGTGTCTCACACCTCGGCGACTGGGATGCGCTCGGCCAGCGGCGCACCGCGAGCGGCGGGGTGGCGCTCGACGACTACCTCGTGCGTGACGACGACGTGTTCGGCGCGTTCACCTTCGACCCGTCAGACGCGCAGGGCGGGTTCGCGCGCGACCCGCAGGCGACGCTCATCGTTCCGGGATTCCAACTGCTGTTCGTGAACCTCTACCTGGGTCTCGCCGAGGGGGCCGTGCTCGAGGCGGCGGAGTACACCCGCACCCGCAGCCGCACGTGGGTGCACGCCCAGGTGGACACGCCCGTCGACGACCCGTACGTGCTGCGGCACTACGGTGAGGCGGTCGCCCAGCTGGAGGCTGCATCTGCGCTCGCCCGTGACGCGGTGGACGAGCTGGCCTACGGTCTCGCGCGTGGGGCGGAGCTGACGTTCGAGGAGCGTTCACGCATCGCCACCCGCATCGCCGCGGCGAAGGTCGTGTCGACCCGCGCCGCGCTGGACGTCACGGCACGCGTGTTCGAGGCGACAGGCGCTCGGGCTACGGCGCGGTCGACGGGGCTCGACCGGTTCTGGCGCGAAGCCCGCACTCATACGCTCCACGATCCCGTCGAATACAAGGTACGCGAGCTCGGCGAGGCGTTCCTCGTCGGCCGCCGCCCCGAGCCCTCCCACTACCGGTGACCGCGATGACAGCTGAGCTGATCGTCAACCTGTTCGACATGGCGACCCCCGGGCACCTCGCCCAGGGGCTCTGGCGGCATCCGCAGAGCACGCGCCTGGCCGCCGCCACCTCGCGGTTCTGGATCGACCAGGCGCGTCGGGCGGAGGAGGCCCTCGTCGACGCGCTGTTCCTCGCCGACGTGCTCGGCGTGTACGAGGGGTATCGCGGGAGTCGCGACACCGCCGTGCGCGAAGGCGTGCAGGTGCCCAACTATGACCCGCTGCTGCTGATCCCGGTGATGGCGGCCGCGACCGAGCACCTGGGGTTCGTCGCCACGAGCACGACGAGCTACGAGGCGCCGTTCTCGTTCGCCCGACGCGCGAGCACCCTCGACCACCTGACAGAGGGTCGCTTCGGGTGGAACATCGTGACCTCGTATCTTCCGAACGCGGCCCGCAACTTCGGACTCGCGGAGGAGATCCCGCACGACGATCGCTACGCGATCGCCGAGGAGTTCCTCGAGGTGGTCTACAAGCTGTGGGAGGGGTCGTGGGACGAGGGTGCCGTGCTCGCCGATCCGGAGGCCGGGCTCCTCGATCCGGATCGCGTGCACGCGATCGATCACGTCGGAGCGCATTTCCGGGTGGCGGGGCCACATCTCGTCGACCCGTCGCGCCAGCGCACCCCCGTGCTGTTCCAGGCGGGGGCGTCGTCCACCGGGCTCGCGTTCGCCGGGCGCCACGCGGAGTGCGTCTTCGTCGGCGGGTCGACGGCAGAGGTGGTGGCGCGCAACGTGCAGGCCATCCGGCGGGCGGCGGAGGAGGCGGGGCGCGACCCGGCCTCGGTCAAGGTGCTCGCCGAGCTCGGTGTGGTGACCGGTGCGGATGCGGCGACGGCACGGCGACGCCTCGACGAGCTCGACGGCTACGCGAGCATCGAAGGCTACCTGGCCAAGACTGCGGGTGGCGGACCCGATCTGCTCGCCCACGACCCGGACGAGCTCGTCGAGGAGGTGAACCGCAGACACGGCGCGGGCACCGCGTACAACCGCTTCCCGCCTGGTACCACCGTGCGTGAGGCCGTGGACAGCCTGCGCTCGATCGGGCAGGGGGCGTTCTTCGCGGTGGGTTCGGGTGTCGAGGTCGCCGACCGCATCGAGGAGTGGGCCGCCCAGACCGGGCTCGACGGCTTCAACCTGCGGCAGGCGCTCACCCCGGGAACACTCGACGACTTCGCCGAGCATGTCGTGCCGCATCTGCAGGCGCGCGGGCTCTACCGCACGGCGTACACGGGCGGATCGCTGCGCGACCGGCTGTTCGGCGCGGGCGACCGGCTGCCGGATTCGCATCCGGCGGCCGCTGCTCGTGGGGCGTTCACCCAGGTGCCGCCCGCGAGACGCTGACGCCCGGCTAGACCGTGACCTCTTCGAAGCGCGAGACCTCGAGGCCGTCCCGGCGACGGTCGAGATCCACCCGCACGGTGTCGCCGTCTCGGATCTCGCCGCCGAGCAGCGCCTTGGCGAGCCGGTCGTCGATCTCGTGCTGCATGAGCCGCCGCAGCGGACGCGCCCCGTAGATCGGGTCGTAACCGCGCTCCGCGAGCCAGGCGCGCGCATCCGGGGTGACCGCGAGCTGCAGCCGCCGCTCGCCGAGCCTCCGCTCGAGCCGGTCGACGTAGAGCGACACGATCTGGCCGAGGTCGGCCTCCGACAGCGGCGCGAACACGACGATGTCGTCGAGCCGGTTCACGAACTCGGGCTTGAAGGCCTGCCGCACGAGCTCCTGCACG
>JASGGJ010000014.1:0-34692 GCA_047605085.1 Protaetiibacter sp.
TGCTGCTCGCCGACGAGATCAACCGCGCCCCCGCGAAGGTGCAGTCGGCGCTGCTCGAGGTCATGCAGGAGCGGCAGGTGACGATCGGCGGCGAGACCCTGCGGGTGCCGTCGCCGTTCCTCGTGCTCGCCACCCAGAACCCGATCGAGTCGGACGGCACCTATCCGCTGCCGGAGGCGCAGCTCGACCGCTTCCTGTTCAACGTGCTCGTCGACTACCCCGAGACGGCCGAGGAGTTCGTGATCGTCGAGCGCGCGCTCGTGCCGCCCGGCGCGATCGAGCGGGTGCTCGACCCCGCCAGGCTCGAGGAGCTGCAGCGCCGGGCCGACGCGGTGTTCGTCGACCCCGCGCTCATCGAGTACGCGGTGCGGGTCGTCGCGGCGACGCGCGAACCGGGCCGGGTCGGGCTCGGCGAGCTCGCCGAGCAGATCGCCTTCGGCGCGGGTCCCCGCGCCTCGATCGGCCTCATCGTGGGTGCGCGCGCTCTCGCCTTCCTGCGCGGGCGCGAGTACGTGCTCCCGGACGACGTGAGTGCGCTGATCCCGGATGTGCTGCGTCACCGCATCGTGCTCTCCTACCCCGCGGTCGCCGCGGGCGTGCGCGTCGACGACGTCGTGCGCCGCATCGCCCAGGCCGTGCCGCGTCCCACGGCCGTCGGGCGGGAGCGCTGACCGTGCCCGTCCCCGACGCCCTGCTGCGCCGCCTCGACTGGCGGCTGCTGCGGCGTCTCGACGGGCGCCTGCTCGGTTCCCACCGCACGACCGCGCGCGGGGAGGGCCTCGACCTCGCCGAGGTGCGGCTGTACGACGACGGCGAGGACGCGCGGCGCATCGACTGGAACGCGACCGCCCGCTTCGCAGCGCCGCACGCGCGCGTCTTCCACGAGGACCGCGAGACGACCGTGTGGCTCGTCGTCGACGCCTCCGCCTCGGTGCGTCCGCGGGCCAGGCGCACGCTCGACGAACTCGCGGATGCGCTCGTGCGGCTGTTCGCGCGCACCGGCAACCCGGTCGGCGCGGTCGTGTTCGACGGGGTCGCGGCATCCGTGCTGCCTCCCGCGCGCGGCCGGGCGGCGCAACTGCGGATCGGCGCCGCTCTCGAGGCGACCGCGGCAGCCCGCGGGGGCGAGACGGATCTCGCGGCGATGCTCGACGCGGTCGCGCGCGCCGCGCGGCGTCGCAGCCTCGTGATCGTGCTCTCCGACCTCGTCGGCGCGGGCGACTGGGGTGGCGCGCTGCTGCGCCTCGCGGGCAGGGCGGAGGTCGCGGTGATCCGGGTGGTCGACGCCGCCGAGCGCGTGCTGCCGCCGGTCGGCACGGTGCTCGTCGAGGACGCGGAGACCGGGGAGCAGCTGCTGGTCGACGCCGCCGACCCCGGATTCCGGGCCCGCCTCGACGCGGCCCACGCCCAGCACGACGCCGAGGTGCGCAGCGCCACGCACCGAGCCGCCGCCGCCCTGCACACCGTCGATGCGCAGGAGGATCCGGGCGACGCCCTCGTGCGCATCGTCGCGGCGACCGCACGGAGACGCCGATGACGGTGCAGTATCCGCTCGTGCTCGTGGCGGCCGTGCTCGTCGGGGCCGGCCTCACGGCGGGCTACCTGCTCGTCGAACGCCGGCGTGGGCGTCGTCTCACCGCGGCGGGTTTCACGACGACGAGGCGGCGCGGGCGGCACCTGCCGTGGATCCTGCTCATCGTCGGGGCTACGCTGCTCACGGCGTCGCTCGCGCGCCCATCCGGCATCATTGCGGTGCCCCGTGCCGCCGGCACCGTCATGGTCGTCGTCGACGTGTCGGCGAGCATGGCGGCCGATGACGCCGACCCGACGCGCCTCGACGCGGCCGTCGCGGCCGCGAGCGCCCTCGTCGAGGCGCAGCCGGACACCGTCGACGTCGGCGTCGTCGCGTTCTCGGGCGGCGCCCTCACGGTGCAGCAGCCGGATGCCGACCACACCCTCGCGCTCGCCGCCCTCGAGCGGCTGAGTCCCGAGGGCTCCACCTCGCTGTCTGCGGCGATCCTCGGCGCCCTCGGCGCGATCACAGGCGAGCAGGTTGTGCTCGCGGAGGACGGTACCGCACCCGATCTCGGCTACTGGGGCTCGGCCACCATCGTCGTCTACAGCGACGGCGAGGACACCGGGCCGGCCGCCCGGGCCGCCGCGGCGGGGGGGCCCGCGACCGCGGGGGTGCACATCGACACGGTCGGTGTCGGCACGGTCGAGGGCACGACGCTCGAGATCGGCGACTACCGCGTCACCACGGCCCTCGACGAGCAGCAGCTCGAAGAGCTCGCCGCGACCACCGGCGGCAGCTACACGCCGCTTTCCGACGCATCCGAGCAGGCGCTCCAGGTGGAGCTGCGGCTCAGCTCGGTCGAGCAGACGATCGAGCTGACCGGCTTCGGCGCGCTGCTCGCGGTGCTGCTGCTGGTGGCGGGCTGGGCCGTCGCCGTCGCCCGCACGGGGAGGTTGTTCGGATGACTCTCGGCTGGCCATGGGCCCTCGCCGGCCTGCTGCTGCTCCCGGCGCTCTGGCTGTTCGGACGCTGGATGGCGCGCCGCCGCCGCAAGGACGCGGTCGTCGTGTCGAGCGTCTCCTTCGCCCGCGCGGCGCAGGGGTCCCGCTCGAAGCGGCGCCTCATCCCCGCGGCCCTGCTCGCGGCGGGGATCGTGGTGCTCATCGGCGCGGGCGCGAGGCCGAACGCGGTCGTGCCCGTGCCGATCAGCGGGTCGACGATCGTGCTCGCGATCGACGTGTCGAGCTCGATGTGCGCGACCGACGTCGACCCGAACCGGATCGTCGCCGCCCAGGAGGCCGCGACCGAGTTCGTCACGACCCAGGCGGCCGGTGCGCGCAT
Organism: Protaetiibacter sp.; assembly: GCA_047605085.1. Classification (GTDB taxonomy): domain Bacteria; phylum Actinomycetota; class Actinomycetes; order Actinomycetales; family Microbacteriaceae; genus Homoserinibacter. The sequence continues at coordinate 2,858 of JASGGJ010000014.1, forward strand.
CGGCATCGTCGCGTTCTCGAGCATCGCGGCCCTCGTCGTCGCGCCGACGACCGACACGGATGCGCTCGTGGAGGCGATCGACGGCCTCACGACCTCGCGCGGCACCGCGATCGGGCTGGCGATCCTCGCCTCGATCGACGCGATCGCCGAGGTCGACCCTGACGTCGCCCCGACGGGCGTCGACCTCACGGGCGAGGAGCCCGCATCCAACCCCGACGCGGCGATCGTGGTGCTGACCGACGGCTCCAACAGCGAGGGCGTCGACCCCGTGACGGCGGCCGAGCAGGCGGCCGCACGCGGGCTCGCGGTCTACACGATCGGTTTCGGCACGGACGATCCCGGCCAGTCGGTGTGCGACGCGAGCCAGATCGACGCGGGGGCGGCGACCGGGGGAGACAGCGGCGGGGGCGGCGGTCCGAGCCGTGACATCGACGAGGAGACGCTCACCCAGGTGGCGGAGACGACGGGCGGCGAGTACTACCGCGCGGAGGACGCCGACGAGCTGCAGTCGGTGCTCGGCAGCCTGCCTGGCGAGTTCGCGACCGAGCTCACCGAGGTGGAGATCACCGGCTGGGTCGCCCTGGGCGGCACCGTCCTCGTGCTCGCCGGCCTCGGCACGGGCCTCGCGCTGCGCGCGGGGTCGCGGCGGCGTCAGTCGAGCTGATCGCGGAGGACGGATCCGTCTGGCGCGAGCCGAAGCCGGGTGGCACGCCGCCCTGAGCCTGTCGAAGGGTCGAGCTCCACGACCGGTCGGCCCTCCAGCCAGGTGAGCGTCCAACGCCATCCGGTGGTGTCGACGCCGACCAGTTCGGTCTCGACCGCGGCGATCGCCACGACGACCGAGTCGGGGAGGCGCGCCGGGGGCTCCGCACCGATCTCCCACCGGGTGCCGAGATTCATGCTCCCACGCTAGCCTCCGGGACGAGGTCGACAGGACGTGTCGTCACGCACGGCGGTGTGTCCGGGCCGCGAGGCGGGTTTGGAACAGGCGGGCCGCGCCGCCTTCGACGGCGTGGCGCAGGTCGTCGGTGAGCGCCGCGACCGACGATCTGGGGTCGTCATCGCCCATCGGGAAGGGCCAGTCCGATCCGAGCACCACGTGGTCGTGACCGAAGACCTCAGCGGCGAGGCCGAGCATCCCCACGTCGTGTCCGAGGCTGTCCGAGTGCAGTCGCCGGAGTGCAGCCGACGGTCGCTCCAGGCTGGGGTCGAGTCCCGGGCGCGCGGTGACATGACCGCGTTCCCAGCGTCCGGCCACCGCCGGCACCACTCCGCCGCAGTGCACGAGGAGCACTTTCAACCTGGGGAACCGCGCGAGCACGCCTCCGAACACCAGTTGCCCCGCGGCGATCGCCGTCTCCATCGGGTTGCCCAGAAGGTTCGCGAGGTAGAACTCGTCGAGCCGCTCGTCGGGCGACTCCCCGGGATGCAGCAGCAGCGGCGCGTCGTCGGCGCTCAGCATCTGCCAGAGCGGGTCGAAACGCGTGTCGGCGAGGCTGAGCGCTCCCCCTCCCGCTGAACCGGCGGCACCGACCCAGAGGGGGTCCGACCGCCGCGACTCCCACTCGGCGAGGGCGAGCAAGGGGTCGTCGAGCGGGAGATAGGCGAGGGGGTGGAGCGTCGGATGCGCGGCGACACGACGTAGCAACCCGTCGTTCACGGCGGTAACCCACTCGCGGGTCGCCGCCGGAAGCTGTCCGGTGCGGAAGAACGGGGGAGGCACGGAAACGATCGCGCCGTCGAGCCCGAGACGTCGCAGGTGCCCGGCCAACGCCTCGGGGTCGTGCAGCAGCGCTGGGACAACGGGTACGTCCTGCGTTGCAGGGTCGAGCTCGGGCGCGAGGTGGGTGTGGGCGTCGAGGATGCCGCTCATAGGGTCGTCGCCCGCATCCGATTGCGCATCGAGCCGAGCGGCCCACCGGATGTGACGATCTCGTCGCCCTCGGACAGGAACACCTGCGGCTCTCGGGCGTTGCCGATCCCCGACGGTGTTCCGGTGAGGACCACGTCGCCGGCGCGCAGCGTCATCCCGCGGCTCAGCTCGGCGATCAGGCGCGGGATCGGGAACGCCATCGCCGCCACCGTCGCCCGTTGCATCGTCGTGCCGTTGAGCTCGCAGCCGATCGGCAGCGCCTCCACATCGGCGATCTCGTCGACCGTGGTGAGCCACGGGCCCAGCGGCATGGTGCCGTCGATCGACTTGCCCTTCAGCCATTGACCTCCGTGGGCGCGCTGAAGGTCGCGCTGGCTGACGTCGTTCGCGAGCAGGAACCCGATGACGTGCTGCCAGGCATCGGCCTCGGCGATCGAGCGGCCGTCGCGGCCGATGACGACGGCGATCTCGGCCTCGTAGTCCCACTTCTGCGACAGCTCGGGATCGAAGGCGATGTCGTCTTCGGGGCCGATCACCGTGCCGGGACCCTTTGTGAAGAACGTCGGATGCTCGGGACGCTCCGCGGGGTCCTGGCCCTCTCGCTTTCCCCGCGACTCCTCGTAGTGGTCCCAGTAGTTCCATCCCGTGCACAGGATGTCGCGGTTGAAGCGGGTGAGCGGCGCCATCAGCGGGAGAGATCCCGCCGCATGTCGGTCGCCGTCCGGAACCGCTGCGGCGACCCGGTTGCGGTGATCCTCGTCACCGCGGACATAATCGTCGACACCCCCGAGCGCGCTCGGCAGGACGGTGAACTCGCCGTCGGCGGAGACGGCGGCGAGTCGGGGCAGGCCCTCGAGCGTCACACGTGCCAGTCGCATCAGATGCGCAGCGCGGCGATCGCGTTGATCTCGATGAGGTACTCGGGCTTCACGAAGCCCGACACCTCGACCATCGTCGAGGCCGGCGGCTCGGCGGTGAAGTATTGCCGCCGTACCGCGTGGATCGCGTCGAAATCGGCGATGTCGCGCACGAAGACGTCGACGCGGACCAGATCATCGAGCGTGCCTCCGGCGGCGACGACAGCGGCGCGCAGGTTGCGGCACACCTGGTGGGTCTGCTCGGTGACGTCGCCGATGCCGGCGATTCCACCGTCGGCGGTGCGCGCCGTCATCCCGGAGATGAAGAGCAGCCGGGATGGCGCTTCGACGAGCACAGCCTGAGCGAAGTGCCCGTTCGGCGGCGCGAGTTCGGGCGAGACGATCGTGGTGATGGTCATGGGCTTCCTGCTCTCAGTGGGCGTCGGCGGCGGAGGTGTACCACTCCGGCTGCGTGGGGTAATGGGGGCCGTCGTAGATCTCCAGCAGCACCGTGTCCTCGTGGGCGAGGGTGGGACCGTGCGAGGAGCCCTGCGGGTTCCAGTAGAACGATCCCGTCTCCAACGTGATCCCGGAGGGCAGGTAGCTGTAGCGCCCCGAAAGGCAGAACATGAACTGGTTCGAGGCGTGGGCATGCCGCGAGGGGATACCACTGCCCGCGAGGAATCGCACGAGGGCGATAGATGCCCCCGTCGTGTCGTTGCGCCAGAGCATCTTCTGCGCCAGCCCGCCGAGCGTCTTGTCGACCCAGTCCAGCTCGTCGACGTGGAGCATGATCTCGCGGAACCGGGCGAGCGCGTCGCCGTCGGGGCCTGCGACCGGATCGCCGACTCGTGACCGGTCGGCGGTCTCGCCGGAGTACGCGGCGAGGATCGAGAGGTTCTCGCCCTCGGTGGTGTCATCGGGCATGGTCGTCGTCTTTCTCGGTTGAGGGCAGGAGCCACGGCACGCCGAGCTCATCGGCGATTTCGCGCAGCGCGCGCCAGGTGGTCGGATCGAGGGGGATGCCGGCGGCGGCGGCGTCGGCGGCGGTGCGGGCGGAACGGTCGCCGGGAACCCGCACCGGATGCTCGGCGTCGACCGCGGGGGAGGAACGAACCCGCTCCGCCAGCACGGTGGCCCGGGCGCGCGTCTCATCGGCACCGGTGAAAGCGGCCGGGTCGATCACGAGAACGGTGTGCGTCGAGTCGTAGGGCACCGCGGGATCGGCGTACAGACCCTGCACGTCGCTGGTCACTGCGCCGCCGGCCAGCACCGACGTCAGCAGCTCGACGGTGATCGCCAGGCCGAAGCCCTTGTGGCCGCCCATCGGCAGCAGCATCCCGTCGATGGCGGCCTGCGGATCGGTGGTGGGCACTCCATGGGCGTCGGTGGCCCAGGTTTCGGGGATCGCGCGCCCGACGGCAGCCGCCCCACGGATGCGCCCCAGAGCCACCTCCGACATCGCCAGGTCGACGACGATGGGGTCGGCGTCGGTCGGGGCGGCGAACGCGAGCGGGTTGTTGCCGACGACGGCGCGGGCGCCGCCCGGTGCCGGCAGCAGGGGGCGGGTGTTCGCGGCGGCCAGGCCGAGCATCCCCTGCTCGGCCGCGCGCCGCGCGTGCGACCCGGCCGCCCCGAAGTGGAACGCCCCGCGCACGGTCACGAGTCCGACGCCGAACTCCCTCGCCTTCGCGATCGCCAGATCGGTGGCCTCCCGGGCGCTGATCAGACCTAGCATCCCGCCGGCGTCGAGCACCGCGATGGCGCCGGCGTCGGTCACGACGGTGGCGGTGGCGGACGTGCTGACCGACCCCGAGCGGATGCGGGTCAGGTATATCGGCGCAAGCATCAGCCCGTGCGAGCCGATCCCTCGCGCATCCGCATCGACGAGCGCCTCTACCACTTCGCGGGCGTCGGATTCGGCGACGCCCACGGCGGTGAACAAGGGCACCACGCCGGCGACCAGGGGGTCGCGAGAAACCCGTGGGTACCCGGTCACACTCCCACTCCCTCACGTGCGAGAAGGGTGGTCTCGATGCGTCCGGCCGCCGTGAGCAAGTGCTCGGAGAACGCGGCGGCGGCGGCATCCGCGTCGTGGGCGATGCAGGCATCGAGGATGCGCTGGTGCTCCTGTCGGGTCGTCTCCAGGTGGTCGGCCGTGAAGTGGGTGCCGAAGCGGTATCGTTCGCTGTTGCGCCAGACGGGTTCGATCGCCCGCGGCAGCCACTTCGAGCCGCAGGCCGCGTAGAGGGCGAAGTGGAAGGCGGTGTGCGCTCCACGTGCCCCGATCGCATCGCCGCGCTCGATGGTGCTGACGAGTTCTCCGAGCGCGGCGCTGCTGTGCTCCGCGTCGTCCGAGGTGAATCGGGTGGCCGCTTCGCGCACGGCGATCGACTCCAGGGTGAGCCGGGTGGCGGTCGTGTCGCGGAAATCCTCCAGGTCGACGTCGCGCACCCAGGCTCCGCGGTGGGCGAAGATCTCGACCAGGCCGAGGTTCTCGAGTTTGCGGAGCCCCTCCCGAACCGGCATCACGCTCGTGCCGAGTCGGCGCGACAGGTCGACGAGCCGGATCGCGCTGCCGGGTGCCAGCTCCCCGGTGATGATCATCTCGTGGATGCGGTCGGCCGCGGCCTCCGATAGCGTGCGGTGTTCCATCTACTCCACCCCTCGGTTGTGTCGCAGCACCAGTCGGCCGAGCAGGTCGGCGAGTCCGACCGTGAGCAGCGCGAGCAGCACGATGAACAGGATGACGGCATATAGCTTGTCCATGCTGAACGCCGTGCCGTAGGTCTTCACCAGACCGCCCAATCCGACGATCGCGATGAGCACTTCCCCGTTGATGAGGCCCTTGACGCCGCGCGCGACGCCCAGTCGCAGGCCCTCCAGGAGGTAAGGGGTCGCCTCGACGATCCGGATCTGGGTGAGGACACCCACCCGCGAGGCCCCGAACGACCGGGCCATCTCAAGCCGCGCCGGATCGGCGCGCTGGATGCCGGTGCTGGTGTTGGCGATGATCACCCAGATCGAGAACAACACCACCGTGGCCACCCGGGTCTCAGGACCGATCCCGAAGAGCAGCATGAGCAGCGGGACGAACGCGATGACCGGGGCCGACATCCCGGCTTTGACGTACATGTCGAGCAGCGCCTCGACCGTCGGTGAGAGGCCGATCGCGAGACCGATGACCGTGCCGACGACGATCGAGATGGCCAGTCCGATGGCGAGCGTGCTGAGACTGGTGGCCAGCGGCGCCACGAGGGCGCCCGAGGTGATCAGTTCGAGGAAGGCCTCGACGACGTCGGTGACCGGAGGCACCGCGATGAACTGCCCGCTGAGCCCGACCACCTGGGCGATCGTCAGCAGGGCGAGCAGTGACACGAGAAACGGGGCCACGGTCTGCAGGCGGGCCGGCAGACGGCGCGCCCGCGCGAGCACGGGATTCGGACTGCTCACGCGGCATCCTCGTCTTCGATCATTCCGCGCAGACGGTCCCAGACCTTCCCGGTGAGTTCGGCGAACCGAGGTGTGGTGCGAGTCTCCTCGGTGCGCGGTCGTGGCAGGTCGATGTCGAGCACCTCGCGCACCCGGCCGGGCCGCGGCTCCATGATGACGACCCTGTCGGAGAGGAACACCGCCTCGTCCATCGCATGGGTGACGAACAGCACTGTCATCTCGGTCTCCGACCAGATCCGCAGCAGGTCGGACTGGAGCAGGAGTCGGGTCTGGGCATCGATCGCCGAGAACGGTTCGTCCATGAGCAGGACCGACGGGTTCACCGCGAGCGCACGGGCGAAGCCCACGCGCTGCTGCATCCCTCCCGACAGTTGTGCGGGATAGCGTTCCTCGAATCCGGCGAGGCCGACGCGTTCCAGGTGCTCGCGGGCGATCCGTCTGCGTTCGACACGACCGACGCCGCGCTGCCGTAGGCCGAACGCCACGTTGTCCTCGACGGTGAGCCAGGGGAGCAGGGCGAAGCTCTGGAACACGACGGCACGCTCGGGTCCAGGCCCGGTGATCGACTTGCCGAGCACCTCGATCGAACCGCGGTCATGGTCGAGCAGCCCGTCGACCATCTTCAGCAGCGTCGTCTTGCCGCATCCGCTCGGTCCGATGATGCTGACGAACTCACCCGGCTGGATGCTGATGTCGACCCCATCGAGTGCCTGAACCATTCCGGTGCCACGCGGGTCGCGGTAGTCCTTTCCGACGCCTCGGACGTCGATCGCGGGGGAAGTGGTCATCGGGAAGCTCCGTTCCAGGAGGTGAGGCGGCGTTCCAGGACGCCGGCGAGGGTGAGCAGCACGATGCCCTCGATGACGATGGTCAGGGTGAGCGCGAGCACGGCGGTGATGTTGAAGCGGCCTTGGGCGTCGGTGATGAGACTGCCGATCCCTGCGCCGACAAGCGCGAGTTCGGCGACGACCATGCCGATCAGCGCCTGGCCGAGTCCGACGCGCAGGCCGGTCATGAACCCGGGCACGGCGGCCGGGAGCACGACCTGGTACAGGATGCCCAGCCGGCTCGCGCCGTAGCTGCGGGCCATCTCGATCAGGGCGGGGTCGGTGCCGCGCACGCCGACGGCACCGTTGACGGCGATGTAGGCGACGGCGAAGAGGAAGACCACGGCGACCCGAGCGGCCAGGGTCAGTCCGAATGCGATCTGGATCACCGGGAGGAATGCGATCACCGGGGCGGCGATCAGGACGCTGAGGTACGGCCGCACGGTGGCGGTTGCGAGGCGGGAACGTCCCATCGCGATCGCCAGGGGGACGGCGACCACGACGGCGAGGGCGAAACCGAGGATCAGCGCCTGGTTGGTGCCCCAGAGCGCGAGCCAGAACTCGGGAGTGGACAGGAACGTCCCGAGAGTTGTGAGTGTGCGGGTGAAGGTGGGAAAGCCGAGTCCGCTGTCGACACCGGCGCACTGCCAGACGGCGATGAGAGCGCCGAGCGACAGGACCTGCAGTAGCGGGCGGCGGAGGAGGGCCGGGAGCCCGCGCCGGAGCGCGGACTCCCGGGTGGTGGTCGCCGACATGTCAGTCCTGTGACTCCAGTGCGGCGTCGAGGTAGCGGCGGTCGACGACATCGGAGGGTCCCGTGATCGTCGTGAAGGGCTCGCCGTCGCCGTTGAAGAATGCGATCGTCGCCGCGACATCGTCGTCGGTGAGTCCGCCGTCGACCGGCCAGACCTCGGCCTCGATGAAGGCGGCGATGATGTCGGGCAGCAGCTCTGCATCCACTTCGGGCAGCAGCTCCTCGGCCTTGGCGATCAGCAGCGACGGGTCGTCGTAGATGTCGCGGTAGACCGCGAGGTGGGTGGTCACCCACGCTTCGGCGAGGGCGGGGTTGGCGTCGAGCCACTCGGTCGAGGCCGAGAAGGCACCGCGCATGATCGGCAGGGTTTCGGCGAAGTTCTCGACGATCTCGAACTCTCCCGGACGCTCAGCGTTCAGCAGCGTCCAGTCCTGCAGATCGATCGGGCTGGCATCCATCTGGTTCTGCAACAGTGCGGCGAGGCGGTTCTCGCTGCCTTCGACGACCGTGATCGCGGGAGACGCCTCAGGGCATTCCTCGGCGAACCACTGGATCGCGAGTTGGCCGACGAACGACGCCTCCGACTGGATGCCGACGACCCGACCGTCGAGGGATGCGCAGTCGGGGTAGTCGGCACGCGCGACCATGACGAACTCGTTCGAGTTGCCGGCGAGGAAGAAGTCGGCCTCGAGGCCCTGGTCGACGAGATCCATCACCTGGGCGATGGCGGCGATGTCCACCTCTCCCTGAGCGAAGGCCTGCAACTGGTTCGGGTTGCCCCCGAGGGCGACGGGCTCGATGTCGAAGCCCTGCTCGGCGAGGCGGTCGATGGCGATCGCGGTCGGGAGGTAGGCGACCGACCAGCCGCTGAAGCCGAGGGTCGCGCTGGTGGTGCCGCCGTCGGTTGCGGGGGCTTCCGGCTCGGTGGTGCAGGCGGCGAGGGCGAGGGTACCGACGAGGCCAACGGCGGCGAGGCGGAGGATGGGGCGTGGGGTGGGACGCATGGAGACCTCTCTGGACGGGCGAATTTGATCAAATATAAAAGATCAAAGAATGGGCGCCAAGCCGGAGGCGAAGAATTTACGCCCACGAAACATGCCGGGTGACGAGGGCAGACGGCGGCATCCGTCGAGATCGCCTGCCCGCCGCCGACGTGTTCCGCTGGCTGGTCGAGCCCGTAAGCTCGTCGCCAGGGTGGGCGGCGCCGCAGTGATGCCCCGCCGGTCCGTCGGTGCTGGCGGTCAGACACCAGCACACCGGCCCGGTGGCCGGGGGAGAGACGCGGATGCGGATCGACGCCCCCTCCGACGATCTACAGCCGCAGCTCGTAGGTGACCCAGCGGGTGCGGGTGGCGACTCTGTCGTAGAGCGCCTGCGCGGTGCGGTTGTCGTCGGCCGTGATCCAGCGCAGCGAGCCGCCGGTGCCCGCCGATCTCTCGGCGATGGCCTCGATGAGCGCGCGTCCCACGCCCGTGCCGCGCGCCTCGGGGTCGACGAACAGGTCGTCGAGGAACCAGTCGCGGCCGCCGGTGAAGGTGTCCGGATGCGAGCGGTAGTGGGCGATGCCGACGACCCGGCCGTCGCGCTCGGCGACGAGCGCGTCGATGCCGGAGCCCGTAGCGAGCAGCTGCTCCCACACGCGGTCGAGCACAGCATCCGGGAAATCCGTCTCGTAGAAGATCCCGTAGGCCGTGAACAGCTCGCGCCAGCGTGCCGCGTCGCCGAGGGCGACGGGCCGTACGAGCGTGCCGCTCACGGTCACGCCTCCGGCAGTTCGGCGAGCACCACGTCGCTCACCGCGACCTCCATGGCCTCCACGAGGTCGAGCCGCTCGATGCGGCCGACCGCGCACAGGTCGTCGGCCGCCTCCGCGAGGATCGCGGGGCCGGCGAGGGTCGCGGACAGCACCGGCGTGCGCTGCGAGGCCTTGGCATCCGTCTTGGCGCGGCGGATGCCGACGAGCGCGGCGCTCGTCGCCGTGAGCAGCCCGCGGGGTTCGCCCGCCGGCAGCTCGTCGCGGCTCGGCCAGGCGGCGGTGTGCACCGAGCCCTCGTGCGTCCAGCGCCACACCTCCTCGGTGGCGAACGGCAGCACGGGCGCGAGCAGGCGCAGCAGCACGTCGATCGCGGTGCGCAGGGTGGCGACGGCCGAGGCCTGAGCGGCGCCCTGCCCGGTGTAGGCGCGTTCCTTCACGAGTTCGAGGTAGTCGTCGCAGAAGGTCCAGAAGAACTGCTCCGTCACCTCGAGGGCTCGGGCGTGGTCGAATGCCTCATAGGCGCGGGTCGCCTCCTCGATCACGCGAGCGAGCTCGGCGAGGAGGTCGGCGTCGAGGGGGGCGAACTCGCTCGCCGGCCCCGTAGCCGGCGCAGCCGGCGTATCGACACCGAACGGGAAGGAGTAGACGAATCTCGCGGCGTTGAGCACCTTGATCGCGAGGCGACGACCGATTCTGATGGTCTTCGGGTTCTGCGGGTCGAATGCCGCATCCGTTCCTAGCTTCGACGACGCCGCCCAGTAGCGCACCGCGTCGGAGCCGTGCTCGTCGAGCAGGCCCTGCGGCGTCACGACATTGCCCTTCGACTTCGACATCTTCTTGCGGTCGGGGTCCACGATGAAGCCCGAGACGCCGGCATGCGCCCACGGCGTCTCGCCGTGCTCGAACAGGGCGCGCAGCACGGTCGAGAACAGCCAGGTGCGGATGATGTCCTGGCCCTGCGAGCGCAGCGAGTAGGGGAACACGAGCTCGAAGAGCTCGGGGTCCACCACCCAGCCGCCCGCGATCTGCGGGGTGAGGCTCGAGGTGGCCCAGGTGTCCATGATGTCGTGCTCGCCGACGAAGCCGCCGGGCTCCCCGCGCTGCGACTCGCGGTAGCCGGGGGCGGTGTCCGAGGAGGGGTCGACGGGTAGGGATGCCTCGTCGGGCACGATCGGCCGCTCGCGGACCGGCTCCCCGTCGCCGTCGAGCGGGTACCAGACCGGGATGGGCACGCCGAAGAAGCGCTGGCGCGAGATGAGCCAGTCGCCGGTCAGGCCGCCCACCCAGTTCTCGTAGCGCACGCGCATGAAGTCGGGGTGGAACGCGATCTCACGGCCGGCGGCCAGCAGCCGCTCGCGCAGGGCTTCGTCGCGCGCGCCGTTGCGGATGTACCACTGCCGCGTCGAGACGATCTCGAGCGGCTTGTCGCCCTTCTCGTAGAACTTCACGGAGTGGGTGATCTTGCGCGGCTCGCCCAGCAGGTCCCCCGACTCGGCGAGCAGCTCCACCATGCGGGCCTTGGCGCTGAACACCGTCTTGCCGACGAGATCCGCGTATGCGGCGCGCCCGGCATCCGTGAAGAGCCCCGCGGCGGGCGCCTCGGGCAGGATGCGGCCGTCGAAGCCGATGATCGCGCGGTTCGGCAGGTCGAGCTCGCGCCACCACACGACGTCGGTCACGTCGCCGAAGGTGCAGATCATGGCGATGCCGGACCCCTTGTCCTGCTGCGCCAGGCGGTGCGCCACGACGGGCACCTCGACACCGAAGATCGGGGTGGTGACTCTCGTGCCGATGAGCGCGCGATAGCGCTCGTCGTCCGGATGCGCCACGAGCGCCACGCAGGCCGGCAGCAGCTCGGGGCGGGTCGTCTCGATCTCGACCGTCCCGCCGTCTGGGCGGTGGAAGCTCACCCGGTGGTAGGCGGCGGACTGGTCCTTGTCCTCGAGCTCGGCCTGCGCGACCGCGGTGCGGAACGTCACGTCCCACAGCGTCGGCGCATCCGCCTGGTACGCCTCGCCGCGGGCGAGATTGCGCAGGAAGGCGCGCTGGGCGGCGCGCTGGGCCTCGTCGCCGATCGTGCGATACGTCAGCGACCAGTCGACGGAGAGGCCGAGGGTGCGCCAGAGCTCCTCGAACTGCACCTCGTCCTCGGCGGTGAGGCGTTCGCACAGCTCGACGAAGTTGCGGCGCGAGACGGGCTGCTGCTCGGCGGCGCGCCCGCTCGTGTTCTCGCCGCCCTCCTGCGGGGGCGTGAAGCCGGGGTCGTAGGGGAGGCTCGGGTCGCAGCGGACGCCGTAGTAGTTCTGCACGCGGCGCTCGGTGGGCAGGCCGTTGTCGTCCCAGCCCATCGGGAAGAACAGCTGCTTGCCCCGCATCCGCTGGAATCGCGCCATGAGGTCCATGTGCGTGTAGCTGAACACGTGCCCGATGTGCAGGCTTCCTGATGCCGTGGGCGGCGGCGTGTCGATGCTGAAGACGGCATCCTTGCCGGCCGCGAGCGCGGCGTCCCGATCGAAGCGGTAGGTGCCTTCGCGCTCCCACACCTCGCGGTAGCGGCTCTCGAGTCCTTCGAGCGCTGGACGATCCGGAATCGACGAGGGGGCGGGGATGGCGTCGTTCATCGCGGTACTCCGGTTCGCTATATGCGGCACCGCGTCAAGGGGTGCCTGAGTGTGGGATCCCCCGATCGTACCGCGAACGATTCAGGTCTCGCCGATGACGATCGTCTCGGACTGCGTCGAGCCGTCCGAGCGCAGCACGGTGATCGTGTAGCGCTGCTGCTGGTCTTCCTGACCGCACTGGTAGTCGAACTCCATCGTGTAGTTGAGCGGGAACTCGTCGTACGGCTCGGCCCGCGCGTCATCGGTTCCGACCCCGAACCACAGCGTCTCGCCCGTCGTGGCCCAGCTGAAGGTGACCGGGACCGATCCACCGCCCTGTCCCGTGCAGTCGACGCTCGCGGTGGAGGCGGTGTAGCTCGTGATGACGTCGGCGGGCGGCGGAGGCGTGGTCTCGGTGGGCGTGGGGCTCGGCGAGGGCGACGGCGACTCGGACTCGGTCGGTGTCGGGCTCGGTGTCGTGCTCGGGCTCGGGCTCGCCGACTCGACGGCGGTCGGGGTCGACCCGCCGTTCGCGAACGCGATCCAGAGCAGCACCCCGATGAGGGCCAGCAGCAGCACGCCCGCGATGACGGCGAGCGCGATGACGAGCCCCCGGTTGCTGCTGCCGCCCGAGGTCGTGGCGGCACCCGGCGGGACGGTCCCGGCGGGTGGCGCGGTCCCGGCGGGTGGCACGGTGTTCGTGGGTGGCACGGTGTTCGCGATCGGCGCCGGGTCCGCGAACGGGATCGTGGCGGGTGCCGGCCGGTCGGTGGGAGCCGCGAAGAGCTCGGTCGGCGCCTCGGCGAGGGGCGAGGACTCCGACGCAACGGGCTCCGGCGGTGTAGCGCCTCCCGGCGGCGGGAATCCGTCCGGGTAGCGTCGCGTGGGGGTGTCGTCGCTCACACCCGTGAGCGTACGTGCTTTGACCTCGCTCGGGGAGCCCCTCGCGGCGGATCCCGCCCGAGGCGCGCTAGAATCGCCGCACAGACTGCGATCCGGCCATCACCGGGGAGTCCTCGGAAGAACGGCTCGCGAGAGCCCACTAGACCCGAGCGGGTGCGCCCGTCATCGCGTGAACGAGCGGTCGCTCACCGTGGTCTCGATACACCGCCTTCGGCGGCACTCGACCCGCGAGGAGCGGCAAGCGAGGTGGTACCGCGGCATCCGTCGTCCTCGTGAGGCATTCAGACCACGAGCAACGGACGAATCGATGAGCTACCCCCGCAACCGCACCGCAGCGGAGAACGCTGCCGAGAGCCCCGCAGACGGCGTGTCGGCGTCCCCGCGCTTCCCCGAGATCGAGCGCGGCATCCTCGCCTTCTGGAAGCAGGACGGCACCTTCCAGGCCTCGATCGATCAGCGCGAGGGAGCGCCGGAGTGGGTGTTCTACGACGGCCCGCCGTTCGCCAACGGCCTCCCGCACTACGGTCACCTGCTCACCGGCTACGCCAAGGACGTCTTCCCCCGCTACCAGACCATGCGCGGCAAGCAGGTGCAGCGCCGCTTCGGCTGGGACACCCACGGCCTGCCGGCCGAGCTCGAGGCCATGCGTCAGCTCGGCATCACGACCAAGGACGAGATCGAGGAGATGGGCGTCTGCGCCTTCAACGCGAAGGCCCGCGCCTCGGTGCTGCACTACACGCAGGAGTGGCAGGATTACGTCACCCGCCAGGCGCGCTGGGTCGACTTCGAGAACGACTACAAGACGCTGGATGTGACCTTCATGGAGTCGGTCATCTGGGCGTTCGCGGAGCTTCACCGGAAGGGCCTCGCCTACGAGGGCTTCCGCGTGCTGCCCTATTGCTGGAACGACGAGACGCCGCTGTCGAACCACGAGCTGCGGATGGACGACGACGTCTACCAGATCCGCCAGGACCAGTCGGTCACCGTCACCTTCCCGCTCGTGGGGGAGCGGGCGGAGTCGCTCGGGCTCGCCGGGGTCGCCGCGCTCGCCTGGACGACCACCCCGTGGACGCTCCCGACCAACGCCGCCCTCGCCGTCGGACCCGACATCTCCTACGCGGTGGTGCGCGCGGGCGACGGCACGCGCTACCTGCTCGCCGCGGACACCGTCGGCGCCTACGCGAAGGAGCTCGGCGAGCACGAGGTGGTGCGCATCCTGAGAGGTGCCGAGCTCGCGGGTGTGCGGTACGAGCGGCTGTGGGACTACTACGCCGACGACTTCGGACCGGATGCCTTCACGATCCTGGTCGCCGACTACGTCGCCACCGGCGAGGGCACCGGCATCGTGCACCAGGCGCCCGCCTACGGTGAGGACGACCAGCTCACCTGCGCCGCGGCCGGCATCCCCGTCGTCCTCTCGCTCGACGACGGCGGGCGCTTCCTGCCGGAGGTCACGGATGTCGCGGGCCTGCGCTGGGACGAGGCGAACAAACCGCTCGTGCAGAAGCTGCGGGCCGACGGCCGGCTGCTGCAGCAGAAGAGCTACGAGCACAGCTACCCGCACTGCTGGCGCTGCCGCAAGCCGCTCATCTACAAGGCGGTGTCGAGCTGGTTCGTGCGGGTGACCGAGTTCCGCGACCGGATGGCAGAGCTCAACCAGCAGATCACCTGGGTGCCCGAGAACGTCAAGGACGGCCAGTTCGGCAAGTGGCTCGCGAACGCGCGCGACTGGTCGATCAGCCGCAACCGCTACTTCGGCAGCCCCATCCCGGTGTGGAAGTCGGACGATCCCGCCTACCCGCGCGTCGACGTGTACGGCTCGCTCGCCGAGCTCGAGCGCGACTTCGGCCGGCTGCCGCGAGGCGAGGACGGCGAGCCCAATCTGCACCGGCCTTACATCGACGAGCTCACGCGCCCGAACCCCGACGACCCCACGGGACGCTCGGTCATGCGCCGCATCGAGGACGTCCTCGACGTGTGGTTCGACTCGGGCTCGATGCCGTTCGCGCAGGTGCACTACCCCTTCGAGAACCGGGAGTGGTTCGAGGGTCACAACCCGGCCGACTTCATCGTCGAGTACATCGGTCAGACCCGCGGCTGGTTCTACATGCTGCACGTGCTCTCGACGGCGCTCTTCGACCGCCCCGCCTTCACGAACGTGCTGAGCCACGGCATCGTGCTCGGCTCGGACGGGCAGAAGATGTCCAAGTCGCTGCGCAACTATCCGGATGTCTCCGAGGTCTTCGACCGGGACGGCGCGGATGCCATGCGCTGGTTCCTGCTGTCGGGCTCGGTCATCCGCGGCGGCAACCTCGTCGTCACCGAGGAGGGCATCCGCCAGGGGGTGCGCGAGGTCATGCTGCCGCTGTGGTCGAGCTACTACTTCTTCACCCTCTACGCCAACAGCGCGTGTCCAGGCGGTTACACCGCAGTCCGCCGCACCGACTCCCCGCATCCGCTCGACCGCTACCTGCTCGCCAAGACGCGCGACGTCATCCGGGAGGTGACGGAGCGGCTCGACGACTTCGACACCCCGCTCGCCTGTGCGGCGCTGCGCGACTTCGCCGAGGTGCTCACCAACTGGTACGTGCGGCGCAGCCGCGACCGCTTCTGGGCGGGCGAGGACCGCGACGCGTTCGACACCCTGTACACCGTGCTCGAGACCTTCGCCCGTCTCACGGCGCCGCTGCTGCCGCTCGTCGCCGAGGAGATCTGGCGCGGCCTCACCGGCGACCGCAGCGTGCACCTGACGGACTGGCCGGATGCGGCCGAGTTCCCCGTCGACACCGAGCTCGTCGGCGCGATGGACCGGGTGCGGGAGATCGCCTCATCCGGGCTCGCCCTGCGCAAGGCGCAGAGACTGCGCGTGCGGCTGCCGCTCGCGGGCCTCACCGTCGTCGCACCCGACGTGGATCGGATCGCGGGCTTCGCGGAGATCGTGCGCGACGAGCTCAACGTCAAGGCGGTTGCGCTCGTGCCGCTCGAGGCGTCGAGCCTCGGCGATTTCGGCATCACCCGCCGGCTGAGCGTCAACGCGCGCGCCCTCGGGCCGCGCATCGGCAAGGAGGTGCAGCGCGTCATCCAGGCCGCGAAGGCGGGCGACTGGTCCTCCGACGGCGGGGCCGGTGGTGGTGGGGCCGTCGTCGCGGGCGGGGTTTCGCTGCTGCCCGGCGAGTACGAGCTCGAGCTCACGGTCGAGGACCCGTCCAGCGCGATCGCGTTCCTGCCGTCCGGCGGCTTCCTCGTGCTGGACACGAAGGTCACGCCGGAGCTCGCCTCGGAGGGCTACGCGCGCGACCTCATCCGCCGCGTGCAGCAGGCCCGCCGCGACGCGGGGTTGGAGGTGACCGACCGCATCTCGCTCGAGGTGGAGGCGTCCGCCGCCGCCGCGCGGGCGATCGAGTCGCATCGCGGGCTCGTGGCGGATGCGGTGCTCGCGACCTCGTTCGAGGTCCGGGCGGTCGATGCCGTCCCCGACCCGTCCGCGTGGGCGGATGTCGACACCGACGACGAGTTCGGCGTGAGCGCCGTGCGGCTGGCGCGCGCGTGACCGCCGCCTCTCGCCCCCGTCGCGCATCCGCCGCCGTCCCGAATCAAGGACTCGCGCATCCCATCTCAAGGAACCGGCCCCGTAATCCGGCTACTTCAGCCCCGGTAGGCAACACCAGCCCCACGCACTCCTTGATTCGGGATGCACGAGTCCTTGATTTGGGAGACTGGTCGGGGAGGGGACGCGGATGACGGACGACAGCGAGGCGCCGGACCGGAAGGCTGGCGACGCCGCAGGCCACCGGAGGGCCGCGGATGCCGCTTACGCCGAGCTGCTCGGGCGGGTCGGCGAGGGCACCCCCCGGCCGCGGCTCGAACCGACACGCCGCGCGGTCGAGCTGCTCGGCGACGTGCATCGGGCCGCCCCCGTCATCCACATCACGGGCACCAACGGCAAGACCTCGACGAGCCGCATGATCGAGTCGCTGCTGCGTGCCACCGGTCTGCGCACCGGGCTGCTCACGAGCCCGCACCTCGTGCGGGTCACCGAGCGCATCGTGATCGACGGCGAGCCCGTCTCCGACGAAGCCTTCGCGCGCAACTGGAACGAGATCCAGCCGTACCTGCTGATGGTCGACGCCGAGCTCGCCGTCGACGGCGAGGAGACCCTCACCTTCTTCGAGGCGCTCACCGTGCTCGCCTTCGCGTGCTTCACGGACGCGCCCGTGGACGTCGTCGTGCTCGAGGTCGGGATGGGTGGCGAGTGGGACTCCACGAACGTCGCCGACGGTCAGGTCGCCGTCTTCACCCCGATCGCACTCGACCACACCCAGCGGCTGGGTTCGACGGTCGCCGAGATCGCCCGCACCAAGGCGGGCATCATCAAGCCCGCTGCGTCCGTCGTCACGGCGATCCAGCCGATCGAGGCGCTCGACGAGCTGCGCGCGGCCGCGGCGCAGGACGAGGCGGGTCTCGCGATCGAGCGTGTCGACTTCGCACTCGAGTCCACGACGGTCGCGGTCGGCGGCCAGCTCGTCGACATCCGCGGGCGCGCCGGCCGCTACCCCGAGGTCTTCCTGCCGCTCTACGGCGACCACCAGGCGCAGAACGCGACCGTCGCGGTCGCCGCGGTCGAGTCGTTCCTCGGCGACGGCAGCGTCGCGCTCAGCCCGGATGTCGTGGCAGAGGGCCTCGGAACCGCCACCTCGCCTGGGCGTCTGCAGCTCGTGGGCACCGCGCCGACCGTGCTCGTCGATGCCGCCCACAACCCGCACGGGGCCGCCGCGCTCGCAGCCGCCCTGCAGGAGTACTTCGACGTCGACGAGTTCGCGATCGTGCTCGGCGTGCTCGCCGACAAGGACGCCAGAGGCATCGTGCGCGAGCTCGCCGTCGTCGCGAGCCGTGTCGACGTGACCGAGCCGCCGTCGGAGCGCGCCCTTCCCGCCGAGGAGCTCGCCGAGTTCGTGCGCGACGACGTCGAACCGGATGACGTGCTGCTGCACGCCTCGGTCGCGGACGCGCTCGACGCGGCGCGCGTCTGGGCGTCCCGGTCGCCGCGGCGCGCCGTCGTGGTCACCGGATCGATCGTGCTCGTCGGCGAGGTCATCGCGCGCGCCGCGGACGAGGGGTGGAAGTGACCGCCGCCGCGGGCACCGCTCGCACCCGGGTGCGGCGCGAGCGCTCGCTCACCGAGTCACTGCTGTCGATCGCGCTCGGCCTCGAGGCGGCGATGATGTTCTTCGCCGCGCTCGTCGTCTTCGGTCTCGACCGCCTCGACCCCGACTGGCTCGCGCTCGTCTACGGCGGGGGGGCGATCCTCGTGCTCGTCCTCGTCGCGGGCCTGCAGCGATGGTCCTGGGGAGTCTGGCTCGGCGCCGTCCTGCAGGCCGCGATCCTCGCCACCGGCTTCCTCGAGCCCACGATGTTCCTGGTGGGCGCCGCGTTCGTCGCCCTCTGGATCTGGTGCTTCGTGCGCGGCCGCCAGATCGATGACCGCAAAGCCCAGTGGCTCGCGGCGCAGCGGCTCGCGGAGCAGCGCGCCGCATCCGACACCTCTCACGAAGCCCCGACCCCCCGAGAAGGAGACGCCCCATGACCGCCGTCGAAGAGACCCTCGTGATCGTCAAGCCGGATGGCGTGGCCCGCAACCTCACGGGCGAGATCCTGCGCCGCATCGAGCAGAAGGGCTACCAGCTCGTCGACATCCGGCTGCTGCAGGCCGACCGCGCACTGCTCGAGACCCACTACGCCGAGCACGAGGGCAAGCCCTTCTACGAGCCGCTCGTGGAGTTCATGCAGTCCGGCCCCGTCGTCGCGATGCGGGTTGCGGGCGAGCGGGTCATCGAGGGCTTCCGCGCCCTCGCCGGGACGACGGATCCGACGAGCGCCGCGCCCGGCACGATCCGCGGCGACCTCGGCCGCGACTGGGGCCTCAAGGTGCAGCAGAACCTCGTGCACGGCTCCGACTCGCCCGAGTCGGCCGCGCGCGAACTCGCCCTCTGGTTCCCGGTGGGGTGATATCCGAGCTCAGCCCTGCAGCTTCGCGAACTCCGCGGTGACGAAGTCCTCGAAGCCCTGGCTCGAGGAATCCCATTGGGTGCCGTTGATGACGACCGTCGGGGTGCCCGAGATGCCGGAGCGCGCGGTCGCGGCCGTCACCCAGGGTGTGAAGCTCTCGCCGTTGATGCAGGAGATGACGTCCTCGTCGGTGACGCCGGCCCCCTTCACGATGGCGACGAGATCGGAGTTGCTGAGCCCCACTCCGCCCTCCTCAGCCTGGTTGTCGTACATCGCGGTCATGACGTCGAGGAACTGGTCGGGCGCGTAGTTGGCGACGCAGGCGCCGACGTTGTTGGCGCGGGTGGAGACCTCGCTCCCGGTGAAGGCGTGGTCGAGGATCGCGACCGGGTGAACCTCGAGCGTCGCGCTGCCTGAGGCGACCAGTTGCTGGATGCTCTCGGAATACGCCGCCTCGAACTGCTGGCAGACGGGGCAGGTGAAGTCGACGTAGGTGACGATGTTGAGGACGCCGTCCCGCGGCGTCGTCGCGACCGGATCGCCGCCCTCCGCGATCGCATCCGTCGCAACGTACTGCACGCCGCCCGCGCCATCCGACTCGAAGAGGATGCCGTCACTGAGCATGTTGAGCGGTCCGGCCTCCTTCTTGGGCGCAGGCAGGAAGGCGAAGACCGCCCACACCACGCCCCCGACGATCGCGAGGAGCGCGACAGAGGCGATGGTCGGGATGAGCCACATGAGCAGCTTCTGGCGCTTGAGCTGCTTCTCGCGGGCGAGACGCGCCGCCTCGCGGGCCTCTTCGCGGCGCTGATTCTTGGTGGGGCGGGGCGCGTTGGTCACGGATGGAATCCTGCGGTGTCGGGATCGGAGGCGGCTGGGAAGGTGCGCGTCGAGTCTATGACGTCAGGAGAAGGGGGTCAGGACAACAGCGCCGCGAGGCTCTGGATGACCGGGAACTGCGTCTGAGCGATACCGAGGATGACGAGCATGATGACGATCGAGATGGGGGCGACCCACGGCAGCAGCGTTCTCCCGGCGCGGCGCGGCCGTTCGCCGAAGACGCCATCCGCCAGGTTGCGGAAGGTCACCGCGAGGAAGGTCGGATACGTCACCGACCAGGTCAGCACGCAGTACGGGCAGAGGGTGTGGAGGTTGGAGGCGAAGATCGACTGGGCGGCGAGCCAGACGACGAAGACGACGGCGAGCGCGACGCCGAGGTTGAAGCAGACCCACCACCAGCGCGGGAACCGTACCCCGGCGAGCACCGCGACCCCCATGAGGATCGGCGCCATCCAGCAGATCAGGCCGATGATCGGGTTCGGGAAGCCGAACACCGAGCCCTGCCACGAGTCGAGGTTCTTGCCGCACTGCACGAAGACGCTCACATTGCAGCTGAGGATCGCGTCCGGGTTCTTCAGCAGCTGGATCTTCTCGACGGTGAGCATGAACGCGGCGAGTTCGCCGAGCGCACCTCCGAGGATGAGCCAGCTGCCGAACACCCAGGGGCGACGCGCCGGCTCCCGCTCGAGGTCATCGTCGAACTCGTCATCATCGAACTCGTCAAGGTCGGATGCGGCGGTGCTGTCGGATGCGACCTCGGTCATGCCCCGATCCTGCCACGCCGCGGGATCCTGCCACGCCGCGGGCGCGGAAACGCCGCGAACGGCATCCTCGTGCGATAATCGTCGCAGTCGCCCCGAGCGGGCGATCCAACAGAGCTTGACCGGGCATGACCGGGCCAGAAGATGCTCCCGCCGCGCGGGACCCGCATCGACGACGGATAGCCAGTTCCGACGGCAGTGACAGTGCCACGGCAGTGACAGGGCCGGCGCCGTGAGAGGGCGCAGCGATCCACCGACGCCATGCGAGGTGCGGGTCGCGACACACCACAAGGATTTGCATCCCGCGGATTCGCGGGAGGGCACGAGAGTACCCGGGGCTCGGCGCGGCCGCTCCGGGCGAGGAGCGCACCAGGAATGGTGGAGAACGACGTACCCGAGGTTCCCGGCGAGGAGCCCGTAGCCCAGGCGGCGGAAGCCCAGGCGGAAGCCCCCGCGAAGAAACCGGCCCGCAGCCGCGCGAAGAAGAAGGCTGCGGATGCGGTGCCCGGCATCGCCGAGCAGTCCGCGGAGATCCCCGCCGAGCAGCCCGCGGAGACCCCCGCGGAGCAGCTCGCGGAGGCCCCCGCCTCCCCGTTCGCCCTGCTCTTCCAGGCGCCGCCGCCCCCGCCGCCCGGCGCATCCGTTCCCGGGGGCACCGCATCCGACGACGAGGTGAGCGGCGCCTCCTCGCGCCGCCGCTCGCGCCGTCGCCCCGGCGAGGGGCCGCGCGAGGGCGACGACGCCCCGGGGACGACCGTCAAGGTGCGCCAGCCGCGGCAGGCGCCCGCGCCCATCACCGAGCCGCAGAAGGTCAAGGGCTCCACCCGCCTCGAGGCGAAGAAGCAGCGCCGCCGTGACGGCAGAGACGCCGGCCGGCGCCGGCCCGTCATCACCGAGGCCGAGTTCCTCGCCCGCCGCGAGTCCGTCGACCGCGTCATGGTGGTGCGCTCGAGATTCGATCGCATCCAGATCGGCGTGCTCGAGGACAACGTGCTCGTCGAGCACTACGTGGCGCGCGCCGCGGACGCGAGCCTCATCGGCAACGTCTACCTCGGGCGCGTGCAGAACGTGCTGCCGAGCATGGAGGCCGCCTTCGTCGACATCGGCCGCGGCCGCAACGCCGTGCTCTACTCTGGCGAGGTCGACTGGGAGGCCGCCGCCGCGGCCGCCGAGGGCGAGGCCAAGAACCAGCCGCGCCGCATCGAGCTCGCGCTCAAGCCCGGCGACCGCGTGCTCGTGCAGGTCACCAAGGACCCGGTGGGTCACAAGGGGGCCCGTCTCACGAGCCAGGTGAGCCTGCCCGGCCGTTACCTCGTGTACGTACCGGGCGGCTCGATGAACGGCATCAGCCGCAAGCTCCCCGACACCGAACGGGCGCGCCTCAAGAAGATCCTCAAGGAGGTGCTGCCGGATGACGCGGGCGTCATCGTGCGTACCGCCGCCGAGGGCGCGACCGAGGAGCAGCTGACGCTCGACGTTCAGCGCCTCACCGCGCAGTGGGCCGAGATCGAGCGTGCCGTCGAGACCCAGCAGGCTCCGGCACTGCTGCACTCCGAGCCCGACCTGCTCATCAAGATCGTGCGTGACGTCTTCAACGAGGACTTCCAGAAGCTCATCATCGCGGGCGAGGATGCACGCGTCACGATCGAGAAGTACCTCACGGCGGTCGCCCCCGACCTGCTCGACCGTGTCGAGATCTACACCGACGAGGTCGACAGCTTCGACAAGTACCGCATCACCGAGCAGATCGAGAAGGCGCTCGAGCGGAAGGTGTGGCTGCCGTCCGGCGGATCGCTCATCATCGACCGCACCGAGGCGATGACGGTCGTCGACGTCAACACGGGCAAGTTCGTCGGCTCCGGCGGCAACCTCGAGGAGACGGTCACCAAGAACAACCTCGAGGCCGCGGAGGAGATCGTGCGGCAGCTGCGGCTGCGCGACATCGGCGGCATCATCGTCGTCGACTTCATCGACATGGTGCTCGAGTCCAACCGCGACCTCGTGCTGCGCCGGCTCGTGGAGTGCCTCTCGCGGGACCGCACCAAGCACCAGGTGGCGGAGGTCACCTCGCTCGGTCTCGTGCAGATGACCCGCAAGAAGCTCGGCCTCGGCCTCGTCGAATCGTTCAGCGAGAGCTGCGAGGTGTGCGCGGGGCGCGGCATCATCGTGCACCACGACCCCGTTTTCAAGCACCGCGGGCAGCAGACGGAGCAGCCCGCCGCGTCCGGGCGCGGACGCCGGGGCCGAGGCGGCAACGGAGGCGGGGGAGCGCTCGCATCCGTCCCGAAGCCCGGCAACGGCACCCACGAGATCACCGACGACGTGCGCAACGCGCTCGCCAAGATCGCGGCGAAGACCGTGCACCACGAGGAGCACCCGGCCGAGCAGGCGTCGGAGCAGTCCGCAGAGCCGGCCGCGCCCGCTCCCGTCGCGATCCTCGACATCCCGATCGAGCCGGTGCGCGTCGAGCAGCAGCGCCCCGCGGTCGACGCGGATGCCGTGCTCGGCTCGGTGCTCGATGCTCTTCCCGAGCCGAAGAAGCCGGGCCAGGGGCGTTCGCGCCGCTCCCGCCGAGCATCCTCGTCGGCCGGCTCGCCGCTCGACCCCGGCCCCGCCAGCTGACCCGTGCCCCGCCAGCTGACCCGCGCCCAAATCAAGGACTGGCGCATCCCAAATCAAGGAACCGGTCAGCCGCGGACGCCTCAGCAGCCACATACGCCAACATCGGCCACACTGACTCCTTGATTTGGGATGCGCCAGTCCTTGATTTGGGACGGACGCGGAGGGACGCGGGGCGGGGGTCAGCGGCGCTTGTCGCGCTGCCGCACGCGCAGCCCGGACGCCTGAAGCCGCCTCAGCAGCTCGCGGCCGGTCACCGGCACCGCGCCGAGCGCGATGAGCTGCTCGCGCCGCTCGGCGGGGTAGTCGTAGTGGTCGTGGTCGAAGCCGCGCTCCGGGATTCCGGCCAGCCGCGCGAAGGCGTGCAGCTCATCGAGCGAGGCATCGGACACCAGATGACCCCACACGGTGCCGTGGTTCGGCCAGATCGCCTCGTCGATCAGCACCGCCATGTGCCCAGCCTCGCACGGGCGAGCGCCCCGTCGCGTGTTTGCCGGAACGTCCGGCGTGGGCTATTGTTGATCCTTGGTGTCTGCGGGTTTCATCCCGCCATCGACACCCCGTGCTTCCCGGGGCTTCGCGACTCGAGGAAGCGACAGGCTTCCATCCATATCTAAGGAACTCACGTGGTTTACGCAGTTGTGCGCGCCGGTGGCCGGCAGGAGAAGGTCGAGGTGGGCTCGGTCGTCGTGCTCGACCGCCTTCAGGCCGAGCAGGGCGGCAAGGTCGAACTCACCCCCGTCCTGTTCGTCGACGGTGACACGATCACGCACGACGCTAAGGCGCTCGCGAAGGTCAAGGTGACCGCCGAGGTCATCGGCCACGAGCGCGGCAAGAAGATCGTCATCCAGAAGTTCAAGAACAAGACCGGGTACCGCAAGCGCCAGGGCCACCGCTCGGAGCTCACCCGCGTCAAGATCACCGGAATCAAGTGAGCAGGGGCTGAGCAATGGCACACAAGAAGGGCGCGTCGTCCACCCGTAACGGCCGCGACTCGAACGCGCAGCGCCTCGGCGTCAAGCGCTTCGGCGGTCAGCTCGTCAACGCCGGCGAGATCATCGTCCGCCAGCGCGGCACCCACTTCCACCCCGGCGTGAACGTCGGCCGCGGCGGCGACGACACCCTGTTCGCCCTCGAGGCGGGGGCCGTCGAGTTCGGCACCAAGGGTGGCCGCAAGGTCGTCAACATCGTCACCCCGGCGTAGTCGCCCCGGCGACCAGAATTTCGCGAAGGGCGGGCTGCGGCTCGCCCTTCGTCGTTTCCGCACCGCACGAGAGCACGAGAACAGGAGCAGCGGATGGCGACCTTCGTCGACCAGGTCACCCTGCACCTGCGTGCCGGCCACGGCGGAAACGGCTGCGTCTCGGTGCGGCGGGAGAAGTTCAAGCCGCTCGCCGGCCCCGACGGCGGCAACGGGGGGCACGGCGGCGACATCGTGCTGGTCGCCGACCCGCAGGTCACGACCCTCCTGAACTACCATCGCGCCCCGCACCGCTCAAGCGGCAACGGCGGCCCAGGCATGGGGGATCACCGCTCGGGCTATGCGGGCGAGGAGCTGGTCCTGCCCGTCCCCGTCGGCACGGTCGTCTCGACCCCGGACGGCGAGCAGCTCGCCGACCTCGTCGAACCCGGCACGCGCGTCGTCGTCGCCGAGGGCGGTCAGGGCGGGCTCGGCAACGCGGCGCTCGCCACCACCAAGCGCAAGGCCCCCGGCTTCGCCCTGCTCGGAACCCGCGGCGTCGAGCGCGACGTCGTGCTCGAGCTCAAGACGGTTGCGGATGTCGCCCTCGTCGGCTACCCGAGCGCGGGGAAGTCGAGCCTCATCGCGGCGCTCTCGGCGGCGAAGCCGAAGATCGCCGACTATCCGTTCACGACCCTGCACCCGAACCTCGGCGTCGTCGAGGCCGGCGAGGTGCGCTACACGATCGCCGACGTCCCCGGCCTCATCGAGGGTGCGAGCGAGGGCCGCGGTCTCGGCCTCGAGTTCCTGCGGCACGTCGAGCGCTGCTCGGCGCTGCTGCACGTGATCGACTGCGCGACGCTCGAACCGGGCCGCGATCCGCTCTCCGACCTCGACGTCATCTTGCGGGAGCTCGAGGCCTATCCGGTGCCGGATGGGCAGACGCCGCTGCTCGAGCGTCCCCAGCTGGTCGCGCTCAACAAGGTCGACGTGCCGGATGGCAGGGAGCTCGCCGCGCTCGTGCGCGGGGAGCTCGAGCGGCGCGGCTATCGCGTGTTCGAGGTGTCGGCGACGAGCCGTGAGGGTCTGCGGCAGCTGTCGTTCGCGCTCGCCGGGCTCGTCGAGGCCGAGCGGAGGGCGAGAGCGGCAACACCGCCGCCCGCGCGCATCGTCATCCGTCCGCGCGCCGTCGACGCGGCCGAGTTCGAGGTGCGGGTCGAGGGCGGCACCGAGACGACATACCGGGTGCTCGGAGCGAAGCCGGAGCGCTGGGTCGAGCAGACCGACTTCGCCAACGACGAGGCCGTCGGCTACCTCGCCGACCGGCTGGCCAAGCTCGGGGTCGAGGAGGCGCTCTTCGAGAAGGGCGCCGTGCCCGGCTCGACCGTCGTGATCGGCGACATGGTGTTCGACTGGGAGCCCACCCTCACCTCGACCGCCGAACTCATCACCTCGCCACGAGGCACCGACGCGCGCCTCGACGACACCGCGCGCGCGACCCGTGCCGAGCGGCGCGAGCGCTACCACGAGCGGATGGATGCCAAGGCCGCCGCGCGCGCCGAGCTCGACGCCGAGCGCGAGGCCGGCCTGTGGGCCGACGACGATGCCGACATCGATGAGCCCGATGACGGCGGTGTCGAGGTCGTGTACCCGGGGGAGGTCCGGTGAGCCTGAGGACCGCGGTGACGGATGCGCGGCGCATCGTCGTGAAGGTCGGGTCGAGCTCGATCTCGGGGCCCAACGCCGGTCAGATCGAGCCGCTCGTGGACGCGCTCGCCGCCGCCCACGCGCGCGGCGCCGAGGTCGTGCTCGTGTCGTCCGGTGCGATCGCCACGGGGATGCCGTACCTGCGGCTCGATGCGCGGCCCACCGACCTCGCGACGCAGCAGGCGGCCGCGGCGGTGGGGCAGAACATCCTCGTCTACCGTTACCAGGAGTCGCTGCGACGCTACGGAATCGTCGCGGGGCAGGTGCTGCTGACGGCGGGCGATCTCGAGAACCCGACCCACCGAGGCAACGCGCAGCGCGCCATGGAGCGGCTGCTCGACCTGCG
The DNA here is from genome assembly GCA_047605085.1 of Protaetiibacter sp. Taxonomy (GTDB): domain Bacteria; phylum Actinomycetota; class Actinomycetes; order Actinomycetales; family Microbacteriaceae; genus Homoserinibacter. The sequence continues at coordinate 29,340 of JASGGJ010000014.1, forward strand.
CATCCTGCCGATCGTCAACGAGAACGACACCGTCGCCACCCACGAGATCCGCTTCGGCGACAACGACCGGCTCGCCGCGCTCGTCTCGGAGCTCATCGGCGCCGACCTCCTCGTGCTGCTCTCCGACGTCGACGCGCTCTACACCCGACCTCCGCAGAAGCCCGGTGCGCGAGCGATCGCCCACGTGCCGTTCGACGACGACCTCTCGGGCGTCGAACTCGGCGACATCGGCGCCGCGGGCGTCGGCACCGGGGGAGCCGGCACCAAGATCGCCGCCGCGAAGCTCGCCGCCGCATCCGGCACCGCCGTGCTGCTCGCCGCCACCTCCAACGTCGCCCTCGCCCTGTCGGGCGCCCCCACCGGCACCTGGTTCGACCCGCGACCCTGACCCTCTCCCCAAACGGTGCAGCGTTGCGGAGAAGTAGACTCGGGCGCATGTCGGAGACCGCGACCACGCTGACCCTCGACGACAAGCTGCGCGCCGCACGCACCGCGTCGATCGCGCTCGCGCAGACGTCGACCGCGCGGAAGAACGCGGGCCTCGAAGCGATCGCCGCCGCGGTCGAGTCTGGCGCCGACCGCATCCTGCCCGCCAACGAGCTCGACCTCGCCAACGGCCGCGAGAACGGCATGAGCCAGGGCCTGCAGGACCGCCTTCGTCTCGACGCGGCCCGGCTCGCGGGCCTCGCCGCGGCGACGCGCGCGATCATCGCGCTCCCCGATCCGGTCGGCACGGTGCTGCGCGGCTCGACGCTCCCGAACGGACTGCAGCTCACGCAAGTGCGGGTGCCGTTCGGCGTCGTCGGCGCCATCTACGAGGCGCGCCCCAACGTCACGATCGACATCGCCGCGCTCGCCCTCAAGTCGGGCAACGCCGTCGTGCTGCGCGGCGGCTCGGCGGCCGAGAACACCAACCGCGTCCTTGTCGAGCTCATCCAGGGCGCGCTGGACTCCGCGGGCCTCCCCGCCGACGCCGTGCAGACGATCGACGAGTTCGGTCGCGACGGGGCGACGCGGCTCATGCAGGCGCGCGGCCTCGTCGACGTGCTCATCCCGCGCGGCTCGGCGAACCTCATCGACACCGTCGTGCGCGAGTCGAGAGTGCCGGTCATCGAAACCGGCGCGGGGGTCGTGCACCTGTTCCTCGACACGAGCGCGGACGAGACGATGGCCACCGAGATCGCCGTCAACTCCAAGGTGCAGCGGCCGAGCGTGTGCAACGCGCTCGAGACGCTCCTCGTCGACGCGGATGCCGCCGAGCGCCTGCTGCCGCCCGTGCTCGCGGCGCTGCGCGAGAACGGCGTCACGATCCACGGCGACGCGCGCACACGCGAGCTGTTCCCGGATGCCGTGCAGGCGACCGAGGACGACTGGGCGACCGAGCACATGAGCCTCGACCTCTCGGTGCGGGTCGTGGACGACCTCGACGCCGCCCTCGACCACATCCGCCGATACTCGACCCACCACACCGAGTCGATCGTCACGAACGACATGGCAAGCGCCAACCGCTTCCTCGCGGAGGTCGACTCGGCGGTCGTCATGGTGAACGCCTCGACGCGGTTCACCGACGGCGGCGAGTTCGGCTTCGGGGCCGAGGTGGGCATCTCGACGCAGAAGCTGCACGCGCGCGGCCCGATGGGCCTGCCCGAGCTCACGAGTACCAAGTGGATCGTGCGCGGCGAGGGCCAGACGCGTGCCTGAGCACCGGTAGACTCCTCCCATGCTCAGCACCCTTCTGATCGCCGCCGCCGAGGAGCCCGCCCCGCTCATCGCCCCGCCGTGGGTGTTCGCGCTCATCGCCGCGATCGTGTTCATCGTGCTGGCATTCGTCACCTACAGCTACCGCGACGTGGCCAACCGCCACAGCGACAAGGTCGCTGCGGACGGTGCGGACGACACGCACGGTCACGGTGGCGGGCACCACTAGGCTCGCCTCGTGAGCGAAGGAGCCGCGCGACGCCCCCGCATCGGCGTCATGGGCGGCACCTTCGACCCCGTCCACCACGGCCACCTCGTCGCGGCGAGCGAGGTGCAGCAGACCTTCGGTCTCGACGAGGTCGTCTTCGTCCCGACCGGTCAGCCCTGGATGAAGGCGGATGTCACCCCCGCCGAGCACCGCTACCTCATGACGGTCGTCGCCACCGCATCCAACCCGCGGTTCACGGTGAGCCGGGTCGACATCGATCGCGGCGGGCCCACCTACACGATCGACACTCTGCGCGACCTGCATCGGCAGCGCCCCGATGCCGAGCTCTACTTCATCACGGGCGCGGATGCGGTGGCGCAGATCCTGAACTGGAAGGACGTCGAGGAGCTGTGGGGGCTCGCGCACTTCGTCGCCGTCTCGCGCCCCGGCCACTCGCTCGACATTCGCGGATTGCCCCAGGCTCGCGTAAGCTCGTTGGAAGTGCCCGCTCTGGCCATCTCCTCCACGGAGTGCCGTGAGCGAGTCGGCCGGGGGTTCCCGGTGTGGTACTTGGTCCCCGATGGTGTTGTGCAGTACATCTCCAAGCACCACCTCTATCGGAGTACGACAACATGACGAGCTACCAGGATCAGCCGCTCTCGCGCCGCCAGATCCGGGAGCGCGAGGCCGAGGCAGCGCGCGCCGCGGAGACCGCCGCGGCGACCGGAAGCGCGCCGCCGGTGAGCCTGGACGCCGCCCACGGGCCGGTTGCCCCCGAGCCCTTGAACTATGTGACGCAGGGCCGCACCCCTCTTCCGCAGTATGACGCGCCGCTCGCGCAGCCGACGACACCCCCCGTGACCGCCCAGGAGCCGGGAGCGGGCTATCGCCAGCGCGACTACAGCCCTGAGGGGCGTCGCGCGTCGCGCCTCAACTGGCCGCCCGCCCAGGAGCCGGGCGAGCTCGACTACCACACCCAGGGACGTCCGGAACAGCCGGGGCCCACGGTGCATCCGGAGGCGACGGTGCATCCGGAGGCGACGTTGAGCCGCCGCGAGCTCCGCGCGCTCCGTGAGGCCCGGGACGGCTCGATCGGCGTTGAGCCGGTCTCCGAGCAGCCGGGTGCCGAGGACGCCCCGGCCGCCGAGCCGACTGCGGTCGCCGAGCCGACTGCGATCGCCGGTGCGCCAGCCTGGCTGGCCGCGTTCACTCCGCCGGCCCCCGTCTCCCCGGCTCCTGTCTCCCCGGCTCCCGTCTCCCCGCCCGCCGCGGCCCTCGCGTCGACACCCCTCGCCCCGCCGCCGCTCGTCGAGCCCGCCGAGCCGGCCACGGATGCCCTGGCGAGTCTCGAGGCGCTGTTCCGCGCCCAGAACGGCGCGATCCCCGTACCGCAGGTGGCTTCGGCGCCGCCGGTGCTGCCTGCGCCGCCGGTGCCGCCCGCGCTGCCGGAACTGCCGGAATCGGCGTCCGCGCCGACTGTCGCAGAGACATCGTCCGCGCCCGTAGAGACGTCCCCCGCGCCGGAGTGGGCGCCTGCGTCGCCGTCCGCCATCGACGCCCCGACGCCGTCGGCACCTCGTGACTCCCTGCCCGTCGCTCCGTCCTCCGCTCACCCCGTCCTACCGCCGTGGGGCGCCCTCACTCCGCTGCAGCCGGTCGAGCCGCCGCCGACGCCCCCTGCGATCAGTGGATCGTCGCCCTCTGCTCCCGCATTCGTCGTCCCCGATGCGGCGGTCGTCCCCGAGGCAGCAGCCGTCCCCGATGCGGTGGTCGTCCCTCCGGAGGCCACCGTCTCAGTGACGCCGGCGGACGACGCGCAGTCGTCGGCGCCCGGTGAGCGTCCGCGCAACCACTGGTCGCGGCAGGCCGAGCTCGACGACGAGGTGCAGCCCCTCACCGGGTCGCTCGCGCGCGACGTGGGAGTCGGTTCCGCGACCGCCAACGCCCTCGTGCTCGACGAGATCCCGAACCCCGACATCATCGTCAGCCCCGTCACGAGCACGGGCGACGTCCTCGTGACGGGCTCGATCACACTCCCGGCGAGCCTCGCCTCGACGGGTGCGCTCCCGGCGCAGCTCGACGACGCCGACCTCGACAACCTGCTCGACCCGGGCGATCAGCAGGTCGCATCCATCGACTCGCAGCCGGTGCGCGCCGTCAGCGCCGTCAGCGTCCACACCTCCTCGCGGGAGATCATCGGCACCGTCACGCCGAAGCGCAGCAACCGCGCCCTCACCGCGCTCATCATCGCCGCCGCCGGAATGGCGGTCGTCGTCGTGGCCCTGCTCGTCGTCGCGCTCAGCTCCGGTGTGCTCGGCTAGGCGACCGTGACCCGGAAGAACCCTCTCTGACGTGACCGCATCCGATCACGCGCGTGAACTCGTCCGCATCGCCGCTCGCGCCGCCGACGCTAAGAAGGCCGAGGACCTCGTCGCCCTCGACGTGTCGGGCCCGCTCCCGCTGACCGACGCGTTCCTGCTCGCGACGGGCGACAACGAGCGCAATGTGCTCGCGATCGCCGGCGCCGTCGAGGATGCGCTCATCGAGGTGGGTGCGAAGCCCATCCGCCGCGAGGGGCGCACCGAGGGCCGCTGGGTGCTGCTCGACTTCGGCGATCTCGTGGTGCACGTCTTCCATCAGGAGGACCGGCTGTTCTATTCGCTCGAGCGTCTCTGGAAGGATGCGCCGGTCATTCCGCTCGGATTGGACGCCGGCTGATCACCGGAGCCATCAGCGGCTGAGCCACGGTCGCAGCGCCCGGGTCACGAGCGGCAGCGCGAGGTAGGTCATGATCGGCGTCACCGCGACGACCGACGCGAGCACCCGCAACCACAGCGGCCACCCGGGGATGAGCCAGCCGGTGAGGGCGTTCAGGGCGAGGCTCAGAGGGTAGAAGGCGATGAAGATCGCCACCATCTGCTTCCAGCGCGGGGGAGCGGACGGTGCGACCGGAAGCACCTCGACGGATGCCGGTTCGTCGAACCAGCCCTCGATGCCGGTACGGCGTTCCTGACGGGCATCCTCGACAAGCCCCTGCGCCGAGCCGACCCACCACGCGCGCTCGGGTGAGGCCTCCCACGCGGCGAGGCTCTCGGCATCCGCGAACCGGAACAGCATGTGCCACTCGGGGCTCGCCGGATCGGGGCGGATCCAGCCGGAGCCGAGGTATCCGGGACGTGCACTCAGCAGATCCTGCCCCGCGCGTGCCCAGGCGGCCACCTCGGCCGCCCTCTCCGGGTCAACGCGGCGTGTGACGGCGATCGTGATGGGTTCGCTCATGGTGACATCGTCGCACCTGGGCCTCGCGGGGCGGTCGGACGGATCGCGAGGCGCGTGGGGCCACCTGGTTGTGTTGTAAGCTGGTCGGGTTGTCTCCGGTGACGGAGGTCAGCCCGGGTCTGTGGCGCAGCTGGTAGCGCACCTGCATGGCATGCAGGGGGTCAGGGG
>JASGGJ010000015.1:0-34297 GCA_047605085.1 Protaetiibacter sp.
CTCCCGTTGATCGAGTAGCCGCGCAGCGGCGTATCGAGATCCCCGCTACTCCTCGATGACCCGCGGCACCCGCCGCGAGGCACGGGCCAGGATCTCGTCGCCGATGGTTCCCGCCCAGGCGGCCCAGTCCTCGACGCTCGGCTCCCCGGCATCCCCCGGACCGTAGACGAGCGCGTGGTCGCCGAGCCGCGCATCCGCGGGGGCGTCGACGATCATCGTGTCGACGCCGATCTCGCGGACGGTGGAGCGCCGGCCGCCGAGCAGCACTTCGGCGCCGGAGCCGGAGGGGCCGAGCACCGACGGGGGAAGACCGTCCGCGGATCCGACATCGAGCCAGGCGCGTCCGTCGGCGAGTCGCACGAGCTCGGCGCGCAGGCTCATCGTGCCGCGCAGGCCGAGACCGGGCCCGTCGGTGTCGTCGAAGGGGGACACCCCGTAGGCGGCGATCCCGAACCGCACGAGGTCGAAGCGCGTCTCTGGCTCGCGGATGCCGGCAGAGCTCGCCGCGAGGTGCAGCAGCGGGCGGCCGGGTCCGTCCATCGGCACGCCGAGGCCCGCGGCGACCGCGACCGCGGCGCGGAACTCGGCGAGAGCCGCCAGGTCGGCGTCGGGGGAGGCGTCGGCCAGGTGCGACCAGATGCCCGCGATGACGACGGTTCCGGCGCTCCGGGCGGCGATCGCCTCGCTCACGAGCACGGGCCACTCCTCGGCGGACGCCCCGTTGCGGTGCAGCCCGGTGTCGATCTTGAGGTGCACGCGCGCCGGCCGCGACGCGCCCGCGGTGGCGATACGGGCGAGCTCCTCCCGCGAGGAGACGCCGAGGTCGATCTCGTGCTCGACGGCAGCTCGGAAATCGGTGCCGGCACCGTGCAGCCACGCGAACAGCGGAACCCGGATGCCGGCATCGCGCAGCACGAGACCGGCGGGGACCTCGAGCACGGCGAGCGAGTCCGCGCCGGCTTCGAGAGCGGCGCGCGCGACGGGCAGCATCCCGTGACCGTAGCCGTCCGCCTTCACCGCGAGCATGGTGCGCGCGGGGGAGGCGATCGCCGCAAGGGTCGCGACGTTGTGCCGGAAGGCGGGCAGGTGGATGCGGAGCTCGGCGCTCATCGCGCCTCCCGCCGGATGCGTCCGCCCAGGCCAGCCGTGAGCGCGAGCGCCTCGCGTTCCGTCCAGCGCGCCCACTCCGTCGCCGCCGGCGCGCCCGTCGCGGGGTCGCCGAAGACGACGACCTCGGCACCGGCCGGCACCTCGTCCGATCCGAGATCGACCACGAGCTGATCCATCGCGACGCGTCCGACGAGGCGAACCCGGCGCCCCTCGATGGCGAGTTCGGCGCGGTTGGAGGCGAGTCGCGGGATGCCGTCGGCATAGCCGAGGCCGACGAGGCCGAGGGTCGTCGCCGCGCTCGTGCGATGCGTGTAACCGTACGAGACGCCGGCTCCCGCCGGCACGCGTTTGACCGCGATGAGCTCGCCGGAGAGGGTCATGACCGGACGACCGCGGCCGTCGAGACCGTAGGGTGCTGCGGATGATGCGGGGGCGTCCGGCGGGAGGCCTCCCACCCGCACCTCGCGGAATCCGAGTGCGTGCGCGCGCTGTGCGTCGTGCTCGCCGGATACCAGGATCACGTCCGCGCCGAACTCTCGTGCGACGGGACCGACGAGGTCCAGTCCGTGACCGTAGCCGTCGGCGCGCGCGTCGAACTGCGCTCCGGAGTCCCGCAGATTCGCGGCGAGGGCATCGAGGTCGATGACGGCGCGGCGCCGCAATCCGGCACTCGACGCCAGCGGCGAGTCAGCCAGCGACGGACCCCGTGAGGCGGTCCGACTCGTCATGCCAGTGGACGGCCGTCGCGGCGAGCTTCGGCTTGTACTCCGCACCGTGATGGGCGCAGAACAGGAGTTCGCCCGAAGCGAGAGTCACCCGAACATAGGCCTGAGCTCCGCACATGTCGCAGCGATCGAGAGCGGTGAGGGCTGCTCGCTCCAGCCCGACGGTGTCGTCGGTGGTCATCTGGGACATGTCCTGCTCCTTCCCTCGGATCGCGGTGTGGTGCTCAGTCCATGAAAGCATGCTCCGGCCGAACATTCCGAGTGGACGAGGGGGTATTTCGCCCGTGGCGTACGGGCGCCGCCCGGTGTCCCTCCCAGGGGGGCATGGCGTCCGGCGAGCCATGTGTCTAGGCTCTCCTCATGGGGGAGCGGGGGACGAGTCTGCTCGACGCAGCCGAGAGTCCGGTGGACGACGAGTTCGTGGCGACGGCGACGAAGGTCCGCACGGTGGTCTCGCGTCGGACGATCGCGATCGTCGCGACCGCCGTGCTCGTGATCATCGCCGGGGTGATCGGCGGCACCGTGCGCGTGGGTCAGGTCATGCACGACAACGCCCTCGCCGAAGCGCGGAGCGCGCAGCTCGTCGCGGAGGACGCCGTGATGGCGCAGCGCACGGCTGTCGCCGGACTCGCCTCGACGGTCGACGGGGCCCTCGAGGCGCGCGACGCGGTGGCCGCCCAGGTGCTCACGCAGCAGGACGTGCTCGGTGGCGCCGAGGCGCTCGCGCCGGTCGTGGAGGCGCACGCCGCCCTCGCCGCGGGTCTTGTCGAACTGCTCGGCTCCGAGGAACCGACCGCGGACACCGATATCCCCGACGCCACGCCCTTCGCGGCGCCGAACGAGGTCGACCCGGACTCCGGAACCGACGCCCTCGTGGAGCACGCCGAGGAGCTCACCGCTCTCGCGGAGCAGGCGGATGCCGCGCGCACCGAGCTCGACGACCGCTCGGACGCGCTCGCCGAGCTGACGACGCAGCTGCGCACGGAGCTCGTCGCGCTCGCGGCGACCATCCCGGCGACCCACGAGGCGCTGCTCGCGGGGCACGGCCTCGCCTCCGACGACGTGAAGGCGTCCGCTGCCGCCGCCGTCGAGGCGCTCGGCGAGGCGGATGCGGACGCCGATCTCCCGGCGCTGCTCGCGGCGTACGCGACCACGGCATCCGCGGTGATCGTGGCGCACGACGCCGAGACCGCCCGGATCGCGGCCGAGCAGGCCGCAGCCCAAGCGGCAGCCAGTCGCAGCAGCAGCGGTGGCAGCAGCAGCAGCGGAAGCAGCAGTGGCAGTGGCAGCAGCAGTAGCGGTAGCAGCAGCAGTGGCAGCGTCACCAGCGCCTCCGAGCAGCGCGGTGTGCTCACCGAGACCAACGCGAATCGTGCAGCCAACGGCCTCGGCGCGCTGTCCTGGAACAGCACCCTCGCCTCGCGCGCCTGCTCCTGGGCGGCCTCCCTCGCCTCCGCCAACGGCGACCTCTCGCACAGCGGCAACTCGGCCGGCTTCTCCTGGTGGGGCGAGAACGTCGCATACGGATACGGCTCAGCCTCGGCCGTCGTCGCCGGGTGGATGGGCTCGGCCGGCCATCGCGCCAACATCCTGAAGGCGGAGTACACGATGATGGGCGCCTGCTCCTCGACCTCCAGCACGGGTCGCATCTACTGGGTGCAGCAGTTCGGCGGCTGAGGCGCGACCACAGGGTGTGCCTCACGGTCGGCGCCGGTGGCCCCGATTAGGCTCGGGCTCGTGACCGACTACTCCGCCCGTCATCTCTCCGTGCTCGAGGGGCTGGAGGCGGTGCGCAAGCGCCCCGGCATGTACATCGGCTCCACCGACTCGCGCGGGCTCATGCACTGCCTGTGGGAGATCATCGACAACTCGGTCGACGAGGCGCTCGCCGGCCACGGGCGCGACATCGAGGTAGTGCTGCACGCCGACGAGTCGGTCGAGGTGCGCGATCATGCCCGCGGCATCCCGGTCGACATCGAGCCCAAGACGGGGCTCACCGGTGTCGAGGTCGTGTTCACCAAGCTGCACGCGGGCGGCAAGTTCGGCGGCGGCTCCTACGGGGCGTCCGGCGGGTTGCACGGCGTGGGCGCCTCCGTCGTCAACGCCCTCTCCGAACGGCTCGACGTCGAGGTCGACCGTGACGGGAAGACCTGGGCCATGTCGTTCCACCGGGGCGAGCCCGGCATCTTCGCCGACGCGGGCGCCCCCACCCCGGACGCCGCATTCACCCCGTTCGTCTCCGGCAGCGAGTTGCGGGTGGTCGGCAAGGTGGCCAAGGGCGTCAGCGGCACGCGCATCCGGTACTGGGCGGACCGCCAGATCTTCACGAAGGGCGCGGGCTTTCAGACGGACGAGCTGATGGCCCGCGCCCGGCAGACGGCGTTCCTCGTGCCGGGGCTCGGCATCGAGATCCGCGACGAACGCGGCGCGCAGCCCGAGACCTCGGTGTTCCGCTTCGAGGGGGGCATCGGCGAGTTCGTCGAGCATCTCTCCCCGGATGCCGCCCTCACCGACGTCTGGCGCATCCGCGGCTCGGGCGGCTACACCGAGACCGTGCCCGTGCTGCAGGAGAACGGCCACATGGTGCCGACCGAGCTGCACCGCGAGTGCGAGGTCGATCTGGCCCTGCGCTGGGGCACCGGATACGACACCGTGTTCAAGAGCTTCGTCAACATCATCGCGACGCCGAAGGGCGGAACCCACCAGGCGGGCTTCGAGCAGGGTCTCCTGAAGTTCCTGCGCGCCGAGGTCGAGAAGAACGCGCGCAGGCTCAAGGCGGGCAGCGACAAGCTCGAGAAGGACGACGTCCTCGCCGGCCTCACGGCCGTGCTCACGGTGCGCCTCCCCGAGCCGCAGTTCGAGGGGCAGACCAAGGAGGTGCTCGGCACCCCCGCGGTCCGGGCCATCGTGTCGAACGCCGTCGTCAAGGGGCTGCAGGAGCGCTATGCGAGCTCCAAGCGCGATGACAAGACACAGTCCGCCCTCGTGCTCGACAAGGTCGTGGCCGAGATGAAGTCGCGTATCTCGGCGCGCGCGCACAAGGAGACCCAACGGCGCAAGAACGCGCTCGAGAGCTCCTCGCTCCCGGCGAAGCTCGTGGACTGCCGCTCCAGCGACGTCGCCGACACCGAGCTGTTCATCGTGGAGGGCGACTCGGCGCTCGGCACCGCCAAGCTCGCGCGCGACTCGGAGCACCAGGCCCTGCTGCCCATCCGCGGCAAGATCCTCAACGTGCAGAAGGCCTCGGTCGCCGACATGCTCGGCAACGCCGAGTGCGCCTCGATCATCCAGGTGATCGGTGCGGGGTCCGGGCGCAGCTTCGAGCTCGAGGCGGCGAGGTACGGCAAGGTCATCATCATGAGCGACGCTGACGTCGACGGCGCGCACATCCGCACCCTGCTGCTCACCCTGTTCTTCCGCTACATGCGCCCCATGATCGAGGAGGGGCGGGTGTTCGCGGCTGTGCCGCCGCTGCACCGGGTGGTCGTCCTGAATCCGGGTTCGAAGCCGAACGACGTCGTCTACACCTACTCCGAGCAGGAATTGCAGAACCTGCTCGCGACCCTCAAGAAGCAGGGCAAGCGCTACCAGGACCCCATCCAGCGCTACAAGGGACTCGGTGAGATGGACGCCGACCAGCTCGCCGAGACGACGATGAGCCGCGCCCACCGAACCCTGCGCCGGGTGCGCGTGGAGGATGCGGATGAGGCGAACCGCGTCTTCGAGCTGCTGATGGGCAACGACGTCGCGCCGCGCAAGGACTTCATCATCGCGGGCCAGGGCCTCGACCGTTCCCGCGTCGACGTCTGATCCACCAGACGCGATCGCGTTTGGCGGAACAGTTCAGAGCGCACGGCCCAGCGACGCGACCACCGCGTCGAGCGGCGTGCCGGATGCGTCGCGCTTGGCCCCCGGCTCGGGGAGGGAGCGTGCCGCGCCGTCCCCCGCGACCGCGAGGGCGGGGGCGGGGCCTGCCCAGGCGAGCGCGAGGGCGCTCTCGCCCTTGAGGAAGGAGTGCGAGCGCACGCCTCCCGTCGCCCGGCCCTTGCCCGGGAACTCCGCGAAGGCCGACACCTTGCCGCGCCCCGGGTCGGCGCCCGGAAGCGTGTCGGTGGGCGTCGAGATCGTGACGACCACGGCCTCCTCCGGCCGCACCGCCCCGAAGAACAGCACGCTCGCCGCCGCCTGGAGGTTGATGCCCGCCATGCCGCCCGCCGCGACGCCCTGCGGGCGCACCTGCGCGGCCGGGAAGTGCAGGAGCTGGGAGTCGGAGGCGATGAACACGAGCTCGTCGTCGTCCGGCCCCTGCCCGACCCCCGCGAGCTCGTCGCCCGGCTTGAGGGAGATGATCTCGAAGTCGGCCCGGTTGGGGTAGCCGCCCGGCGCGACGCGCTTGACGACCCCCTGGCGGGTGCCGAGAGCGATCGGCTCGTCCGAGTCGAGCGAGACGAACCCGAGCACGCGCTCTTTCTTGTCTGCGATGCCCAGGTAGTCGCCGATCCGCGCGCCCGCGGCGAGCTGGACCGAGTTGGCCGGCACCGAGGGCAGGTCGACGGGCGTGAAGCGGATGAGCCGCCCGCGCGAGGTGACGGCCCCGAGCTCTCCGCGCGTCGTCGCGCGCACGGCGGACAGGATCGCGTCGTGCCGGCTGCGCCTGGATTGCGGCATCGGCCCGTCGACCCCCTCGGGGATGTCGACGCGCACGGCACGGCCGGTCGTGGAGAGCGCGACGAGGGTCGGCGCGTCGGCGATCTCGAGGGAGGCGCCCGCGGCCGCCTTGCGCGCGGATGCCGTGGTCGCGATGCTCGGGCCCGCCTCGGTGAGCAGGGTCCGGCGCGGGGTGCCGAATCGCTCGGCCGCGTCGTCGATCTCCTCGCCGACGCGGGCGCGGATGCGGGCGGGGTCGGCGAGCAGGGCCTCGAGCTCCGCGATCTCGGCGTTCAGCCGGTCGCGCTCGGTCTCCAGCTCGATCCGGCTGAACCGCGTGAGGCGCCGCAGCTGCAGCTCGAGGATGTACTCGGCCTGCAGCTGGGAGAGGTCGAAGACGTCCATGAGGCGCGAGCGCGCCTGGGCGGTGTCGTCGCTCCCGCGGATGACCTGGATGACCTCGTCGATGTCGAGGATCGCGATGAGCAACCCCTCGACGAGGTGCAGCCGCTCCTGACGGCGGGTGAGCCGGTAACGCGAGCGGCGCGTGACGACCTGGATGCGGTGGTCGAGGTAGACGCGCAGCAGCTCACGCAGGCCGAGCGTCCGCGGGCGGCCCTCGACGAGCGCGACGTTGTTGATCGAGAAGCCGTCCTCGAGCGGCGTGAGCCGGTAGAGCTGCTCGAGCACCGCCTCGGGGGAGAAGCCGGTCTTGATGCCGATGACGAGCCGGAGGCCGTTCTTGCGGTCGGTGAGGTCGGTCACGTCGGCGACGCCGGTGATCTTCTTGGCGTTCACCCCGTCCTTGATCTTCTCGATGACCTTCTCCGGGCCGACGAGGTAGGGGAGCTCGGTCACGACGAGGCCCGTGCGCCGCGCGGAGATCTGCTCGACGCTCACCTTGGCCCGTGTCTTGAAGGAGCCGCGCCCGGTCGCGTAAGCATCGCGGATGCCGTCGAGGCCGACAATCGTGCCGCCCGTGGGCAGGTCGGGTCCCGGCACGTAGGCCATGAGCTCCTCGAGGGTGGCCTCCGGGTTCTCGAGCAGGTGCCTCGCGGCCCCCGCGACCTCGATGAGGTTGTGCGGGGCCATATTGGTGGCCATGCCGACCGCGATGCCGCTCGCCCCGTTGACGAGCAGATTCGGGAACGCGGCGGGCAGCACCTCGGGCTGGGTGAGCTGATTGTCGTAGTTGGGGACGAAGTCGACGACGTCCTCGTCGAGCGACTCGACGAGCGCGAGGGCCGCCGCCTGCATCCGCGCCTCGGTGTAGCGCGGGGCGGCGGGTCCATCGTCGAGGGAGCCGAAGTTGCCGTGCCCGTCGACGAGCGGCACGCGCATCGTGAAGTCCTGCGCGAGCCGCACGAGGGCGTCGTAGATGGCGGTGTCGCCGTGCGGGTGCAGGCGGCCCATGACGTCGCCCACGACACGTGCCGACTTCACATGGCCGCGGTCGGGACGCAGTCCCATCTCGTTCATCTGGTACAGGATGCGGCGCTGCACCGGCTTGAGCCCGTCGCGCGCGTCGGGCAGCGCGCGCGCGTAGATGACCGAGTAGGCGTACTCGAGGAAAGAGCCCTGCATCTCGGTCGAGACGTCGACGTCCTCGATCCGTTCGCCCCGCGCGGAGGACGAGGAACCGCTGCCGCCGGCAGGGGTCGGGGAGGGGTTCTCGGGCGGAGTCATAAGATCATCGCCATGCTACCGGCGGCGAAAACGCACAGGCTGAGCCTCGCGGATGTCGTGCCGAATTGTCTCGCCGCCCTCGCGGGCGGGAGCGGACGGATGGGGCTGGCGCCCGTCGAGAAGGCCGTCGTGGTCGTCGTGGACGGGCTCGGCCATGCCCAGCTGGGCGCCCACGCGGGGCACGCGCGCACCCTCGCGCAGCGCCTTCCGACGGATCCCGTCATCGGCGCGGGGTTCCCGACGACGACGGCCGCCGCCCTCGCGACGATCGCCACCGGTGAGCCGAGCGGGCGTCACGGACTCGTCGGATACCGCGTCTACGATGCGGCCCGCGACCGGGTCGTCAACCAGCTGAGCGGCTGGGAGGGGCTCGACCCGGCGAGCTGGCAGCGCGTGCCGACGCTCTTCGAGCGCGCCGGCGCGGAGGGGGTCAGGAGCACCGCGATCGCGCATCCGCGCTACCGCGACTCCGAATTCACCCGGGCGGTGCTGCGGGGCGCCGGGTTCGTCGCCGCGGCCGACGCGGGGGAACGCCTCGCGCGTCTGCGAGAGCTGCTCTCCGCCCCCGGACGCGGGCTCGTCTACTACTACGTGCCCGATCTCGACATGACCGGGCACGCGAAGGGGGTCGCGTCGGCCGAGTGGGTCGCGGCGCTCGAGGCCCTCGACGCGGAACTCGCGGGCGTCGTGGCCGGGCTCGGTTCACGGCACGGTCTCGTGGTGACGGCCGACCACGGCATGGTCGACGTGCCCCCGCAGGCGCACCGCATCGCGTCGCGCGAGCTGCTGGAGCGTGTTCGGCACGTCGCGGGCGAGCCGCGCTGCCTGCAGCTGCACCTCGAACCCGGCGCGGATGCCGCGGCCGTCGCACAACGCTGGCGCGACTCCGAGGGCCGCCGGGCCTGGGTCGCGACGCGCGAGGAGGCGGTGGCCGCGGGCTGGTTCGGCGAGGTCGATCCCGCGGTGCTCCCGCGGATCGGGCAGGTGCTCGTCGCGGCGCGCGGCGAGCACGCCTACTACGCCGCCGCCGCGGATCGCGCGCGGGGCATGGTCGGCCAGCACGGATCCCTCACGCCGTCCGAGACCGGGGTGCCGCTGCTGCGGTTCGGGGCGTTCGCGTGATGTCCTAGTCGTCGTCGCCGCGAGCGCCGAAGACGATCTCGTCCCAGCTGGGCATCGAGGCACGACCGCGCCGCTTGCCGAGCGGGCCGGTGGCGCCGGACGAGCCGGAGGCCTTGGCGGTCGGTTGCGAGGCGAAGCTCGCTGGCACGGGCTCGTCGGGGATGCCATCGAGCGGCACGTCCACGAGCTTGACGAGGCCCGTCGAGGGGTGCGCCGCGAGGTCGGGGTCGCCTTCTTCGAGGTCGAGCGGCTCACGTTCGCCGCGACGGCGGCGGAGCGCCTCGAGCAGGTCGGCCGTGTGGTGATGGGTGGCGGGCTCCTCCGCGGGAGCGGAGGGGCGGCCGCCGAACTCGATCTGCGTGAATTCGACGGACGTCACGACCGTGCCATCGGCATCCGGTTCGACGGCGAACGCGCCAGAGTCGAAGCGCGCGTCGTCGCGTTCCTCGAGCGGCACCGCGCGCAGGCGCGGGATCAGGCTCGGCGGCAGCTCACCCTGCTGCGACAGCTGCACCGCTTCCTGGTTGAGCGGCTGGAGGGACTGCTTCTTGGGGTCGAAGCCCCAGCGGGCGTCGCGGTCGATCTGCCCCGCGGAGAAGGTGAGCTTGACGATCCATCCGCCGCCCTGCTCCTTCCAGCTCGCCCAGCGCTCGCCGGTCGCGCCGGCATCGGCGAGGCGTTCGCGGATGACCGAGCCGAAGGTGGCGCCCGAGGCGAGCGGGTCGGTCTCCACGGCCATGTGCACCGGCACGTTGAGGGCCGATTCGACGACGTACTCGCGCTCGGCGAGGACGGGACCCTCGAAACGCTGCACGTAGTCGAGCGAGGCGCCGGTCACGCGGGCGACATCCTCCGCGGTCATTCCCGCACGGATCTGCGCCTGGATCTCACGAGGGGCGAGGCGTCGCTGGGGGACGGGAATCGGCGTCGAGGCGCGCAGTCGCGACTGGACGGTCTCGTCGACCTCGACGCGGTACTGCTCGCCGTCATCCGAGGCGACCAGGAGCGAGCCGTTCTCGACTCCGATGACCTTGAGCTCGTGCATGCTGAACTACCTCCAGCCGTCAGGATTCGAGGCCAGGATGCCACGTAGAGCGTCCGGTTCCGGGGAATAACGCGGGCGTGCCGCGAGTTGCACCGGCAGCGGCGCCCCGGGTGGCTGGGAGCCGACTGGGAGAGTTTGCGCTGAGGCATCCGATGATGCAGACTGACGCCGCTTCACCCGCACACAGCGACTGGATGGATGGGAATGGCTACGGACTACGACGCCCCGCGGAAGACCGACGACGACACGGAGTCGATCCAGGCCCTCCAGGAGCGTGTGCCGGACAAGCTGTCGGGTGTCGTCGACGTCGACGACGCCGACAACCCCGGCTTCGAGCTCGGCGGATCGGATCTGTCGGACCTCGACCTCGACGTGGTCGTGCTGCCGCCCCAGGAGGACGAGTTCACCTGTGTGAGCTGCTTCCTCGTGAAGCACCAGTCGCAGTTCGACCACAAGGGCGAGCTCGGACCGGTCTGCATCGAGTGCGCCGCGTGAGCCGCCTCCTCGCATGAGCGGCCCGCGTCAGTGGGAGTTCGTGATCGCCGCCGCGAGCGCGTCCGCGTGCCGGCTCGAGAGCAGCCAGTAGGGAGTCGGGTCGTCGGGATCCGCGAGTTCCACGCGCACGACATCCGCGACCCAGCCCCGGATGAGCAGCCAGGCGTCGGCGTGCAGTCCGACGCCGCGCTCGCGCACCGCATCCGCCCCGTGCGCCGCGGATGCCGCGCCGAGGAGGACGAGCGGGATGCGGGCGCGCCCCGCGCGCAGCTCGCCGTCGGCGATCTCGATCGTCGGCGTCGTGACGAGCAGCGTCACGACGATGGCGCCGTAGAGCCCGATCGCGACGACGACGCCCGCGACGGGGGAGATCGGCAGGAAGACGAGCAGCGACGCGGGGATCACGAGCGCGGTCGAGAGGAAGATCCAGGGTGCCGGCCACAGCCGTTCGCGGTAGGTCATCATGACCATTCGACCATGGACTATCGTCGTGGGGTGATCGAGAGCGTCGAGGTGCTGTTCCGCGGCGAGATCGTCCCCGCCTACGCGCACCCGGGCGACGCGGGCGCCGATCTCGTGTCGACCGAGGACGCGGTGCTCGCGCCCGGTGAGCGGGTGACCGTCGGGACGGGGGCGGCGATCGCGCTCCCCGACGGCTATGTCGCGTTCGTGGTGCCGCGCAGCGGCCTCGCGGCGAAGCACGGCATCACGATCGTCAACAGCCCAGGGACGGTCGACGCGGGCTACCGCGGCGAGATCCGCGTGACCCTGCTCAACACCGATGCCCGCGAGAGCTACGCGATCTCGGCGGGCGACCGCATCGCACAGCTCATCGTCATGCCGGTGAGCCGGGCCCGATTCATCCCCGTCGAGCGCCTTCCCGGCTCCGACCGCGGTGAGGGCGGCTTCGGCTCGACCGGCTACTCGACCCGAGGAGGAACCCCATGAGCGACACCCTCGACGAGGACGGCCCCGTCGACCAGCCGAAGTCGGCTCCCGAGGATCGCGAGACGGCGGGTCCCTTCGATCACGCGGAAGCCAACCAGGTGCGTCCCTACGTCGATCTCGGCGGTGTCAAGATCCTGCCGCGGCCTGACCTCGCCCTGCGGCTCGAGATCGAGGAGAGCAGCAAGCGCGTCGTCGCGGTCGCCCTCGACTACGCCGAGTCCACCCTGCAGGTGCAGCCATTCGCGGCTCCCCGCACGAGCGGGCTGTGGCACGAGATCCGCGAGCAGATCGTGGAGCAGATCGCGCGTCAGGGCGGTCGCACCCAGACGATCGACGGCCCCTTCGGTCCGGAGCTGCGCGCGGAGATCCCGACGCCGGCCGGGAACGCGCCGGGCGTGCGCATCGTGCGCTTCGTCGGGGTGGATGGCCCGCGCTGGTTCCTGCGTGGCGTCATCAGCGGCAAGGCCGCCGTCGACCCCGATGCCGCGGAGCAGATCGAGGATCTCTTCCGCAGCATCGTCGTCGTGCGCGGCACGACCCCCATGCCGCCGCGCGACCTCATCCCGCTCTCGGTCCCCGCGAACGTGCAGGGCGCCTCGACGGCATCCGCCTGATGACCGAGTCGGATGCCCCCCGGCCGCCGGAGGCCGGCGGCGCGCGCGAGGAGGGTGCGGATCGCGAGGAGGAGACTCCGAGCTTCGCCGACGCGATGGCGGCCGCCGCCCGCCGCTCCGGTCTCGGGCACGTTCGTCCGGGGGAGACGCCGACGGCGCGCGCCCTGCTCGCCGCGATCGGCGGGATCCGGGGGCTCGTCGAGTCGATCCTGCCCCCGCTGATCTTCCTCGTCGTCTTCACTCTGACGCAGCAGCTCGCCCCGTCGGTGCTGGCGCCGCTCGGACTGGCGCTCGTCTTCATCGTGGCGCGTCTCGTCACGAGACAGCCGGTCATGGCGGCCGTCGTCGGCGCCCTCGGCGTGGCTCTTTCGGCCGGTCTGGCGTTGCTGAGCGGCCGCGCCTCGGACAACTTCCTGCCCGGACTCGTCATCAACGCGGTGCTGCTGCTCGCGATGCTCGTGAGCCTCGCCGTCCGGCGACCGCTCATCGGCGTCGTCGCGGGTCTGCTCACGGGCGACACCGACTGGCGGCGTGACGCGGCGAAGGCGCGGGTGGCGCTCATCGCGACCGTGCTGTGGGCGATCCTGCCGGCGCTGCGTCTCGCCGTCGAGGTTCCGCTCTACCTCGCGGACGACGCGGCGGGGCTCGCGACGGTCAAGCTGCTGCTGGGACTTCCGCCCTACGCGATCCTGCTCTGGGTGAGCTGGCTGCTGATCCGCAGCGCGTGGGCACGCGGCTCGGAGGCGGGTGCCTCGACGGCGTAAGATATCTTGATGTCAAGATAAATCGACGCGGGTGCGCGGCGGCTGGCAGGCTTAGGCTTGCCTTGCTGGAACGTGCGGGCGCCGACCGTCAGGATGGCTGACGAGCGCATCCGGACATACGCCAGAGGAGACGATCGTGTCGAGCATCAACAGCTTTTCCGCGAAAGACACCTTGACCGTCGGGGACACCGACTACGAGATCTTCCGTATCGAGACGGTCCCGGGATACACCGCGCTCCCGTTCAGCCTCAAGGTGCTGCTCGAGAACCTGCTGCGCACCGAGGACGGCGCCAACGTCACGAGAGCTCAGATCGAGGCGCTCGGGTCCTGGGATCCGGCCGCCGAGCCCGACACCGAGATCCAGTTCACCCCGGCGCGCGTCGTCATGCAGGACTTCACCGGCGTGCCCTGCATCGTCGACCTCGCCACGATGCGCGAGGCGGTCACCGCGCTCGGCGGCGACCCCGACCGGATCAACCCGCTCTCGCCCGCCGAGATGGTCATCGACCACTCCGTCATCGCCGATCTGTTCGGCACCGAGAACGCCCTCGAGCGCAACGTCGAGATCGAGTACGAGCGCAACGGCGAGCGCTACCAGTTCCTGCGCTGGGGCCAGACCGCCTTCCAGGACTTCAAGGTCGTCCCGCCCGGCACCGGCATCGTGCACCAGGTCAACATCGAGCACCTGGCCAAGGTCGTCTACGACCGCGTCAACGGGGGAGTCCTTCAGGCCTACCCCGACACCTGCGTCGGCACCGACTCGCACACCACGATGGTCAACGGCCTCGGCGTGCTCGGCTGGGGCGTCGGCGGCATCGAGGCCGAGGCCGCGATGCTCGGCCAGCCGGTGTCGATGCTCATCCCGCGCGTCGTCGGCTTCAAGCTCACGGGCGAGATCCCCGCGGGTGTCACGGCGACGGATGTCGTGCTGACGATCACCGACATGCTGCGCAAGCACGGCGTGGTCGGCAAGTTCGTCGAGTTCTACGGCGCGGGCGTCGCCTCCGTCCCGCTCGCCAACCGCGCGACGATCGGCAACATGAGCCCGGAGTTCGGCTCGACCGCCGCGATCTTCCCGATCGACGACGTCACCCTCGACTACCTGCGCCTCACGGGCCGCGACGAGCAGGCCGTCGCGCTCGTCGAGGCCTACGCGAAGCTCCAGCACCTGTGGCACGATGCCGCGCACGAGCCGTCCTACAGCGAGTACCTCGAGCTCGACCTCGGCACCGTCGTGCCGTCGATCGCCGGCCCCAAGCGTCCGCAGGACCGCATCCTGCTCTCGGAGGCGAAGGCGCAGTTTGAGAAGGACATCGTGAACTACGCCTCGCCGTCGACCACGACCGAGCTCGTCGACCTCGAGGGCAAGCACTCCTTCCCGGCGTCGGATCCGGGTGCGGTTCCGGGCGAGGAGAGCGAGGCGACCCGCGTGGTGCACATCAACAGTGGTGCGCCGAAGGGCGCCTCGAAGCCGGTCAGGGTGACCACGCCGGAGGGCGCCAGCTACATCCTCGACAACGGCGCGGTGACGCTCGCGGCGATCACCTCCTGCACCAACACCTCGAACCCATCCGTCATGATCGCGGCGGGCCTGCTCGCCAAGAAGGCCGTCGAGAAGGGCCTCAAGCGCAAGCCGTGGGTCAAGACCACGCTCGGTCCCGGCTCGAAGGTCGTCACCGACTACTACGAGAAGTCCGGCCTCGACAAGGCGCTCGAAGGCCTCGACTTCTACACCGTCGGCTACGGCTGCACGATCTGCATCGGCAACTCCGGACCGCTCATCGAGGAGGTCTCGGCGGCGATCAACGACAACGACCTCGCCGTCACCGCGGTGCTCTCCGGCAACCGCAACTTCGAGGGCCGGATCAGCCCCGACGTGAAGATGAACTACCTCGCCTCGCCGCCGCTCGTGGTGGCGTACGCGCTGGCCGGATCGATGAACTTCGACTTCGAGACCGATCCGCTCGGCAAGGACTCGAACGGGAACGACGTCTTCCTCAAGGACATCTGGCCGGACCCGGCCGAGGTGCAGGAGATCATCGACTCCTCGATCTCGCGCGAGCAGTTCATCAAGCAGTACGCCACCGTCTTCGACGGCGACGAGCGCTGGACGAGCCTGCCCACCCCGACCGGTCCGATCTTCGAGTGGGACCCCGACTCGACCTACGTGCGCAAGGCGCCGTACTTCGACGGGATGACGATGGAGCTCACCCCGGTCGCCGACATCCACGGCGCCCGCGTGATGGCGACTCTCGGCGACTCGGTCACGACCGACCACATCAGCCCGGCGGGCAACATCAAGGCGGGCACCCCGGCGGCCCAGTACCTCGAGACCCACGGCGTGGAGCGCCGTGACTTCAACTCCTACGGTTCGCGACGCGGCAACCACGAGGTCATGATCCGCGGCACCTTCGCCAACATCCGGCTCAAGAACGAGCTCGTCGCGGCGGTCAACGACGGGCAGATCGTCGAGGGCGGCTACACGCGCGACTTCACGCTCGAGGGCGGCCCGCAGGCGTACATCTTCGACGCCTGCCAGAACTACGCCTCCCAGGGCATCCCGCTCGTCGTGTTCGGCGGCAAGGAGTACGGCTCGGGCTCCTCGCGCGACTGGGCGGCCAAGGGCACCTCGCTGCTCGGCGTCAAGGCCGTCATCACCGAGAGCTTCGAGCGCATCCACCGCTCGAACCTCATCGGGATGGGCGTCGTGCCGCTGCAGTTCCCGGCCGGGGAGTCCTGGAGATCGCTCGGCCTCGACGGCACCGAGATCGTCTCGATCACCGGGCTCGAGCAGCTCAACGAGGGCGTCACGCCGAAGACCGTGCACGTCGTCGCCGCGCCCTCGGAGTTCTCGCCAGACGGCAAGCAGACCGTCGAGTTCGACGCCGTGGTGCGCATCGACACCCCCGGTGAGGCGGACTACTACCGCAACGGCGGCATCCTGCAATACGTGCTTCGCAGCCTGGTATGACCGGTGGCCGTCGATCCCGGCGGCACGATCGTCGGCTTCGCGGCGGCGCACCTGTTTCTTCCGTACGAGCTCGACGCGCCCGTCGCCGAACTGACGGCTCTCGGTGGCGACGGCCTTCCGGCGCGTCGACGCACATGCGTTCTACGAGCGCCTCGGCTTCGAGCAACTCGCGAGGAAGTACGAGAGGCGACCCGTGTGACCCGAGTCCCGTGCTGCGCCGGTCGAGTGGTACGCGGAACGGATCGGACGGTTCGGGCTGTGATGCGCCGTTGTCCTCTTTATTTGAGCGCCATAGGTGGTACCATATATGGCATGATGAAGACGACCATCTACGTCCCCGAGGAACTCAAGAGGTCGATCGCGGCCGAGGCGGCTCGGCGCGGCACAAGTGAGGCCGAGGTCATCCGCGAGGCGCTGCGGTCCGCCGTCGGCGACACCCGGGTCCGGCCCCGGGGCGGGGTGTTCCGTGGGCGCGAGCCCATCGCCGAGCGAGCCGACGAACTGCTCGCCGGATTCGGAGAATGATCGTCGACACGAGCGCGCTGCTCGCCTTCTTCGACATCGCTGAACCGCGTCACGCCGATGTCGTGCGGGAGATCGAGGCGACAGCGGAATCACTCGTCGTGTCGCCCTACGTCATCGCCGAACTCGATTACCTTGTGCTGACCCGGCACGGCAGCCAGGCCGAGCTCGCGGTGTTGGCGGAGCTCGCGAGCGGCGCGTGGGAGCTCGCGTCGATGGATGCGGGGCGCTTTGAGGCGGCCCGGCGCGTGGTGGAGCGCTATCGGGACCGGCCGATCGGACTGGCGGACGCCTCCAATATCGTGCTCGCGGATGTCTACCGGACGCGCACGATCGCCACGCTCGACGTGCGTCACTTCTCCGTCCTGCGGCTCCAGGACGGGGGCTCGCCTCTGCTCGTGCCCTGAGTCCGCTCGACTTCCCGCTCCCCGGGAGATATCACCACGCAGAACCGGAACCCGTGCTACACGGGTTCCGTGTTACATTGGCGTGATGGCCAATCTGACGATCGCGATCGACGACGAGGTTCTCAAGCGGGCTCGTCTGCGCGCACTTGAGCAGGGCACCTCGGTGAATGCCCTCCTGCGCGACTACCTGAGCTCCTACGTCGGTGAGGATCGCAACATGCAGGTGCGACGCGAGATCGTGGAGTCCGCACGCCGGTCGCGGGCGGGCAGTGGTTCCGAGGGCCGCACGTGGACTCGGGACGACCTTTACGAGGAACGGATCGGTCGGTTCGGGGCGTGACGGCATTCGTCGACACCAACATCCTGGTCTACGCGTTCGACGCCGACGAGCGTTCCAAGCAGCAAGCGGCGCAGTCCCTCCTGCTCGACGCTCCTGACCGCCTCGTCGTGAGCACCCAAGTGCTTCACGAGTTCTACGTGACGGTCACTCGTCGCTTCCGGCGGCTGCTCGAACCCGATCAAGCAGCCGCCGAGGTGGAGCGGTTCTCCCGCCTCCCGGTCGTCGTCACCGATGTCCCGCTCATCCGTGCCGCGATCGTGACATCGCGCGCCTATCCGATCTCCTACTGGGACGCGCTCATCGTGGAAGCGGCCGTCGCGGCGGGCTGCGACAGAATCCTGACCGAGGATCTCGGTGACGGCGACGTCATCCGCGGCGTGCGCATCGAGAACCCGTTCCGTTCGATCGGTGGCGACGCGCAGCCGCCCGCGGGATGATCACATCCGACACGCGTAGGCTCGCGGTATGAGCCTGCTGTCGTCGATCACGGGCCCGCGCGACCTCGACGGGCTGAGCGCGGAGCAGCTCACCGAACTGGCCGCCGAGATCCGCGAGTTCTTGGTTCGCGAGGTGTCGAAGACCGGCGGGCACTTGGGGCCGAACCTCGGGGTGGTGGAGCTGTCGATCGCGATGCACCGGGTGTTCGACTCGCCGCACGACGCGGTCGTGTTCGACACCGGGCACCAGAGTTACGTGCACAAGCTGCTCACCGGCCGGCACGACTTCTCCCGGCTGCGCATGACGGGCGGACTCGCCGGCTATCCGCAGCGCTCGGAGAGCGAGCACGACATCGTCGAGTCGTCGCACGCCTCGAGCTCACTGTCCTGGGCCGACGGCATCTCGCGCGCGTTCGCGATGACCGGGCAGGGTGATCGCCACGTCGTCGCGGTCGTGGGCGACGGTGCGCTCACGGGCGGCATGACCTGGGAGGCGCTCAACAACATCTCGGACGACAACTCGCGTCGCCTCGTGATCATCGTCAACGACAACGGCCGCTCCTACGCGCCGACGATCGGCGGCATGGCGCGCTTCCTCAACACGGTGCGCACCCGGCGCGCCTATCGTTCGCTGTACTTCACCAGCCGCCGCTTCTTCGACCGGCTCGGGAAGCCGGGACAGGCCGTGTACCGCGGAACCCGCGGCGCCATCCACGGATTCCTGGCCCGGTTCACCAACAACGAGGCGCTCTACTCGAACCTCGACATCAAATACCTCGGTCCGGTCGACGGGCACGACCTCGCCTCGCTCGAGGAAGCGCTGCGTCAGGCGAAGTCCTATCAGGCGCCCGTCATCGTGCACGTCATCACCCAGAAGGGCAAGGGCTACGAGCCTGCCATCGCCGACGCGGCCGACCGGTTCCACGCCGTGGGCCAGATCGACCCGGAGACCGGGGAGCCGCTCGATCACCCGAGCAAACCGTCGTGGACGTCGGTGTTCGCCGATGAGATCCTCGCGCTGGCCGAGCGCAACCCGCGGCTCGTCGGCATCACGGCGGCGATGCTGCGGCCCACCGGCCTGCATCGCTTCGCCGAGCGTTTCCCCGAGCGCGTCTTCGACGTCGGGATCGCCGAGCAGCACGCCGCGACGAGCGCCGCCGGCCTCGCCTTCGGCGGGCTGCATCCCGTTGTCGCCATGTACGCGACCTTCATGAACCGGGCCTTCGATCAGATGCTCATGGATGTCGCCCTTCATCGGGCGGGCGTCACCTTCGTCCTCGATCGCGCGGGCGTCACGGGCCCCGACGGCCCGAGCCATCACGGGATGTGGGATCTCGCGATCCTGCAGGCGGTACCCGGCATCCGGATCGCGGCCCCGCGCGATGCGAGCCGGCTGCGCGAGGAGCTCGCCGAGGCCATCACGGTGGAGGACGGGCCCACCGTGCTGCGGTTCTCGAAGGGCTCGGTCGGCAACGAGTTCGACGCCGTGCGCCGCACCGACGACGGCGTCGACATCCTGCGCGAGGCACCGCACCGCGACGTGCTGATCGTGGCGGTCGGCCCGATGGCGTCCCTGGCCATGCGGGTCGCCGACCGGCTCGCGGCACAGGGGATCGGCGCCACCGTGGTGGATCCGCGCTGGGTGATCCCGGTGCCTCGGAGCATCGTCGAACTCGCCGGCGAGCACCGCCTCGTCGTGTCCATCGAGGACGGCATCCGCGTCGGGGGTGTTGGCACCCGCATCCGCCAGGAGCTGCGCGCCGCGGGGGTCGATACGGCGGTCGACGAGCTCGGGCTGCCCGACGAGTTCCTCGGGCACGGCTCGCGCGAGGAGATCCTCGAGGCGGCTGGGCTCAGCGATCAGCGCATCGCCCGCGACATCGTCGCGCAGGTGCTCGGGACGCGCATCCCCGTCGCACGACCGCTTCCGGATGAGGCGTCGCGGGAATACGACGCGGACCGCGGTCGTTAGTTCCCGCGACGGGCGTCGCCCGCCCAACC
Organism: Protaetiibacter sp.; assembly: GCA_047605085.1. GTDB lineage: Bacteria > Actinomycetota > Actinomycetes > Actinomycetales > Microbacteriaceae > Homoserinibacter. The sequence goes on from JASGGJ010000015.1 coordinate 19,835, forward strand.
ACCACCGGAGGTCCCGCGATGCAACACGCCGCCGAGCATCCAGCTGCGGGCCCCGCCATCGCTCGGCGCAACCGATCCGCGATCGTGCTGCTCCTCGCCGCCGTCTTCGTGGTCTTCCTCAACGAGACCACGATGAGCGTCGCGGTTCCCACGATCATGGAGGACCTCCGGATCACGCCGAGCCAGGGTCAATGGCTCACGACGGCCTTCGCGCTCACCCTCGCCGTCGTCATCCCGATCACCGGGTACCTGCTCGAACGGCTCACCACCCGCACGGTGTTCATCGCGGCGATGTCGCTGTTCTCGGCGGGCACGCTCGTCGCGGCGCTCGCGCCGGGCTTCGGTGTCCTCGTCGCGGGCCGCGTCGTGCAGGCGACCGGCACGGGCATCATGATGCCGCTGCTCATGACCACGGTGCTCACTCTTGTCCCTCTCCCGGATCGCGGGCGCATTATGGGACGCATCTCGATCGTGATGTCGGTCGCCCCCGCGATCGGGCCGGCGGTCTCCGGCCTCATCCTGCAGCTCGCCCCCTGGCGCGGGCTGTTCTGGGTCATGCTGCCCATCGCGCTGCTCATGCTGGGCATCGGCATCGCACGGGTGCCCGACGTGTCCGAGCCGCGCACGGTGCCGCTCGACGTGCCCTCCGTGGTGCTCTCGGCGCTCGGCTTCAGCGGCGTCGTGTTCGGGCTCAGCAACCTGGGGCTCGCGGCGGAGGGCGCGGCCATGGTGCCGTCCTGGATCCCGCTGCTGATCGGTTCCGTCGCGCTCGCGGGATTCATCCTGCGCCAACTGCGACTGCAGCGCCGGGATGCCGCGCTGCTCGACCTGCGCCCCTTCCGCTCCCGCAGCTTCACGGTCTCGGTCCTGTTCTTGGTGATCCTCATGGCGGTGCTGTTCGGGGTCGTCATCCTGCTCCCGATCTACCTCGAGCGGGGCCTCGGCGTCGACACCCTGGCGATCGGACTGACGCTGCTGCCCGGCGGACTGCTCATGGGACTCATCGGCCCCTTCGTCGGACGGATCTACGACCGCTTCGGGCCGGTACCGCTCGTCGTTCCCGGCTCGATCGTCATGAGCGCCGCCATCTGGGCGATGGTTCTGTTCGGTGCGGACACCCAGCTCTGGTTCGTGCTCCTGACGCACCTCGTGCTGAGTCTCGGACTCGGCATGCTGTTCACCCCGATCTTCACGACCGCCACGAACGCGTTGCCGCCGCAGCTGTACTCCCACGGTTCGGCGACCATCGGCACCGTGCAGCAGCTCGCGGGAGCTGCTGGCACGGCCGCGTTCGTCGCGTTGCTGGCGCTCGGCACCGCGGCCGCGGGCGCCACCTCGGCCGAGGCGGCGACCCCGGATGAGCTCATCGCGGGCGTGCACTGGGCCTTCCTCGGCGGTGCGCTGCTGTCGCCCCTCGCGATCGTGGCGGCGTTCTTCGTGCGCAAGCCCGTGCGCCCTGAACCGAGCTACGAGGAGCTCTCCGCAGCGCCCGCGGTTCTCTAGAACGGATCGCCCGCCGGGGCTACCGCACGCCGCGAATGGGCGGGTGGTGGAAGGTGTCGCCGAAGGCCTTCTCGCTCGCGCCAACCCGGTCGAGGTACGGGGTGGCGCCGCCCATCTGGAACGGCCACCCGGCACCGAGGATCATGCACAGGTCGACGTCCTCCGCGGCGCTGACGACCCCGTCCTCGAGCATCCGGTGGATCTCGTCGGCGAGCCCGGTCTCGAGCCGCTCCCGCAGCTGCGCAGGTGTCAGGGCGACGGCGTCGGCCGGCCGGTGCTTTCTCACGATCTCGAGGGCCTTCTTGTCGTAGCCCTTGATTTTGCCCGCGGCATCCTTCTCGAAGATCGCCCCGTACTCGGCGAGCTCGTGCAGGGCCGGGCTGTCGAAGAAGCGGTCGGGGAAGGCGGCGTGGTGGGTGTCGAGCACGTGCGCCCCGACCTTGAGTCCCACGAGGTCGAGCAGCACGAAGGGGTCCATCGGCAGGCCGAACGGGCGCGCCGCCTCGACGACGTCCTCGAAGGACGCGCCCTGCTCGACCGCGTGCATGGCCTCGCCGAGCACCTTCGCGAGCACCCGGTTCACGACGAAGCCGGGGGAGTCGCTCGTGATGACGGCGTTCTTGCGCAGCTTCGCCGCGGTGGCCATCGCCGTCGCGAGGGCGGCATCCGTCGTCTTCGGCGCCTTCACCACCTCGATGAGCGGCATGACGGCGACCGGGTTGAAGAAGTGGAAGCCGACCAGGCGTTCCGGATGCTCGAGCTTGGCGCCGATCTGCTCGACGGAGAGCGAGGAGGTGTTGGTGGCGAGAATCGCCTCGGGCGAGATGAACCTCTCGACCTCGGCGAAGACGTCCTGCTTGATGGACAGCTCCTCGAACACCGCCTCGATGACCCAGTCGCAGTCGGCGAAATCGGCCTTGTCGGTCGTGCCTGTGACGAGCGCCTTCAGCCGGTTCGCCTCGTCGGGATCGATGCGACCTTTCGCGAGCAGCTCGTCGATCTCGCCGTGGATGTAGGCGAGACCCTTGTCGACGCGCGCCTGGTCGAGGTCGGTGATGACGACCGGCACCCGCAGCCGCCGGACGAACAGCAGCGCGAACTGGCTCGCCATGAGCCCCGCGCCGATGACGCCGACCTTGGTGACCTTCTGCGCGAGCTCCTTGTCGGGGGCGCCTGCCGGTCGCTTGGCGCGCTTCTGCACGAGATTGAAGGCGTAGATGCTGGCGCGGAACTGGTCTCCGGCGAGCAGATCGGCGAGCGCCTTGTCCTCGGCGGCGAAACCCGTCTTCTTGTCGGTGTTCTTCGCAGCCTTGAGCAGCGCCAGAGCGGCGTACGGGCTCTTCGCGACCTCGCCGATGCGGCTCTTGAGGGTCTTCTCGGCGATCCCGATCGCGACATCCCACTTCGCGAGTCGCTCGAGCTTGCCTGGCTCGTGGGGGCGCTTGACCTTGATCGTGCCGCTCAAGACGCCGTCAGCCCACTTCAGGGAGTCCTCGAGGAAGTTCGCGGGGGCGAACATGGCATCCGCGATGCCGAGCTCGAAGGCCTGCGGGCCCTTCAGCATCCGGTTGTTCTTGAGCGGGTTCGAGATGATCACCTCGAGGGCGTTCTCGATGCCGATGAGGTTCGGCAGCAGCCACGCGCCCCCCCAGCCGGGGATGATGCCGAGGAACACCTCTGGCAGGGCGATCGCGGGCACCGAGGAGTCGATCGTGCGGTAGCTCGCGTTGAGGGCGATCTCGGTGCCACCGCCGAGGGCGAGCCCGTTGATGAACACGAACGACGGGACGCCCAGCTCCGCGAGCTTGCCGAGCACCTGGTGGCCGAGCTGCGCCATGAGCAGGCCCGACTCGTAGTCCTGGAGCTCACCGACTCTCGAGAGGTCGGCACCGGCGGCGAGGATGAACGGTTTGCCGGTGATCGCGACTCCCGCGATCTCCTTCGCCGCGGCACGCGCGCCGAGCGCGTCGAGCACCTCGCCGAGCTCGAGCATGGTGGCCGCCCCGAGCGTGTTGGGGCGCGTGTGGTCACGGCCGTTGTCGAGGGTGACGAGGGCGAGCACTTTGCCGCTGGGCAGAGTGACATCCTTCACGAAGGAGTGGGTGACGACCTCATCGGGGTCGATGAGCTTCGCAACGTCGGACGCGGTGAGCTGAGCCATTACTTGCTCCCCTCGTAGTGGGGGTTCTCCCAGATGACGGATCCGCCCTGGCCGAGACCGACGCACATCGCGGTGAGGCCGTAGCGCACTTCAGGGTGCTCCTCGAACTGACGGGCGAGCTGGATCATGAGCCGCACGCCGGAGGAGGCGAGCGGGTGGCCGATCGCGATCGCGCCGCCCCAGGGGTTGACCCGCGGGTCGTCGTCGTCGATGCCGAAATGGTCGAGGAAGGACAGCACCTGCACGGCGAAGGCCTCGTTGAGCTCGAACAGGCCGATGTCGTCGATCGTGAGGCCCGCCTTGCGCAGCGCTTTCTCCGTCGAAGGGATCGGGCCGATGCCCATGACCTCCGGCGCGACACCCGCGAACGCGAACGACACCATCCGCATCTTGACGGTCAGCTTCAACTCGCGCGCGGCCTGCTCGCTCGCGAGGAGCGACACTGTCGCGCCGTCGGTGAGCGGTGAGGAGGTGCCCGCCGTCACGCGGCCGTGCGGGCGGAACGGCGTCTTGAGGCCCGCGAGGCCCTCCATGGTGGTCTCGGGGCGCATACCCTCGTCCTGGGTCGCGAGGCCCCATCCGGCCTCCGATCTGATGGCGACGGGGATGAGATCGGGCTGGATCCTGCCGGCCGCGTACGCGGCGGCGACCTTCTGCTGGCTGCGCATCCCGTAGCGGTCGGAGCGTTCCTTGGTGAGCCGCGGGAAGCGGTCGTGCAGGCGCTCCGCGGTGTTGCCCATGTTGAGCGAGTCGGGCGCCACGAGCTTCTCGGAGAGGAAGCGCGGGTTCGGGTCGGCGTTGAAGCCCATCGGATGGCGACCCATGTGCTCGACACCCCCCGCGATCCCGATGTCGTAGGCGCCGAAGGCGATCGCCCCGGCGATCGTCGTGACGGTCGTCATGGCGCCCGCGCACATCCGGTCGAGCGCGTAGCCGGGCACCGAGAGCGGCAGGCCGGCGAGGATCGCGGCGGTGCGTCCCAGGGTGAGCCCCTGGTCGCCCTGCTGGGTCGTCGCGGCGATCGCGACGTCGTCGATGCGGTCCTTGGGGAGGTTGGGGTTGCGTTCGAGCAGCCCGATCATGGCCTTGACGATGAGGTCGTCGGCGCGGGTGTTCCAGTACTGGCCCTTCTCGCCGGCGCGTCCGAACGGGGTGCGCACCCCGTCGACGAACACGACGTCCGAGCGGTGTTCCGAGGGCGATTGGGCCACGATGCCTCCACAGATCAGGATGCGAATGCGGGCGCGCGGGCGCGCATCCGGGTGTCGTCTTCGATCCTAGGCAGGTGCCCCTCGCCGCGCTCGAATCGTTCGACGGAAGCTACTACGCCTCGCCGGGGGGCGGGGCGGGGGCTTGGCGCGCCTCGACAAAGGCGTCCGCGATGAGCTGCGCGAGCTGCTCGATCTGCCAGGGACGTGCGCCGTGCTCGGCGAGAGCGGCCGCGACCGCCTCCGCACCGAGCTCGGCGGGCGGTGCCCAGGCGACCCGCCGCAGCGTGTCGGGGGTGAGCAGGTTCTCGGCCGGAATGGTCAGCTCCTCCGCGCGCGCGAGGAGGGCGGCGCGCGCGAGCTTCAAGCGGCGGTCGGCCTCGGGGTTCTTGTCGGGCCACAGCCGCGGTGCCGGGACGCCGTCGCCCGTTCCGCGCATGCTCGGGGGTTCGTCATCCGCGAGCCCCGCCTCCACGGCGGTCCACCAGCGGTCCAGCTCGCGTCGGCTCGCCCGGCCCGTGAACTCCTTGAGGGCGGCCAGCTCGCGTTTGCCCGACGGCAGCGTCTTCGCGACGGCGACGAGGGCCAGGTCGGGAACCAGCCTGCCCGGCGCGATGTCGAGCTCTCGCGCGAGCTCGTCGCGCGAGAGCCACAGGGCGCGTGCGACGGCGAGCTGCCGCGGGTTCCGCAGCGTGTGCGAGCCGGAGAGCCGTCGCCACGGCTCCTGGCGCACGATCGGTTCCTTCTCGATCACGGCCGCGAACTCCTGCCTGGCGAACTCGTCCTTTCCGGCGTCGTGCAGCAGCTCGGCCACCCGGTCGCGCAGATCCGGCAGCAGTTCGACGTCGAGGGCCGCGTAGACGAGCCAGCCCTGCGGGAGCGGGCGGGTCGACCAGTCGGCCGCGGAATGCGCCTTCGCCAGGTGGACTCCGAGCAGCTCCTCGGCGAGCGTCGCGAGCCCCACCCGCGGCAGCCCCGCGAGGCGGGCTCCGAGCTCGGTGTCGAAGACGGTGCCGGGGTCGAGACCGACCTCCCGCAGGCAGGCGATGTCCTGGCTCGCGGCGTGCAGGATCCATTCCTGATCGCGCATGACCGCCGCGAGCTCGTCGAAGGAGCCGATCGCCGGCGGGTCGAAGAGGAAGACGCCGGAGCCGCGGCGGAAGACCTGGATGAGGTAGGCGCGCTGCGAGTAGCGGAACCCGGAGGCGCGCTCGGCATCCACCGCGAAGGATCCCTCACCCGAGGCCAGCGCGGCGACGGCGGCGAGGTACTCCTCGCGCGTGTCGATGACGTGGACTTCGGCATGATCCGCGTCGGCCGAGCGAGGAGTTCCGGCGTCAGTCACGCGGGCTCCGGCGATGCGGCAGCAGCGAGACGGCGTCGGACGAGGGCGGAAGGCCCGCCAGCATGCAGAGCAGCTCGCACCAGGCCTCGACCTGGGGCCCGACATCCGGACCCAGCGGCGACCAGGACGCCCGCAGCTCCAGCTGGGCCGAGTCGCCCTGGCCCGCGAGCTCGCCGAAGCCCTCGGAGAGCACCTTGGTCGCGGTGCCGGACGGTGCGGTGTAGTCGGCCCCGCTCGCGTCGAGCGCGTCGAGGAGCCACGACCAGGCGACCTCGGCGATGAACGGGTCGACGCCGATCTCCGACTCGAGGGGCGCCTGGGCGTAGGCGACGACGCGGAACGGGCCGCCCCACGCCTCGGGCTCCTCGGGGTCGTACAGCAGCACGAAACGACCGGTGCCGAGCACCGAGTCGATGCCGTGCACCGTCGGTCGCACGTCGGCCGCGAGGGCGATGGCGTGAGGGGCGAGGCCGGCGGGCGCCGCGATCTCGACGACCTCCATCTCGGGGCGCGTCCGAGCCGTCGTCACCGAGGCGACCGCGCGCGCGAACGGCGCGGGAGCGACGGTCTCGGACTCGGGGGTGGCCACGAGGGAAGCCTAGGATTCTCAGGGAGGGGCGCGGCGATGCCACGCCGTCGCAGGATCGGAGGTCGTCGTGCCACGTCGGGGGCAGCGCGGTTCGTCGCCGCTCGCGGTCGCGCTGTGGAGCGTGCTGGGCGCCGGCGTCGTCGTCACGGGTGCCATCGCGGTGCTGAGCGCGCTCGTCGCACGCACGGTCGTGATCCCGCCCTCGCGCCGCGACGACGACATCCGGATCCTCGGACTCGACGTCGAGGCGGGCCGCATCACCATCTCGGCGACGCCGGATTCGCTGCTGCCGGGGCAGTACAGCCTCTGGTTCTCGCGGGACACCGGGCACGCCCGCGTCGGCGAGATCGTCGCGACCGACCGATCCGGGGTCACCCGTGAGCTCATCGGCGTCGACTTCGGCGATCTCCATGCGGCCCGCCGCGGCCGGTTCAGCGGATGGTTCTGGCTGAGCCCGCGGTCGCTCGGCGTGCCCTACGAGAACGTGGTCGTCTCGACGCCGCTCGGGGCGGCACCCGCGTGGTTCGTCCCGGCCGCAGACGAGGAGTCGGACCGCTGGGTGATCGCGGTGCACGGCCGCGCGGTGCGCCGGCCGGAGACGCTGCGCGCGGTCGCTCCGTTCCGCGACTCGGGATTCCACTCGCTTCTGGTCTCGTACCGCAACGACGGCGAGGCGCCGCGCAGCACCGACTACCGCTACGCGCTGGGGGAGCGGGAGTGGGTCGATGTCGATGCCGCCATGGCGTACGCGATCGCGCGCGGTGCCCGCGAGATCGTGCTCATGGGATGGTCGATGGGCGGTGCGACGGTGCTGCAGGCGCTCACCCGCTCACCGCGTGCGGCGCTCGTGACGGGCGTCGTGCTGGAGTCGCCCGTCGTCGACTGGATCGCGACCCTGGATTTCCAGGCGCGCCTGCGCCGGCTCCCCTGGGTGGTGCGCTGGGGCGTGTACACACTCATCCGCTCGCGCTGGGGGCGCCTCGTGACGGGGCTCGCCGAGCCGCTCGACCTCGAACGCCTCGACTTCGTGACCCGCGCGGCCGAGCTCGACCGCCCCATCCTGCTGCTGCACAGCGTCGACGACGGCTTCGTGCCGGCCACCGCGTCGATCGCCCTGGCCGCGGCGCGCCCCGATCTGGTGACTCTCGAGGAGTTCACGATCGCGCGCCACACCAAGCTGTGGAACTACGACCGCACCCGCTGGGAGGACGCCATCCGCAACTGGCTCGCTCAGCTCACGAGCCAGCGCGCGTAGAGCCCGCCCGCATCGTCGATCAGCAGGCTCGCGAGCGTCAGCGGGATCGAGGGATGCGCCTCCGCGCCGAGCACCGGGAGCGCCGCGCCGGTGAGTCGCGGGCTCGTGGAGAGGCACAGCTCGCCGACGAGACCGGCGGTGAGCAGCTCGCCCGCGAGCGCCGGGCCGCCTTCGCAGACGATGCGCGGTGCGCCCGCGTCGGCGAGCGCCGCGAGGGCATCGGCGGGATCGACGCGCCCGCCGGCATCCGCGGGGAGCTCGATGAACAGGTGCGGCGCCTCGAGGGTCTCGTCGGTGCGGCCGCGCGCCGAGGCGGGTCCCAGCACGATGAGCTTTCCGGCTTCGGTCACCTCGCCCGGCTGCGCGCCGCGGAAGTCGCCAGAGGCGGTCAGCACCGCGAGGCGCGCCGTGCGCGGCAGCAGGTAGCCCTCGGCGCGCAGACTCGCCGCCCCCACGAGCACGATGTCGCTCTCGGCCCGGATCGCGCCGAGCACCGCGCGGTCGGCACGGCTCGACAGCGACGCGGAGGTGCCGTCGTCGCCGCGCGCACCGCCGTCGACGCTCGCCACGAGGTTGATCCGGATGCCGCCCGCCCCCGCCTCGCGCCGGTACAGCGCCCGCAGGCGGTCCCTGGCATCCGGCTCGCCGACCGTGATCGGCTCACCGGGCGCGGGGTGCAGCGGCCGCAGGATCACGCGGCGGTCTTCTCCCGCACCTGGCGCTGGGTGCGCCCGAGCAGTCCCGACATGCCGCGGATGCGCAGCGGGCTCACCGCCTCGGTGAGGCCGAGCGTGAGCGGGTAGTCCGACGGCACCGCGAGCACCTGCTCGACCGTGAGGCCCGCGAGACCCTGCACGAGGATCGACGCGAAACCGCGGGTGGTCGGCGCCTCGCGCGGAGCCGTGGCGTGCAGCTGCACGATCCGGTCGTCGCCGATCTCCACGAAGATGAAGACCGGTGACTGGCACTCCTCCACGCGCTCGAGCAGATCCGGGTGATCGGCGTAGGCGGGCGGCAGCTCGGGCAGCTCGCGCGAGAACTCGAGCAGCAGCTGCAGCCGGTCGGCCTGCGAGAGCGCGAGGAAGTCGTCGCGGATCTCCGCGAGCTTCGCGGGAAGCCCGGTACTCACACCGTCACCCGCGGGGACGGCCGCCGCTCAGCGCGCCGGCACCTCACCGGGCTCGGCACCCTTGACGATGGGGACACGCACGGCGCTGCCCCACTCGGTCCACGACCCGTCATAGTTGCGCACTCCCTCGAAGCCGAGAAGGTGGGTGAGCACGAACCAGGTGTGGCTCGAGCGCTCGCCGATCCGGCAGTAGGCGATCACGCTATCACCGTCCTTCAGGCCGGCGCCGTCGCGGTAGATGGCGTCGAGCTCCGGCTTGGTCTTGAAGGAGCCGTCCTCGGCGACCGCCTTCGCCCACGGCACGTTCTGGGCGCTCGGGATGTGGCCGGCACGCAGCGTGCCCTCCTCCGGGTAGGCGGGAGCCGTCGTGCGATCGCCGACGTACTCCTCGGGGGAGCGCACGTCGACGAGCGCCCGGCTCTCGGGATCCAGCCCGAGGTGGGCGAGCACGTCATCCTTGAAGGCCCTGACGGCGCTGTCGTCGCGCTCGACCACCGGGTACTCCACGGCCTCGCGGACGGGCACCTCGGTCGTGTAGGGGCGGCCCTCCGCCTCCCACTTGGCCCGGCCGCCGTCGAGCAGCCGCACATCCTCGTGGCCGAAGAGCGTGAACACCCAGAGCGCGTAGGCGGCCCACCAGTTGTTCTTGTCGCCGTAGATGACGACGGTGTCGTCGCGCGAGATGCCCTTGCCGCCGAGGAGCTTCGCGAAGCCCGCGCCGTCGAGGTAGTCGCGCAGCACGGGGTCGTTGAGGTCGGTGTGCCAGTCGATCTTGACGGCGCCGGAGATGTGGCCCGTCTCGTAGAGCAGGACGTCCTCGTCGGACTCGACCACGACAAGACCAGGTTCGCCGAGGTGCTCGGCCAGCCACTCGGTGCTCACGAGACGCTCGGGGTGGGCGAAGGCGGCGAATGCGGGGTTCGGGTCGGTTGCGACGGCCATGACGGTTTCTCCTTGCGGGTAGGCTTTCCACGTTCAGGGTAGGCATCCGGCAGCGCACCCGCTGGGGTGTCGTAAGAGTTCGACACAGTCCTGGTCTCCCCGTCCCGTCGCCGTGTCCAGCCGAAGGATCCGCATGCCGCCTCCCGCCGCATCCCTCCTCGACCGCGCGCCCGAGATGTCCGGAGCCGAGATGGTCGCGTCGCTCGTGCCGCCGCGCCAGTTCGCCGAGGCGAGCCTCGACGGCTACCGGCCCGATCCCGGCTTCCCCTCGCAGGCGGAGGCGGTCGAGAAGGTCAGGGCGTTCGCGGATGGGCTCCGCGGCGGGGGAGGCGGCCGCGGCCTGTTCGGACGGCGGCGCGCGCCGGTGCTCAAGCCCGGCCTCTATCTCGACGGCGGGTTCGGGGTCGGCAAGACCCACCTGCTCGCCGCCCTCTGGCGCCTCGCGCCGGGACGCAGCTACTTCGGCACCTTCATCGAGTACACGGCGCTCGTCGGGGCGCTCGGATACGCGAACGCGGTCGAGCTGCTGAGGGGGGCCACGTTCGTGGCGATCGACGAGTTCGAGCTCGACGACCCCGGCGACACGATGATGATGACCCGGCTGCTGGGCGAGCTCGCGGCGGGAGGCACGCGCATCGCGGCGACCTCCAACACGCCCCCCAACGCCCTCGGTGAGGGGCGGTTCGCGGCGGTCGACTTCCTGCGCGAGATCCAGGCGCTCGCCGACCGGTTCGAGATCGTCCGCATCGACGGGCTCGACTACCGTCGCCGCGAGGTGGAGGGTCACGCGGCGGTCACGGCCGACGCGGAGGTCGCCGCGGTCGTCGGCGCACTCGGCGGCGCCACCACGGTCGACGACTTCGACGCGTTGCTCGTGCAGCTGTCCCGCGTGCATCCGTCACGCTACGTGCGGATGGTGGAGGGTCTCGCCGGCATCGGCCTGCGCGGCGTCCACACCCTGCTCGACCAGGCCGACGCCCTGCGCTTCGTCGCCTTCGTCGACCGGCTCTACGACGAGCAGGTGAGCGTGGTCGCCTCGGGCACTCCGCTCGACGAGGTGTTCGGGGCCGAGATGATGGCGGGTGGATACCGCAAGAAGTACCTGCGCGCCGTCTCGCGGCTCATCGCCCTCACCAACTCCTGAGCCGCACGCGAGCAGCAAAGTCGCGATGCGAGCGCCCTTCGCGCGCATTTCCGGCACTGAACGGCGATTTCATGCGCCGCGCTCTGCGGATTCGGGGCAAATCGACGGCCCGTCGAAACGCGATGTTTACCTCGGCCTGATTTGTGTAACGAACGCGAAACAAGAGGACAGCCCAGCGGAAACGTGTCGCCGACAAACTGACCCCGTACCCGAGGATCCTCCGCTCTCCTGTAGTCGGGCCGACGGTGCGCTCTGATAGCTCCAACTCACACTGAGAGGTACTGGATTCCATGGACACCGGAAACCTCGCCTGGTTCTTGACGGCATCCGCACTGGTGCTGTTCATGACCCCGGGCGTCGCGTTCTTCTACGGCGGCTTGGTCAAGGCCAAGTCGGTCGTTTCGATGATGATGATGTCGTTCGGGGTGATGGGCCTCGTGACCGTGCTCTGGATCCTCTACGGATACAGCATGGGAACCATCGTCAACGACGACACGACCCTGATCCCGGGCGTGCTCGGCAACCCGTTCACCGACTTCGCCCACACCGCGATGGGTTCCGCGGCGGAGGGGACGGGTCCCGGCGGTGACGACGGCGGCCTGGTCGGCTCCTTCTTCGGCGCGACCTTCGCCATCATCACGGTCGCACTCATCTCGGGCGCGATCGCCGACCGCGCGAAGTTCGGCGCCTGGATGGTCTTCGCCGGTGTCTGGGCCACGCTCGTGTACTTCCCGGTCCAGGGCTGGGTGTGGGGCAGCGGCGGCTGGATCTACAACCTCGGCACGCTGCTCTTCGGTGACGACGCGGTGGCCACCGGCGCTCTCGACTGGGCGGGCGGCACCGCGGTGCACATCAACGCCGGGGCGGCGGCGCTCGCGCTCGCGCTCGTGCTCGGCAAGCGCATCGGGTTCAAGAAGGGCCTGTCGGCGCCGCACAACGTGCCCTTCGTGATCCTCGGCGCCTCGATCCTCTGGTTCGGCTGGTTCGGCTTCAACGCCGGTGCTGCCGCGCTCTCGGACGGCCTGGCCGGCATCGGCATCCTCGCCTTCAACACCTGGGGTGCGACCGCGGCCGCGATCCTCGGCTGGCTCATCGTCGAGAAGATCAAGGACGGCAAGGCCACCTCGGTCGGCGCCGCCTCCGGTGCGGTCGCGGGCCTCGTCGCGATCACCCCGGCGTGTGCCTACCTGACGCCGGGCTGGGCCCTCGTGCTCGGCCTCCTCGCCGGTGCCATCTGCGCCCTGGCGATCGAGCTGAAGTTCAAGCTGGGCTTCGACGACTCTCTCGACGTGGTCGGTGTCCACATGGTCGGCGGCTTCGTCGGCTGCTGGTTCCTCGGCTTCTTCGCGAACGGCACCGGCCTCATCAACTCGGGCAACGGCGAGCAGCTGCTGGTCCAGATCATCGCATCGGTGACGGTCGCGGCCTTCTCCTTCGTGTTCGCCTTCATCATCGGCTTCGTCATCGAGAAGACGATGGGCTTCCGGGTCAAGAGCGAGGACGAGCTCGCCGGCGTCGACGCGGTCGTGCACGGCGAGGAGGGCTACGTCCTGACCGACTGATCGGTCGTTCTCAACCCGATACGGGGCGCCGTCTCTCAGGAGGCGGCGCCCCGTAATGTTTGTCCCACCGCGTATGCCGACGCGGCTGTCACCGCCCGGAGCCGCCATGCCCGAACTCCTGCTTCTCGCCGCGCTGTGCTGTGCGGCGTCGACGGCCGCGCTGCTCCGGATGCTGCGACCACCGCGGATGGGCGAGGCACTCGTGCGAGCCCTGCTCGCGACGCTTCTCGCCGCGGCCGTCGCCGTGACGGCGGGCCGGCTCACTGGTGGGGAGACGGAGCCGTTCCTGCTGGCGTCGGCGTTCGCGGTCGCTCCGGTGGCGGTGCTGCTCGGAGGCACCGCGGACGAGGCGGTTCCGGGTCATCGCCGGGTCGCCTGGTCTCTCGTGCTCGTCTGGGCCGGCGTGGTGTTCCCGGTCTGTGCTGTCGTGCCGCCGCTGCTGTTCGCCGCCTGCGGCAGCGTGGAATGCCGCGTCGAGGACTTCGGCGGCGGACTCGCCCTGCTCGTCTCCTCTGCGGCCTCGGCGCTCCCTGCCTGGCGTGCGCCCGCCGCGACGGAGCGTGAGGGGTGGGGGCGTTTCGCGGTGCCGGTGCTCGTGATCTGGGTGAGCGGTGCCCTGTGGCTCGCATCGCTGGAAGGCGTCATCGACGGCTACACGCCGCGCATCCTGCTCGCCGCGGTCGTCGCACCGATCGGGGGAGCGGCGGCGTGGACGCTCGCCGACTTCCTACGCGGTGCGCCGCGGCATCCGCTGCGCTCGGCGGCCGACGGCGTGCTCGCGGGCTTCGTCGCGATCGTCCCCGGCGCGGCGGGGATCTCCTTCCCGTGGCCGCTCGCCGTTGGCGCGCTCGCCGGTGCGGCGGCTGCCCTCGTCTACGGCTCACGCCGCGCGTCGTCGGGCGGGCGTGCGGGTCACTGGGCTCTCGTCGTGCTGACCAGCACGACGGTGGGCTACCTCGCCCCCGCGGTGTGGGGCGACACGGTCGGACTGCTGTTCTCGGGCCGGATCGGTGCGCTGCTGCCGCCGGTCGCGGCGCTCCTCGCGGTGGCAGCTTTCGGCCTGGTGACGAGTTCCGCGAGCTGGGCGCTCGGCCGCCGGAGGTGAGGCGGTGGTTCCGGCGGATCAGCAGCCGTAGTCCACGACGACGGAACGCCTCCGCCGTCGAGCGTGATGGTGCCGCCGTGGGGGATGATTCACTGCGGACGGGTGCGGCCGAACGGCACGCCGACGCACACCACCGCGTCGGGATTTTACCGGGCGAGCTGCTCGATGACGGCGTTCCGTTCCGCCGCTCATCGAGGGTGCGCAGCCGGCCCGCGCCGCGATCTCGTCGAGCACCTCGAGGCAGCCGGCCCAGCTCCGGCCGGAGACGGTCTCGCGCGGGTCGTCCCAGGGGCGCCCGAAGTCCTCCGACTCACCCCAAGCAGGAAGCAACGGAATGACACCACACCACGGGACTTGACGTCTCTCGAACCCCCTGACCCCGTCCTTGGGGTTATTTCAGGGTGAACGGTTCGAGCTCAAGCCGGGTCGTGAATAATGACGCCGGGCCGGTCGATCTCAACGTAACGGTAGGCGTCGATCGCGGCGATCAGCACCGGGTAGTGCCGCTCGACGAGCGCGA
>JASGGJ010000016.1:0-33406 GCA_047605085.1 Protaetiibacter sp.
TGCGGAGTCGGAGGGATTTGAACCCTCGGACCCCCGGAGGGGTCTCCACCTTAGCAGGGTGGTGCACTCGACCGGACTATGCGACGACTCCCGGTACTGCCTGCCCATCATACCCACACGAGACAAGCGGCCCGCGCCGTGCAGACGGGCTCAGTCGGTGCCGATGGTGCAGGTCTGGTCGGCGGCCGTCTGACCGTTGATGCCGGAGATCACGACCTTCTCGGAGTACGTCGGCTCGGGCGTCGGGGTCGCCGACGCCTCGGTGGTGCTGGTCTCGGTCGGAGTGGCTTCCGTCGTCGCGTTCGGGTCGGCGGTCGAGCCGCGGTCGTCGCCAGCCTGCTCGAGTCCGATCGCCTGGTCCGCTTTGATGGCGGCGAACAGCGCGTTCGCGCGCGCCACATTCGGCTGCACCTTGCCAGAGTAGATGCCGGTGCCGCCGGTCGACCCCGGATACTGGACGAAGGTGATGCGATCCATCGGGATGTTGTTGAGCGCCTTCGCCATCGCCACGATCGTGGCTGGCTGGGTGAGCTCGGTGGACAGCTGCATATTGGCGGCCGCGGTCTTCGCGAGCGACATCAGGGTGCCGACGTTGGTGAGGGTCTCGTTCGACTTCAGCTTGCGCAGCAGCGCCGAGAGGAACACCTGCTGCGAGCTGATGCGCGTGAGGTCGGAGCCGTCGCCGACGCCGTGCCGGGAGCGGAGGAACTGCAGCGCCTGCCAGCCGTCGAGGTGCACGGTCCCGGCCGGCAGGTCGAGGCCCACGTAGGTGTCGACCAGCCGCGACGCGATGCACACGTCGACGCCGCCGACCGCGCTCGCCATCGCGGCGACGCCCGCGAAACCGATCATCCCCGCGTACTGGATGTCGAGTCCCGTGAGGTTCTCGACGACGTTGACGACGCACGGCAGGCCGCCGTAGTAGAGCGCGTTGTTGATCGGCAGGCCCGTCGCCACTCCCCACGTCTCGCCCGTCTCCAGGTTGGTGCAGCCGGGGTAGGGCACGACCAGGTCGCGCGGGATGCTGACCGCGACGGCGTTCGTCTGGTCGGCGGAGACGTGGATGAGGATGTTGACGTCGTTGAGCGTCGAGTCGCGGTCGTAGTAGGCGTCCGAGCCGACGACGAGCATGTTGAAGCCGCCCTCGTAGGCGCCGATCTCGGGGACGGGCGCCTCGGTGCCCTCGTTGATCTCGACAGAGTTCGCGGCGAGCTCGCCCTGCAGCTGGTAGACCGCGATGGCCGCGACCCCGCTCGCGGCGACGAGCACGACGGCGAGCGAGGCGCCGACGAGTCCGAGCACCGTCTTCCAGGCGGCGGACCGCTTCTGCCGACCGTGCCGGGCGACGACCGTGGGCTGGGGCGCACGCGAACGCTGCGAACGATCGCGCTTCAGCTCCTGATCCGACACGGGCTCCTTCTCTCGGCTTGGGGGCTACGGGGACGACATCCAGCGGAGGGCGTGGGATTCGAACCCACGAGACATCACTGCCCACCGGTTTTCAAGACCGGCTCCATCGGCCGCTCGGACAGCCCTCCAGAGGTTGACCGAGTACCGAGTCTAAAGGCGAAGGGGCTCTCGATCCTGGAAATACCGTGCGAGAGCGCTGGCGACACCCTGCTCGACGTCGGTGCCGGTGACATCCGTCGCGACCGCGCGCACCTCATCCGGGGCCTGCCCCATCGCGACCGCGACACCGCCGCCGGCTGCGGCCCACGCGAACATGTCGATGTCGTTGCGGCCGTCACCGACGACCATCACGTGCTCGCGCGCGATCCCGAGCCGCCGGCGCACATACTCCAGGCCGGTGCCCTTGTTGACGCCGTCGGGCGCGATGTCGAGCCACGCGGTCCACCCGACGTTGTAGCTGACCTTGTGCAGGCCCATCTTCTCGACGACCTGGAGGAAGTCCTCGATGGCGTGCCCGGGCGACAGCACGACGACGCGGGTCGCGGGCGCGTCCAGCAGCTCGTCGAAGTCCACCTGCAGCCGCCCCGCGGCGAGCGCGCCCTCGGGGAACTGACCCGTGAAGCGGAACAGCCCCTCGGCGTCCTCGACCGCGAAACTCGCCCCCGAGAGGTGCCCCCGGATGGTCGTGAGCACCTCCCGCGGATCGAAGGTCTCCACGCGATCCCGCACCCAGCCGATCGGAGCCTCCTTGTCGCGGCGCATCACGATCGCCCCGTTGGCGCTCACGGCGTAGGAGGGGGTGATGCCGAGCCGGTCGATCACGGGGAGGGTCATCGACACCGAGCGGCCGGTCGCGGGCATGACCTCGTGCCCGAGATCGCGTACGCGGCGGATCTCGGCGGCGACGGCGTCGGCGAGCACGCCGTCCTCGGTGAGCACGGTGCCGTCGATGTCGAGGCCGATGAGCCAGCGCTCCTCGGGCGCCACGGCCCGACCGCCGAGACGGCGGTCGGCGCTGGGGTCGCGGCGACGGTCAGAAATGACCGTCGCTCCTAGCTCCACCGCGCTCCAGCACCTCGAGCCCGAGGAGGGGTCGCAGCACCTCCGGCACGAGCACCGAGCCGTCAGCGCGCTGGTGCGTCTCGAGCAGCGCGACGATCCAGCGCGTGGTGGCGAGGGTGCCGTTGAGCGTCGCGACGGGCGAGGTCCTGCCGTCCTCGCCGCGCTGGCGGATGTCGAGGCGGCGCGCCTGGAAGGTCGTGCAGTTGCTCGTCGAGGTGAGCTCCCGGTACGCGCCCTGCGTCGGCACCCACGCCTCGACGTCGAACTTGCGGGCGGCGCTCGTGCCGAGGTCGCCTGCCGCGGTGTCGATCACGCGGTACGACAGGCCGAGGCTCTGCAGCATCCCCTCCTGCAGGGCGAGCAGCCGCTCGTGCTCGGCCACCGCGTCCGCCGGGTCGGCGTAGCTGAACATCTCGAGCTTCTGGAACTGGTGCACCCGGATGATGCCGCGGGTGTCCTTGCCGCCCGAGCCCGCCTCACGGCGGTAGCAGGTGGAGATGCCGGCGTAGCGCTTGGGGCCCGCGCTCAGGTCGAGGATCTCGTCCTTGTGGTAGCCGGCGAGCGCGACCTCGCTCGTGCCGGTGAGGAACAGCTCGTCGCGCTCGAGGTAGTACACCTCGTCCGCGTGCGCGCCCAGGAACCCGGTGCCCGCCATGATCTCGGGGCGCACCAGGGTCGGGGTGATGAGCGGGGTGAAGCCGGCCTCGAGCGCCCGCTGCAGGCCGAGCTGGATGAGCGCCAACTCGAGCCGGGCGCCGACCCCCTTGAGGAAGTAGAACCGCGCGCCCGACACCTTCGCGCCGCGCTCCATGTCGATCGCGTCGAGCAGCTCGCCGAGGGCGAGGTGGTCGCGCGGCCCGTCCGGGAACTCGGCCGCGTCGAAGCTCGGCCGCTCGCCCACCTCGCGCAGCGTCACGAAGTCGTCCTCGCCGCCGGCCGGCACGCCGTCGAGCACGATGTTCGGGATGCTGCCCGCCACCTCGGCGAAACGCGCCTCCGCGTCGGTAGCGAGCGCCTGCGCGTTCTTCACCCGCGCGGCGAGCTCCTGCGCCTGGGCGACGAGCGCGGCCTTCTCCTCCTTCTGCGCCTGGGCGACCCGCTTGCCGAAGGCGTTCTGCTCGGCGCGCAGCGACTCGAACGCCGCGATGGCGGCCCGCCGCGCGACATCGGCCGCGACCGCCTCGTCGACGAGCGAGACGGATGCCCCGCGACGTTCCTGCGAGGCTCGCACGGCATCCGGGTTCTCACGCAGCAGCACGGGGTCGATCACCTCTCAAGTCTAGGAGGCCTGCCGAGGTGGGCGCCGATGGCCTAGCGTGAGAGCATGACGCCACCCGACGCCACCGGGCCGAAGCGGGCGGCGGTCGTCTACAACCCGGTCAAGGTCGACCTCGAGCGGCTGCGGGCCGCCGTCGCCGCCGCGGAGAGCGAGCACGGCTGGGCGAAGAGCGTGTGGCTCGAGACGAGCGAGGACGACCCCGGCCAGGGCCTCGCGAAACGGGCCGTCGCCGCGCGGGTCGATGTCGTCATCGCGGCGGGCGGCGACGGGACGGTGCGCGCGGTCGCCGAGGCGCTGCAGGGCACCGGCGTCGCGCTGAGCCTGCTGCCGTCCGGCACCGGCAACCTGCTCGCCCGCAACCTCGGGCTCGCCGTCACCCCTGGCCGTCTGGAGGCGACGGTCGACATCGCGTTCTCCGGACGCGACTCGGCGATCGACGTCGGGGTGGTCGAGGTCGACCGTCCGGACGGCAGCACCGAGACCCACTCCTTCGTCGTGATGGCGGGTCTCGGTCTCGACGCCAAGATGATCGCCAACACGAACCCCGAGCTCAAGAAGCGGGTGGGATGGCTCGCCTACGTGGACGCGATCGGCCGCTCGCTCGTCGACAAGGAGGTGCTCCGCATCCGCTACCGCCTCGACGGCGGCGAGGAGCGCAGCACGCGCGCGCACACCGTACTGGTCGGCAACTGCGGGACGCTGCCCGGCAACATCCAGCTGCTGCCCGAGGCGGAGATCGACGACGGACTGCTCGACATCGTCGCGCTGCGCCCCGAGGGGTTCGGCGGATGGGCGCGCGTGTGGGTGGGGATCGTCTGGGAGAACGGGGTGCTGCGCCGCAGCCAGGTGGGTCGCAAGCTGCTCGACATGCGGCAGAAGCCGGTGCGCGCGCTGCGCTACCTGCGCGGGCGACTCATCGAGGGGCGGCTCGACCGGCCCGAGGAGTTCGAGCTCGACGGCGACGAGTTCGGGCTCATCACGGCGTTCCGGGCGCGCGTCGACCCGGCCGGGCTCGTCGTGCGCCTGCCGCGCGCATAACACGCCGGAGCTCAGCCCTCCGGCGCGCCCGAGAGGATCTCGCGCAGCCAGTCGCGCGCGTCGATGAACACCTGGTCGTCGTAGCGGCTCGTGACGTGCACTCGCTGCTTGTCGGCGCGCGGGTAGGAGCCGAGGAACTGCACGCTCGGGCTGAACCGCTTGAGCCCGAGCAGGGCATCCGCGACCCGCTCGTCGAGCACGTGGCCGTCGAGGTCGACGATGAAGCGGTAGCGTCCGAGCGAGTCGCCGATCGGTCGCGACTCGAGCAGGCTCAGGTTGACGCCGCGGGTCGCGAACTGCTCGAGCATCTCGACGAGCGCACCAGGCTGGTCGGTGGGCAGCTCGACGATGACGCTCGTCTTGTCGGCACCGGTGCGCGGCGGGATGACGCGCGACCGTGAGACGAGCACGAAGCGGGTGACCGCATCCGGGTTGTCGGCGATGTCGTCGGCGAGCACCTCGAGCGGCAGGTGGTCGGTGATGCCTGGCGGCGCGATCGCCGCATCCGCGAGCGCCGACGAGAGCAGCTCGCCTGGCGCGGCCACGTTCGAGGTGGAGGGGACGTGCCCGTGGCTCGGCAGCACCCGGTCGAGCCACGAGTGGCACTGGGCGTAGGCCACCGGGTGCGCGCTGATGACCTTCACGTCGTCGAGACGGGTGCCGGGCCGCGCCACGAGTTGGAAGCTGACCGGCACGAGGTACTCGCCGACGATGCGGAGCCCCGGGATGCTGGCGAGCGCGTCCTGGGTGGCGGAGACGCCGCCCTCCACCGAGTTCTCGATCGCGATCATGGCGGCCGTGCTGCGGCCCGCGACGACGTCGTCGAGCGCCTCGCCGACGTTGTTGACGCTGCGCCACTCGGCGCCCTGCGCCTCCGGCACCTGTGCGAGCGCCGCCCAGGTGAAGGTGCCCGCGGGGCCGAGATAGCTGTACACGCTGACGACGATAGCGGGGATGATGGGCGCATGACCTCACGCGCCGGAACCCCCGCTCAGCCGTCCGACCTGATCGACCCGCGCGAACTCGTCGATGCCTACTACCGCCGCACCCCCGAGTTGTCCGATCCCGCGCAGCGCGTGGTGTTCGGCACGAGCGGCCACCGCGGGTCGAGCCTCGACGGGGCGTTCACCGAGACGCACATCGCCGCGATCACCCAGGCGATCGTCGAGTACCGGGCCGAGCAGGGCGTCACGGGGCCGCTGTTCCTCGGCGCGGACACCCACGCTCTGTCGGCGCCCGCCCAGACCACGGCCCTCGGGGTGCTCGAGGCGAACGGGGTGCACGCGGTGGCGGACTCCTACGACGACTACGTGCCGACGCCCGCCCTCAGCCGCGCCATCATCCGCTACAACACCGAGCATCCGGATGGACCGCGAGCCGACGGTATCGTCATCACCCCGAGCCACAACCCGCCGCGCGACGGCGGCTTCAAGTACAACCCCCCGCACGGCGGGCCGGCCGACTCGGATGCGACCGGCTGGATCGCCGCGCGCGCCAACGCGATCATCGAGGACGGCAACCGGGAGGTTCGCTTCGCGGAGCCGAGCGGCATCGACGGGTACGACTTCCGCGGCGCCTACGTCGACGAGCTCGCGAAGGTGCTCGACATGGACGCCATCGCGTCCTCGGGGCTCAAGCTCGGCGCCGACCCGCTCGGCGGGGCGAGCGTGCACTACTGGCAGCTCATCGCCGAACGCTACGGACTCGACCTCGAGGTCGTGAACCCCGTCGTCGATCCGACATGGGCGTTCATGACCCTCGACTGGGACGAGAAGATCCGCATGGACCCCTCCTCGCCCTCGGCGATGGCATCCGTCGTCGCGCGCGCGGGCGACTACGCGATCCTCACCGGCAACGACGCCGACGCCGACCGGCACGGCATCGTGACACCCGACGGCGGGCTCATGAACCCGAACCACTACCTCGCGGTCGCGATCCAGTACCTGTATGCGAACCGCCCCGGCTGGCGCCCGGATGCCGCGATCGGCAAGACGCTCGTGTCGAGCTCGATGATCGACCGGGTCGCGGGCTCGCTCGGGCGGCGGCTGTGGGAGGTTCCGGTCGGCTTCAAGTGGTTCGTGCCGGGGCTCGTCGACGGCTCGGTGGGCTTCGGCGGCGAGGAGAGCGCGGGGGCGAGCTTCCTGACGCTCGACGGGAAGGCGTGGACGACCGACAAGGACGGCATCCTGCTCGCCCTGCTGGCGGCCGAGATCCGCGCCGTCACGGGCAAGAGCCCCAGCGAGCTGTACCGCGAGCTGACCGCCGAGTTCGGCGACCCCGCCTACGCGCGCGTCGACGCCGCCGCGACGCCCGAGCAGAAGGCGCGGCTCGGGAGACTGTCGGGCGACGACATCACCGCGACCTCTCTCGCGGGCGACCCGATCACCGCGAAGCTCTCGCACGCGCCAGGCAACGGTGCCGCGATCGGCGGCGTCAAGGTGACGAGCGAGCACGCCTGGTTCGCGGCGCGGCCGAGTGGCACCGAGAACGTGTACAAGATCTACGCCGAGTCGTTCCGCGGGCCCGAGCATCTCGCGCTCGTGCAGGCGGAGGCGAAGCGCATCGTCGACGCGGCGCTCGCGTAGCGGCCCGGGCGCACTGCGAGGCGCACGAACGCGAGGCACGCCCCATATCCGCTGCTCGAGTGTCACGGGCAGTGCGTCGCACCGACCCGGTTCAGGGGTAGTCCGGCGCCGCCGGCCAGCCGAAGAACTCCTCGAGGGTCTGCACGCCCGTGTCGTGCATCTCGGTCGCGAGCGCCACGCCGACGTAGCGCACGTGCCACGGCTCGTACTGGTAGCCCGTGACGTCCGTCTTCCCGTCGGGGTAGCGGATGATGAAGCCGTACTCCCACGAGTGCGCCGCGAGCCACTGACCCTGCGGCGTCTGGCCGAAGCAGATCTGCAGGGAGCAGTTGGCGGGCTTCGCGGAGATGTCCATGACCCATCCCGTCTGGTGCTCGCTGTAGCCGGGACGCGCGGTGAGGGTGTCGTTGCCGGTGTAGACCTGCTGCTGTGTCTGGTAGCTGCGGTAGGCGGACTGCGACTGCATCTCGAGGCCGGTCTCGGCGGTGAAGGCGGCGAACATCCGCTCGATCGCATCGGCCGCCTCGGGTCGCATCCGCGGCTCGTACACATACGGCACGTTCACGACGCGCAGCTCGGGCGTGTAGTCGGGCGGCTGCAGGGGGTTGAGCTTGTTCACGATCACCCAGGGGCTCGTGGGGTCGGTGAGCGAGAACTGCCCGGTGTCGAAGGTCGGGGTCGGGGTGGGGGTGGGTGTCGGTGTCGGGCTCGGCGTCGGGGTGCCGGATGGCGTGGCCGAGTCGCTCGGGACGGGCGCCGGTGTGGAGGGGGCGAGCAGCAGGACGATCGAGACGAGGAGTGCGATGACGACGACGAGCGCCACCGTCAGGAGCGCGACGAATCGGCGGCGGCGACGGGTGCGTTCAGCGGCGCGGCGGCGTGCGCGCGAGGGGGTGTCGGGGGCGGTCTCGGACATCGCCGATCAGGATACGGGGGTTTCTTGGTCGCCGTCTCGCGATCCGGCGCGCATCCTCGCATCCCGGCGCACCCCACCGTCCCCGGAACATGGCGAACCGCGCTCCACGTGGACACGGGGCGCGTTGCGAGCCGTTTCGTCCTGTTTGCGGGACGCATCACGGCCGATCTCCGGGGAACAGCGGCTCGCGGCCGTCGCCCGATGGAGTGCCGCACGCGGCACTCCACGACCTCCGATTCGTGGCGCGGCTGGAACTACGACCCGTCGGCGGGGGTCGTTTCTCCCACCCCGAGGTCGGGGCCCCGGCCGCGCACAGGGATCACGAGAGGGCGGGCGTCGCGGATGAGTACCTCGACGGGGAGGCGGTAGACCTCGGAGATGAGCAGCTCGGTGAGCACCTCGACGGGGGTGCCGAGCGCGCGCAAGCTACCGTCCTCGAGGAGCGCCACCCGATCCGCGTAGGCGCCCGCGAGCGAGAGGTCGTGCAGCACGACGACGACCGTGCGTCCCTCGGCGGCGAGCGCGCGCGCGATGCGCAGCACGTCCTCCTGGTGCCGGAGGTCGAGCGCGGCGGTCGGCTCGTCGAGCAGGACGACGGGGGTGTCCTGGGCGAGCACGCGGGCGAGCGACACCCGCGCGCGCTCGCCTCCCGAGAGCTCGGTGAAGCGCCGCTCGACGAGGTGCGCCACGTCGGCCCTGTCGAGCGCCGCCGCGATGGCCGCCTCATCCGCCTCGGCCTCGGGGGTGCGCGCCCACGGGCTGCGCCCCATCTCCACGACCTCCGCCACCCGGAACGGGAAGCTCACGGCGTTGTCCTGCGTGAGCACCGAGCGGATGCGGGCGAGCTCCAGCGGGGCGAGCGCGTCGGCAGGGCGGTCGCCCAGGTGCACGCGCCCCGCATCCGGGAGACGCTCCCCCGAGAGCGCCGACAGCAGCGTCGACTTGCCCGCACCGTTGGGTCCGACGAGTGCGAGCAGCTCGCCCGACGCGACCTCGAGCGACACCTCGTGCACGACCGGGCGACCGCCGAGCGCGACCGTCACGGACTCCGCGCGGATCACGCCCACCCTCCCGACGCCCGGCGCTGCCGCCAGAGCAGCACGAAGAAGAACGGTCCGCCGATGAGCGAGGTGAGCAGGCCGATCGGAAGCTCGGCACCCGGCACGAGGGTGCGCGAGAGCAGGTCGGCGACCACGACGAGCAGCGCGCCGCCGACGGCGCTCGCGGCGAGCAGCGCCCGGTGCGAGGGACCGAGGATCATACGCATGAGGTGCGGCACGACGAGGCCGACGAAGGAGATGATGCCGACGAACGCGACCGCCGCGCCCGTGAGCAGCGCGACGAGCACGATCGAGCCGAACCGCAGCCGCTCGACGTCGATGCCGAGGTGCCGGGCGTTCCGCTCGCCGAGGGACAGGATGTCGTAGCGCCGCCCGAGCGCGATCGCGACCGCCGTCCCGGCCACCGCGACGACGAGCACGAGCAGCGACTCCCGCCACAGCGAGCCGGAGAGCGAGCCGAGCTGCCAGAACACGATCTGCTCGCGGCTCGCGGTGCCCGCGACGAACAGCAGGAAGGCGAGGCCTGCCCCGCCGAAGGCGTTGACGGCGATGCCGGTGAGCAGCAGGGTCACGACCTCGGTGCGGCCGTTCGCGCGCGCGACCCCGTAGACCAGGAGCGTCGCCCCGAGCCCGCCCGCGAAGGCGAGCAGCGCGATCGTCCACTCGCCGAGGGCCAGCATCCCCGTGACGATCGCGAGCGCCGCGCCGAGCGCCGCACCGGAGGAGACACCCACGACTCCGGGTTCGGCGAGCGGGTTGCCGAAGATCGCCTGCATGACGGCGCCCGCGACGGCGAGCGCCGCGCCGACCGCGAGCGCCTGCACGATGCGCGGGAAGCGGATGACCCACAGCGCCGCCTCGGTGGTCGGGTCGTCGGGTGCCCACGGGTTCGGGATGCCGATCGCCCGCAGCAGCGAGCCGACCACCTCTGGCACGCTCACCCCGAACTGCCCGACGACGGCCGAGCCGAGAATCGCGGCGACGAGGAGCACGGCGAGCGTCACCCCGACGATCGCGCGGCGACGGGCGAGGTGCGACCGCGGGACGGACGCGGATGAGGCTGGCGCGGCGGGATGCGCGCTCACGGGACCCGGTACAGCCACTCGTCGGTGGCGAACTTCTCGGTCACGAGCTGCTCGGCGCGCGCGTACTCAGCGGGGGTGAGCTCGTCGTCTCGCAGGCCGTGCAGGGAGCGGAACGTCTCGATCATCCGCTCGATGATCGCCGCGCGTGGCAGGCCCGTCTGGCTGCGCAGCGGGTCGACACGCTTCTGCGCGGACTTCGTCCCCTTGTCGCTGAGCTTCTCCCGGCCGATGCGCAGCACCCGCACCATCTTGTCCGCGTCGATGTCGTACGACATCGTGACGTGGTGCAGCACGGCGCCGTCGGCGAGGCGCTTCTGCGCGGCGCCGCCGATCTTGCCCGTCGGGCTCGCGATGTCGTTGAGCGGCTGGTAGCTGGCCTCGATGCCGAGCGAGCGCAGGGCGACGAGCACCCAGTCGTCGAGGTAGGCGTAGCTGTCGGCGAAGCTCATGCCCTGCACGAGGTCGAGCGGCGCGTAGAGCGAGTAGGTGATGACGGAGCCCGCCTCCATGAACATCGCACCGCCGCCCGAGATGCGCCGTACGACCGGGATGCCGTACTTCGCCGCGTTCTCCGGGTCGACCTCGTTGCGCACCGACTGGAAGCTGCCGATGACGACGGCCGGCTCGTCCCACTCCCAGATGCGCAGGGTGGGCTTCCGGCGACCGGCCGCGACCTCCTCGGCGAGCACCTGGTCGAGGGCGAGATGCGTGACGGGGCGGAGCGGGCCCGGATGCACGAGCTGCCAGTCGTAGTCGCGCCACGTGGTCGCGCGGTGCACCGCGCGGCGCACGGCGGTGGCGATCGCCTCGGGCGAGAAGCCGAGCAGCACCGCCCCGTCCGGCAGCGCGCGCTGCACCGCGGAGGCGATCGCGCGCCCGTCGGCGTCGGCCGGCAGGCCGGTCAGCGCGGCGTCGATGAGCGGCAGGGCGTCGTCGGGCTCGAGGAAGAAGTCGCCGGAGACCCGCACCTTCGCGAGGCGTCCGTCCGCGACGTCGAGGTCGACCACGACGAGCTTGCCGCCCGGCACCTTGAACTCGCCATGCACCTGCTCAGCCTATCCGTGGCCCGGCCGACGGAACCGGGCGCGTCAGCGAGCGGCGGCGCGGGCGGCGCCGATGAGCCCCTGCAGATAGGTGACGCGGTTGACGATGTCGAGACGCTGGCCGGCGCTGAACACGGGCACCTGCTCCGAGTAACTCTGACCGTTGGCAGCGACCACGTGGATCGACACGAAACCGGACACCCGCGTCTCGCGCGCGAGCAGGAACAGCAGGCTGAGCAGGAAGAACCAGATGAAGAGGATCACCAGGATGATCGCCCAGGCGGGCGTGTGGGTCGTGGTCGCCGTCTGGTCGGTGCTGCTGACGTTGACCTCCGCGATCGGCCAGGTGCCCGCGGGGGTGACGATCCAGTGCTCGTTGGCCGTGACGTGACCAACCGTCACGAGCGAGTTCCCCGGGCTCTGGCCGGCGCCGCCCTGCTGCAAGGTCATGCCGCGAAGATAGCAGTGCTGAGCATCCTCCGGGTCACGCCCGCACGCGGGCGTCGAGCCAGGAGACGATTTCGGCGCGCACCTCGGCCTGGTTGGTCTCGTTGAGCATCTCGTGGCGCCCGCCCGGATAGATCGTGAGGGTGACGTCCGTCAGCCCTCCGCGGGACCGGTAGGCGTCGGCGAGCTTCCGCACGCTCGCCGGCCCGCCGAGCGGATCCTCCTCGCCGATCAGGATGAGCATCGGCAGGTCACGGTCGAGCTTCTTCGGGGTGCCGAGCAGCCGGAGGGTGTCGGGCAGTCCGAAGAGCTTGAGCGCGGTCGCGTCGAAGGTCAGCGGGTCGGCCGCGAACGCCGCCCACACCTCCGGATCGCGCGAGAGCCACTCGTGACCGGTCGTGCCGAGGTGCTTGTGCTTGGCGTTGAGATCGCCGCCGTTCATGTCGATGAGGGTGCGGTGGGCGGTGCCGGACAGCACGACGGCGTCGTAGTCGGCGGCATCCGTCCCGATGATCTTCTGCGCGAACAGCGAGCCGAGGCTGTGTCCGAACAGCACGAGCGGCGATCCCAGGTTCTCGGCGCGGATGATGCCCGTGAACTGCTGGATCGCGGCGATCGTCGCGCGTACCCCGCCAGGACCCAGGCGACCGAGCCTCGCGTGGTCGCCGCCCCACTGGGCGAGTCCGGTGGCGCCGTGGCCGCGATGGTCGTCGGCGTACACCGTGTACCCGGCCGCGACGAGCGCCTGGGCGAAGCGCTCGTAGCGGGTCGCGTACTCGCCGAGGCCGTGCAGCAGTTGCACGACCGCGCGGGGCGCCTCCGCCCGCCAGACGTAGTAATGGATCGTGACGCCGTGGGCGTCGACGTAGCTGTGCGATGTCCGGGTTGTGTCGCTCACGTCGGCCTCCTTGCCACCTCCGAGAGTACGGCGTTGACGCGGAATCCGGATGGGGGGGCAGAATGGAGGTGATGAGTCAGATGTTCCGGTCGTTCGCCACCCGGAACTACCGTATCTGGTTCGCGGGCGCGATCGTCTCGAACGTCGGCACCTGGATGCAGCGCATCGCCCAGGACTGGCTCGTGCTGGCCGAGCTCACCCACGACGACGCGGTCGCGGTCGGTGTCGTGATGGCGTTGCAGTTCGGCCCGCAGCTGGTGCTGCTGCCGGTGACCGGCTGGGTCGCCGACCGCTTCAACCGACGCCACGTGCTCGCCGTCACGCAGCTCATCATGATGCTGCTCGGGGTGGCACTCGGCCTGCTCACGCTGTTCGGGGTCGTGCAGCTGTGGATGGTGTTCGGCTTCGCTCTGTGCCTCGGCATCGTGACGGCGTTCGACGCGCCCGCCCGTCAGGCCTTCGTGGGCGAGCTCGTCGACGACCGCTCGCTCGCGAACGCCGTCGCGCTCAACGCGGCGTCCTTCAACGGGGCGCGCCTCATCGGACCGGCGGTCGCCGGCGTGCTCGTGGCGGCGGTCGGATCCGGATGGGTGTTCCTCCTCAACGCGACCACCTTCCTCGCGGTGCTCGGCGCGCTCTGGGCGCTGCGACCGGCCGAGTTCACCCGGTTCCCGCGGAAGGCGAGCGGCAGGGGGCAGATGCGCGCCGGATTCCGCTATGTGCGCCGCCGGCCCGACATCCTGCTGGTCTTCGCGATGGTGTTCCTCACCGGGGCCCTCGGCTACAACTTCCCGATCTACACCTCGACGATGGCGAAGATCGAGTTCGGCGAGGGCCCCGAGGAGTTCGGCTGGCTGTCGTCGGCGCTCGCCATCGGTTCGATCACGGGCGCCCTGCTCGCGGCGCGGCGCGAGCGGCCGCGGCTGCGCACCCTCACGCTCGCGAGCCTCGGCTTCGGCCTCTCGCTCGCCGGCGCGGGCCTCGCGCCCGAGCCGATCTCCTTCGGGGTGCTGCTGACGATCGTCGGCTTCACCAGCATCACGATGATGAACACCGCGAACGCCTACGTGCAGACCACGACCGCTCCGTCGATGCGGGGCAGGGTGATGGCGCTCTACCTCGCGATCTTCATGGGCGGCACGCCGATCGGCGCCCCCCTGATCGGGGCGATCGCGGATGTGGCAGGGCCGCGGTGGGCGATCGCGGCGGGGGCGTCGTCCGGTGTCGTCGCGGCGGGAGTCGCGGCCGTCTTCTATCTGCGCACGCGCGAGGTGCGGGTGCGGTGGGCGCGAGGGGGGCGCTGGCCGCTGCGGCTCACCTCCGGCGGGGCCGCGGATCGGGACACGGCGACGCAGGAGATCGCGATCGTCGAGGTCGAGACGCAGCGCTGAGGCCGACCGGCGCGGCTGGAGCTACGCCTCGCGGGTGATCTCCACGGTCACGAAGAGCTTCGAGCTCGACGGCCCCGCGTAGACGCCGCGCAGCGGCGCGACGTCGTTGTAGTCGCGTCCCCGGCCGACGATCACGTGGCGGTCGCCGATCTCGATGCGGTTCGTCGGGTCGAAGCCGTGCCATTGCCCGCAGTACCACTCGACCCAGGCGTGCGACTCGCCCGCGACGGTCACGCCGAGCTCCGCATCCGGACGCGGATGCAGGTAGCCGGAGACGTAGCGCGCCGCGATCCCGACCGAGCGCAGCGCGCCGATGGCGAGGTGGGTGATGTCCTGGCACACGCCCTTGCGCTGCTCCCACGCCTCGCGCGCCGTCGTGTGCACGCCCGTCACCCCCGGCATGTACTCGATGCGCTCGCCGACCGCCGTGCAGATCGCGCGGGCAGACGCGCACGGCTCGTCGTGCTCGGCGGCGATCGCACGAGCGAGCTCAACGACCTCCTCAGGCGGCCGGGTGCGCGGGGTCTGCCCGAGCTGCTCCACGTACTCGGTCGCGCACGCCGTCTCGGCCGCGAGCTCCTGCCAGCCGAGTCCGCGCTCGAGGACATCGCGCGCCCTCACCTCGACGAGGCTCGTCGCGGTGAGGGAGAGCTCGTCGTGCGGGGTGAGGATCTCGAAGCTCGACACGCGCGTGCCCCAGTAGTCGACATAGCCGTGCGTGCCCGAGATGGGCGAGATCTCGAGATTGGAGTACAGCACGAGCTGTCCGTCGCCCGTGACGGGCAGCATCCGCGCCTCGTTGTAGGAGGCCGTCGCGGAGCCCTGGTAGCGGAAGCCCGTGCTGTGACGGATGCGCAGGCGGTTCACGTGGACTCCCCCGCCCAGATCGGTGCCGCGTTCGTCGGGAAGTAGCGCTGCCGGATCGCCTCGGACGCAGCGCTCGTGGCGAGCTGCACCTCGTCCATGTGCCGCGGCAGGTCGTCGAGGATGTCGGCGATCGGACGGTATTCGAGCTCGGACCGGATCTGGCCGAGAAGCCGCAGAGCCTGGTCGGAGACCCCGACCCGGTCGCTGCGCGGCTCGATCTCGCGCAGGCACTGCTCGGCCCGCGTTACCGAGAAGATGATGCTGCGCGGGAAGAGGCGGTCGAGCAGCAGGAACTCGGCCGCGTTGCGCGCGCTCGGCACGCCGCGATAGGTGCGCAGGTAGGCCTCGTAGGCGCCGACCGAGCGCAGGATGGTGGTCCAGCTGGGTCCGGACGCCTCGGTGAGCGAGCGGGTGGCGAGCAGTCGCGCGGTCATGTCCGCGCGCTCGATCGAGCGGCCGAGAGTGAAGAAGCTGTAGGCCTCGTCGCGGCTCGTCGCCGACTCGATGATGCCGACGGCGAGCGCGGCGCGTTCGCGCACCCAGCCGAAGAACTCGTGCACCTTGTCGCTCGAGACCTTCCGCGGCATCCGGGCCCTCGTGGTGTTGAGCACCTCCCACAGCTCGGTCGAGACGACCTCGCGGGCACGGCGCGCGTTCTCGCGCGCGGCGGCGAGCGAGTAGGCGATGGATGCGGGCTGGTTGCGGTCGACGGCGAGGAGAGCCAGCACGTCGGCGCGCCCCACCTCGGCGTCGGGGGCGACCTCGACGCCCATCACCGAGAGCAGGGAGCGGCAGGCGATGTCCTCCTCGATCCACGGGTCCTCGAGCAGCAGCTGCAGATGCACGTCGAGGATGCGCGCGGTGCCGTCGCTGCGCTCGATGTACCGCCCGATCCAGAACAGCGATTCTGCGATTCGCGAGAGCATCACAGCCCCCCGCTCTCGCCGCTATCCGCTGGTCGAGCAGCCCCCGCGGCGGGCGTGGCGCGCCTCTGCTGCTGTTGCTGCTGCTGATCCCGTCGACGCGCATCCTGCGGGTTGTGGTCCTGCAGGCGGGGCTCCGTGATGATCGGGATCGAGGTGGTGACGGCCGCCTGCTCGGCCACGAGCCCCTGGATGTTGTGGTCGTGCGAGGCGAGCGAATCGTGCCCGACCACCCAGGTGTCCTTCGAGCCGCCCCCCTGCGAGCTGTTGACGACGAGCTGCCCCTCCGGCAGCGCGACGCGGGTGAGCCCGCCGGGCAGCACCCACACATCCGTGCCGTCGTTGACGGCGAACGGCCGCAGGTCGGCGTGCCGCGGGCGCAGCCCGTCGTCGACGAGGGTCGGGATGGTGGAGAGCTGCACGACCGGTTGCGCGATCCAGCCGCGCGGGTCGCGCCGCAGGCGGGCGCGCAGCTGATCGAGCTCGTCGCGCGACGCATCCGGACCGACCACGAGCCCCTTGCCGCCTGACCCGTCGACGGGCTTCACGACGAGCTCGTCGAGCCGGTCGAGCACCTCCTCGAGCGCGCCGGGCTCCTCCAGCCGCCAGGTCTGCACGTTCGGCAGGATCGGCTCCTCGGAGAGGTAGTAGCGGATGAGCTCCGGCAGGTAGGTGTAGACGAGCTTGTCGTCGGCGACCCCGTTGCCGACCGCGTTGGCGATGGTGACGTTGCCGAGCCGCGCCGCGAGCATGAGGCCGGGCGGGCCGAGCATCGAGTCCGCGCGGAACTGCAGCGGGTCGAGGAACTCGTCGTCGACGCGACGGTAGATGACGTCGACGCGTTTCGGTCCCGCGGTGGTGCGCATGAAGACGCGCCCGCCCGAGCAGTACAGGTCGCGCCCCTCGACGAGCTCGACCCCCATGAGCCGCGCGAGCAGGGTGTGCTCGAAGTAGGCCGAGTTGTAGACGCCGGGCGTGAGCACGACGACGGTCGGGTCGTCGACGCCCTCCGGCGCGGATGCCCGCAGCGCCCCCAGCAGTCGCTGCGGATAGTCGCCGACCGGCCGCACGCGCATCGAGACGAACAGCTCGGGCAGCGTCTGCGCCATGACGCGGCGGTTCGAGATGACGTAGCTGACACCGGACGGCACGCGCACGTTGTCCTCGAGCACGCGCCAGGTTCCCTGCTCGTCCCGGATCAGGTCGATTCCGGAGACCTGGATGCGCACCC
This sequence comes from Protaetiibacter sp., assembly GCA_047605085.1. GTDB lineage: Bacteria > Actinomycetota > Actinomycetes > Actinomycetales > Microbacteriaceae > Homoserinibacter. The sequence goes on from JASGGJ010000016.1 coordinate 17,237, forward strand.
CGTTCGCGGGCTCGATGCCGTGCGCCTCGCGGTGGAAATGGTTGGAGGAGCTGATGAGAGATGCCGGGATGACGCCGTCGAGCACGGCGCGCTGGGTACCGTACACATCGGAGAGGAAGGCCTCGAGCGCCTTCACGCGCTGCTTGACGCCCGCCTCGACGCTCACCCACTCGGACTGCGCGATGACGCGCGGCACGGCGTCGAGCGGGAAGGGGCGCTCCTCGCCGGCGAAGTCGAAGGTGACGCCCTGCGCGAGGTACGAGCTGGCGAGCGAATCGGTGCGCCCGCGCAGTTCCTCCTGCGTCATCCGGGCGAGAGCGGCGTGGATGTCACGGTAGGCGTCGCGGGCGGCGTTGCCGGATGCGAACATCTCGTCCCACGGGGGCGTACCCGTGCGTCGCGTTGCGACGGCGCCATAGCCCTCGAACAGGTCGCCCATGGCAGGAGCCTATTCCCGCGATGTTGCGCCGTTGTTTCACGGATCGCCGCTCACTCCGCCGCTCGAGCGGCCGCGCAGCCGCACCCCCACTCTGCACCCCGCTGGTCGAGCAGCCTCCAGAGCCGCGGCACCCCACTCCGCTGGTTGAGCAGCCCGCGTCAGCCGCCGCACCCCCGGCTGGTCGTGCAGCCCGCGTCAGCGGGCGTATCGAAACCCCGCCACCCGTACCCGCACAGGGAAACGGCCCGCCGACGGGGAACGGGCGGGCCGTCTCGCGGAGCTTCAGAAGCTCCGAGGGGGGATATCCCACGGCGGCGACCACCACAGCGCCGCCGCGGGATGACACTCATGATAGAGAGCGAGGCTGGGCAACCCCTATGCGCAGGCTGGGAAGTGTGTCGCGCGGCGCCGCACCCGTCCGAGCCGGATCTCGGACCGTGGCGGGCGTCCGCACGATCCCACCAGCAACTTAGGCTCACCTAACCCGCCCCGTAGGATAGGGGCGTGACCCGCGTTCTCCGCGCCGCCCTCGCGGCGGTCGCCGCCGCATCCCTGCTCGCGGGGTGCGCCGCGGCCGGGGAGCCGGATGGCGACTCCACGACATCCGCCGCCGACACCCGGCCGCTCGACGAGCTCGAGCTCTACCCGGATCCGCGGGCCGTCGAGGGGCCGAGCACCGCGGTCATCGCCTCGGATGCGATCGATCCGATCGTCGAGAACCCCACCCAGGCGCTTCCCGCGACGGTCGTCTCGCACGACCCGGACGGCGACCGCGACGTCACCATCGACGACACCTCACGCGTGCTCGCGCTCGACATCGCCGGCTCGCTCGCGGCGACCGTGTGGGGACTCGGGCTCGGCGACGCTCTCGTCGGCCGCGACATGTCGACGACCTTCCCCGGCACCGAGCAGCTGCCGCTCGTCACCTCGGGTGCGCACGCGATCAACGCGGAGAGCGTGCTCGAGCTGCGACCCTCACTCATCATCACCGACGGCTCGATCGGGCCGCGCGACGTGCTCGAGCAGCTGCGCGAGTCGGGCGTCGCGGTCGTCTTCGTCGCGAACGAGCCGAGCTTCGAGGGGGCGGCTCAGCTCGCCCGCGACGTCGGTGCCGCGCTCGGGGTTCCGGATGCCGGCGAGCAGCTCGGCGCGAGGATCGCCTCCGAGGTCGACGGCACGGTGGCGGAGATCGCGCGGATCGCCCCGGCCTCCGAGGACGCGAAGCTGCGCGTCGTCTTCCTCTACCTGCGCGGCGCATCCGGCATCTACTACCTGTTCGGCGAGGAATCGGGCGCGAGCGCACTCATCACCGCGCTCGGGGCGCGCGATGTGGCCACCGAGCTCGGCTGGCAGGACTCGACCCCGATGACGGACGAGGCGATGATCGCGGCCGACCCCGACCTGATCCTCGTCATGACCGACGGCCTCGCCTCGGCGGGAGGGCTGGATGGGCTGCTCGCGGCGAAACCCGCCATCGCGCTGACTCGGGCGGGGCAGCACCGCCGCTTCGTCGACATGGCCGACGGCGAGATCCTGAGCTTCGGCCCGCGCTCGGCCGCGGTGCTCGACGCACTCGCGCGGGCGCTGTACGCGGAGCCGTAGGACGGCGGCGGGGGTTGGCATCCTCTCCTCCACAACCAACCTTCAACCAGCGCTGGATGTGGAAACTCCCGGTTGGCCTGGAACCGATCTTCGAGCATGCGAGAATACTTGCATGGCGAATATCGAACATCTCGAAGCCCTGCGGGTGCAGCTCCTGACGCTGCGCGCGCTGCCGGCCGAGGTCGCCGCCTATCGCGCCGCCCGCGACGAGGAGCTGCTCGAGGCGTCCCGGCTGCTCGGCGAGATCGAGCGCGTCGTCACGGGGCATCGCGCGCTCGTGGCGGGCGAGATCGCTCGACGTTCCGCTCCCGCGTTCGGCTACGACGGTCTCGTCCAGCGCGCCGGGCACCGCACGACCGAGGAGTTCCTCCGCGCCCACACGGGCGCCACCCCGCGCGAGGCGAGATCCGCGGTGCGTGCCGGAGCCGCGATCCACGACGCCGTCGAGCTTCCGGATGCGCGCACCGGGGAGATCGTCGCGCCCGTCACGCCGTGGATGCGTCCGGTCGCGGATGCGGTCGCCGCGGGCGTCTTCGGCGCCGAGCACGTCGAGGCCATCCGGCGCGGGCTCGGCGACCCGTGCGACGGCGTCACGGCCGAGGCGCTTCGCCGCGCCGCCGAGGCGCTGTGCGCGGAATCGACCGTCGGGGCCGTCGAGGCCGTCCCCGACGCCGACCGGGTCTACCGGCGCGCCCGCGAGCTGCGAGACGAACTCGACGAGGAGGGCATCGCCGACCGCGAGCGGCAGCGCATCGCGCAGCGCTCGCTGAGGCTCGTCCGGCAGGCCGACGGCATGACGCGGCTGAGCTGGCTTCTGGATCCGGAGTCCGCCGGCTACGTCACCGACCTCTACGACCGCGCCACCTCGCCCAAGCGCGGCGGCCCCCGCTTCGTCGACCCCGAGCAGCGCGCGGCCGCCGCCGCGATCGAGCTCGACCCGCGCAGCCCGGAGCAGCTGGCATCCGATGTGTTCCTCGATCTGCTACGGGCCGGATCTCTCGCCGATGCGCGCCAGCTGCTCGGCGCGGGCGGCGGCGCCGTGCAACTCGTCATCACCCGCGAGCAGCTCGACCGGCCCGCCGGCCACGGCTGGATCGCGGGCCAGCCCGACCCGGTGTCACGCGAGTCCGTCGAGCGGCACATCTGCTCGGACGGCGAGCAGCGAATCACCGTCGACCCGACGGGCAACCCCCTCGATGTGGGCCGCGCCCAGCGCTTCCACACCAAGAAGCAGCGCATCGCCCTCGCGATCCGCGACGGCGGATGCCGCTTCGGCGACTGCGACCGCTCACGCGGCATGGTGGAGGCGCACCACATCGATCACTGGCAGCGCGATCGCGGGGGAACGAGCGTCGGCCGCGGCATCCTGCTCTGCCGCTACCATCACCTCCTGCTCCACAACGAGGGGTGGGAGATCCACGAGCGCGACGGCGACTTCGTGCTCATCCCTCCCCCGAACATCGACGCGGCACGCACGCCCATCCCGATGCCCGCGAAGAGCCCCGTCATGCGCGACCTCGCCCGCGAGCGAATCGCCTGAGCCCCCGCTGCGGCGGCACCCCCGATGATTGAGTAGCCCGCGTCAGCCGGCGTATCGAAATCCGCCCTCCGACGGCCCCTAATCCGTCGGCGACGCAGGCGGCTCGCCGAGCGCATCCAGCGCAGCCCAGAACTCGACATCGACGACGGCGTTCAGGTGCCGCTCGAGCTCGGCCAGCCGCTCCACCGAGTTCACCCCGACGACCGTCGTGGCGATGCGCGGCTCACGCAGCGAGAAATGCAGCGCCGCCGTCGCGGGCCCGACTCCCCACTCGGCGCACAGCGCGCGGAAGCGGTCGACGTGCGCGAGGAACTCCGCGCTCGGCTCGCTGTACCCGTAACTCCGACCGCGGAAGTTGCCTCCCGCGAGGATGCCGGAGCCGAACGGTGCCGCGTTGAACACCGTCATCCCCCGCTCCGCCGCGAGCTCGAGGATCCGTTCGGCGGAACGGTCGACGACCGTGTAGCGATTGTGGCTGAGCACCACGTCGAACGCGTCCGTCGTCACATACTCTTCGACGAGCGCGCGCCGTCCGGCCGCGATCCCGATCGCGCCGATCCGGCCCTCGTCGCGCAGGCGTAGCAGCGCCTCGACCGCGCCGCCGGGCGCCATCGCATCCGCCACCGACACCGTGTACGGGTCGTGCAACTGGTAAAGCGGCAGCGTTTCGAGACCGAGACGCTCGGTCGACTCCTCGAAACTGCGTCGCATCCGCTCGCCCGTGAACGCGCCCGTCACCGGGTCCTGGTCGCCCTTGGAGAACACCAGGCGATCCGTGGGCAGCCCGCCGAGTTCGCGAATGGCGGCGCCGATCAGGCGCTCGCTCTCGCCGTCGGCGTAGTTGTTGGAGGTGTCGAGCTGGTGGAACGGCGAGGTGAGGATGGCGGTGGCGAGCGCGAGATCCGCTCCCGGGCGCTTGCCGAGACCCGAGGTCCCGATCGTGACGGGTTCGAGCACGAGAGCTGGCATGCCTTCATCGTTGCATCTCGCGGCCGCGACGCCTACCAGGGCGAAGGGGGGCGTGCGGATCAGGCGGAGGCGCCCTCCGCCGCCTCCCACGACTCCGCGATGAGCTCCGCTCCGAGCGGTGTGGGATGCACGCCGTCGGCCGCGATCGCCGCGGCGCCGTGGTGGGCCGCCGCCGCGGTCAGGATGCGGTGCAGCGGCACGAAAGCCGCCCCGAACTCGGCCGCGAGCGAGGCGACCGCCGCCCGCTTGCCGGCCAGGTCGTCCAGCCACTCCTGCTGCTCCCCGGTGACGGGAACCAGGAATGGCTCGATGAGGATGAGGCGCGGGTTCGACGCCGCCCGCGCCTCCTCGAGCAGACCCCGATAGACCTCCTCGAAGTGCGCGGCACTCGTCGGAATGCCGCTGTCGAAGCGGCGCCAGGTGTCGTTGACCCCCACGTAGACGGTGAGCACGCTCGGTGCGAACTCGATCACATCCGACTGCCAGCGCGCCCGGAGGTCGCCGATGCGGTCACCGCTGATGCCGCGGTTGACGATCGCGCGACGGTCGCCGCGCAGCGCGAGGCTCTCGGCGATGCGCCGCAGGTAGCCGTGACCAAGGCCGTCCGGGTCGTCGCGGCGCCCCGCATCCGTGATGGAGTCACCGATGAACAGCAGAGGTCCTGGCATGGGGGCAGGATATCGGTGTGAGCGAGTTGCAGGTGATCGTGCTGCCGGGCGGCGGTTACCAGCAGCATGCGGCGCACGAGGGCGAACCGGTCGCCGAATGGCTGCGCGGGCTCGGGCACGCCGCGAGCGTTCTCGCCTACCCGCTGCTCACTCGGCATCCCGGACCTTTGGATGCGGTCCGCGCCGAGGTGCGGCGGGCGCGCGCGGCGGGCGCGTCGCGGGTCGCGCTGCTCGGGTTCTCGGCGGGCGGGCACGCGGCGGGGATGGCGGCCTTCGCCCCAGGGGCGACAGCGGAGGAGCGGGTGGACGGCGTGGTGCTCTGCTACCCCGTGGTGTCGATGGTGCTGCCGACCCACCAGGGCTCGCGCGTGAACCTGCTCGGCGAGGCGGCGTCCTGGGAGGATCGGCGGGCGACGTCGCTCGACCTCCTCGTGACCCCCGGTGCGCCGCCGAGTTTCCTCTGGCACACGGATGCCGATCAGGTGGTTCCCGTGCAGCACAGCTACCTGCTGGGGATGGCGCTCTCGCGTGCCGCCGTGCCGCACGAACTGCACGTGCTGCCGGGCTCGGTACACGGTGTGGGTCTCGCCGAGGGCTCGGCGGCCGCGGCGTGGACGGATCTCTGCGCCGCGTGGCTCGACCGCCTCGCCGACCCGGTCCGCGATCCCTGAGTGGTCGGTTTCTGGCCCCAAAACCTGGTTTTGGGGCCAGAAACCGACCACTCAGCGCAGTGGCCCGAGCATCTGCTGCGCGACCGTCGCGTGCACGGACTCCGTGTCGGATGGGTGGTAGATGCCCGCGAGCACGTCGCGCTGCAGCCGCGCGAGTTCGCTCTCGCTGCGGTAGCCGCCTCCGCCCGCCACCCGCATCGCCTGGTCGACGACATATCGCGCCGTCTCGGTGGCGCGGTGCTTCGTCCCGGTGAGGTCGCGGAACCAGCGGGCGCCGCGATCGACCCTCTCATCGACATCGCGCGCGACCGTCTCGAGCTGCGGGGCGAGCGCGTCGAGGGCGAGGGCCGCATCCGCGAGGCGCCAGCGGATGTCGGGGTCGGCCGCGTACGCCGCCCCGCCGTTCTTGAGACTCGTGCGCGTCTCGGCCGCCGCGACGGCGAGCTCGAGCGCCCGGTCGGCGATTCCGGCGTAGACGGTGCCGATGAGGGTCAGGAAGTTCGCGAAGAGCGCGAAGATGAACGGATCGGCGTTCGGCCCGACGGGCAGGAACCGCACGATCCGCGCATCCGGCACCACCGCGTGATCGAGCCGCGTCGTGCGCGACTGGGTGGCGCGCATGCCGAGGGTGTCCCAGTCGTCGAGGGTCGTGACGCCCGCGTCGTCGCGGGTGAGGATGCCGTGCACGAGGCGGGAGCCGTCCGGCCCGTCGAGTTGCTTGCCGAAGACGATGAGGCGCGTCCAGGCGGGGGCGAGCGAGGTGAAGATCTTGGTGCCCGTGAACGCGTAGCCGGCGACGGGGGTCTCGACGCGCTCGGCCGTCGTGAGCGAGTCCCACATGACGAGGTCGTTGCCTGGCTCGGAGTTGCCGAAGGCGAACAGCTCGCCGGCCTCGGCATCCGCGAGCACCCAGGCGAGCGAGTCGTCGCCGCGCTCGGCGAGCGTGCGGGCGATGCCGGTCACGACGAGGTGCATGTTGACGGCGAGCGCCGTGGCGGGGGCGTAGGCGGCGAGCAGGCGCTGGTCGCGGACGCCGTCGAGCAGGCTGCGCGGGCGCAGGTAGCCGGCGTCGCGCAGCTCGGCGAGGTCCTCGTCGAAGAAGCGGTTCTCCCGGTCGTACCCGGGGGCCCGCTCCCGCATCCGCTCCAGCAGCTCGTCCGTCAGCACGCTCACGCCCCCCACGCTACGCGCCGAGCGCGCGAGGCGTCGCTGTGCGTCGCTCGCGGGCGGGCGCACCCGGCACCTCACAAACTCATCGCGAGGACTGCCGCGAGCTGGTCGATGGCCCAGTCGAGCTCGTCGGCCTCCACCACGATGGGCGGCGCGAGACGGATGGTCGAGCCGTGGGTGTCCTTCGCGAGCACGCCGCGCTCGGCGAGCAGTTCGGCCACCCGGCGCCCGCTCGCGAGCCCCGGGTCGATGTCGATGCCGGCCCACAGACCGGCCGAGCGCACCTCGGTGACGCCGTGCCCCACGAGGGTGTCGAGCCTGGCGCGCAGGCCTGCGCCGAGCGCCGCCGCCCGCCGCTGGTAGTCGCCCGTCTCGAGCAGCCCCACCACGGCGAGCCCGACTGCGGCCGCGAGCGGGTTGCCGCCGAAGGTCGAGCCGTGCTCGCCCGGCCGCAGCACCCCCAGCACGTCCGCGTCGCCGACGACCGCACTGACCGGCACGATGCCCCCGCCGAGCGCCTTGCCGAGCAGGTAGAGATCCGGGATCACGCCCTCGTTGTCGCACTGGAAGGTCGCCCCCGTGCGCCCCAGCCCGGACTGGATCTCGTCGGCGATGAACAGCACCTCGGCATCCAGGGTGAGGCGGCGCACCTCGGCAAGATAGCCGCAGGGGGGCACGATGATGCCCGCCTCACCCTGGACGGGCTCGAGAAGCACGGCGACGGTATCGTCGTCGATCGCGGCGGCGATCGCGGCGGCGTCGCCGTACGGGACCGACACGAAACCCGGCGTGAACGGACCGAAGTCGGCCCGCGCATCCGGATCGCTCGAGAAGCCGACGATGGTCGTCGTGCGGCCGTGGAAGTTGCCGTCGGCGACGATGATCGTGGCGCGGCCGGGAGCGACGCCCTTCACGCGGTAGCCCCAGGCGCGCGCGACCTTGATGGCCGACTCGACCGCCTCCGCCCCCGTGTTCATCGGGAGCACCATCTCCTTGCCGGCGAGCCGGGCGAGGCCCTCGAGGAACGGCCCGAGCCGGTCGTTGTGGAACGCGCGACTCGTCAGCGTCACCCGCTCGAGCTGCTCTCTGGCGGCATCCACGAGCACCGGATGCCGGTGCCCGAAGTTGAGCGCGGAGTACGCGGCGAGGCAGTCGAGGTAGCGCCGGCCGTCGACATCCGTCACCCACGCGCCGCTCGCAGAGGCCACCACGACGGGCAGCGGGTGGTAGTTGTGCGCGCCGAACTCCTCGGCCTGCAGCAGGTAGCGCTCGGTCTCGGACGTGCGGATGCCGGACGCACGGGTCCCGGATGCGACGGCCGCCGTCATCGTCGCAGCTCCAGGGTGCAGCACTTGACGCCGCCGCCGCCGAGCAGCAGCTCGGAGAGATCGACGCCGTGCGGGACGTAGCCGCGCTCGCGCAGTTGCCGCGCGAAGTCGGTGGCGCGCGAGGCGATGACGACGTTGCGGCCGTCGCTGAACGAGTTGAGGCCGAGCACGGCGGCATCCGCATCCGTCACCAGGATCGCGTCGGGGAAGCGCTCCTCGAGGATCGCCCGGCTTCTCTCGTCGAACGCCGACGGCAGGTAGGCGACGGAGTCCGGCCCGCCGTCGGAATCGAGCACCGCGAACGCGGTGTCGAGGTGGTAGAAGTTCGGATCGACGAGGGTGAGGGTGACGACCTCGCGACCGTAGATCCGGCGGAGCTCGTCGTGGCTCGCGGCATCCGAGCGGAACCCGGTACCGGCGTAGACGGTGTCGCCGACGAGCAGGAAGTCGCCCTCGCCCTCGTTGGTGGACACCGGCTCGCGCACCTCGAAGCCGTTCGCCGCGAACCACTCCATGTAGACCGGCCCCTCCGGGCCGCGCTCTGGGTACTGGAAGCGGGCGCCGTAGGCGAGGCCGTCGAGGACGAAGCCGCCGTTGGCGGCGTAGACCATGTCGGGCAGCCCCTCGACCGGGTCGACGAGGTGCACCTCGAATCCGAGCTCGAGATAGAGCTCGTAGAGCCTCTGCCACTGGGCGACGGCGTTGCCGGTGTCGGTGGGGGACTCGGGATGCATCCAGGGGTTGATGCGGTACGCGACGGTGAAGTGGGCGGGACGGCACATGAGCACGGTGCGGCGAGTGGCACGCCGCTCGGCGACGGTCGGAGAGGTCTCGGTCATCGTCATGAGACCCAGTGTCCCACGCGGGCATCCAGCGCGTCCGGGCGTCAGGTGCATGAATACTGCGCGCTCTGCGATGCAGGCGCAAGAAATCCGCGTACACTCGCCGCGTGGACAACATCGACTACGGCATCATCGATCTGCTCCGTCAGAACTCCCGCGCCGGATACGGCGACATCGGCGACCGGGTCGGCCTCTCGGCCTCCGCGGTGAAGCGTCGCGTCGACCGGCTGGTCGCCGACGGTGTCATCCGCTCGTTCACCGTCCAGGTCGACCCGGCCGTCGACGGCATGGCCACAGAGGCCTACGTCGAGCTGTTCTGCCGCGGCACCGTCGCCCCCGACGAACTCAAGCGCATCCTCTCGCAGGTGCCAGAGGTGGTCGACGCCTCGACCGTCACCGGCTCGGCGGATGCCATCGTGCACATCCGCTCGCGCGACATCCCCTCACTCGAGGATGCGCTCGAGCGCGTGCGCATCGCGCCGAGCGTCGACCACACCCGCAGCGCGATCGTGCTCAGCCACCTCATCCATCGCAGCTACGACTGAGGCGTGCGGCCCGGCCCTACGGGCGGCTGGGGCCGCACTCGCCGCCGAGTAGTCGTGTTTCGGCCGCAAAACACCCGTATGGGGCCGAAATACGACCGGTCGGGGTCAGTGGCCCGCGATGTTCGAGTCGATTCCGGCATCGGGGCCGAGGGAGAGGGTCGCGAGAGCGTCCAGCTCGGATGGCGACAGCTCGAAGTCGAAGACCGCCAGGTTGTCCCGCATCCGCTCCGGGCTCGCCGACTTCGGGATCGCCACGAGCCCCTGCTGCACGTGCCAGCGCAGCACGAGCTGGGCGGGCGTGCGCCCGATGCGCGCCGCGAGATCGAGCACGACCGGCTCGCGCAGCACTCCCGCGCCCTGACCGCCGAGCGGGCTCCACGACTCGGTCACGATGCCGTGCTCGGCGCCGTAGGCGCGCTGGGCGGGGCGCGTGATGCGCGGATCGAGCTGGATCTGGTTGACGGCGGGCACCACCTCCGTCTCCGCGAGCAGCGTCTCGAGGTGCTCGACGCGGAAGTTGGAGACGCCGATCGCGCGTGCCCGGCCGTCCGCGTACAGCCGCTCGAAGGTGCGCCAGGTATCGACGAACAGACCGCGCGCCGGCAGCGGCCAGTGCATGAGCAGCAGGTCGACGTAGTCGACGCCCATCCGCTCGAGCGCCGCGTCGAGCCCGCCGATCGCCAGGCCGGCACCCTGGAACTCGCCGTCGAGCTTCGTCGTCACGAAGAACTCCTCGCGCGCGATGCCGCTGCGCCGGATGCCCTCGCCGACGCCCGCCTCGTTGCCGTAGCGGGTCGCGGTGTCGATGTGGCGGTAGCCGAGGGCGGCGGCGGCCTCCACGGCACCCGCGACCTCGGCGTCGTTGAGGGGCCAGGTTCCGAGACCGAGCTGCGGGATGCCGGCACCGGTGTTGAGGGGGATCGCGGGGATGGTCATGGGTTCACGGTACGCGGGGGGATCTCGATACACCGCCTTCGGCGGCACTCGATCAGCGGGAGCGAGGCCCGCGCCGGTCCGCGGGCTGCTCAACGATCGGGGGCCAGCGGGAGGGCGATCATGGCGCGGTCGGGGGCACCGAGCCGGTGAGCGGGAATCGAGATCGCCTGCTCCCGCAGGAACGGCAGCAGCTCGATACGCCCCGCGGCCGTGACGGGGCCTGCCCAGACCGCGACCTCGGGGACACCGCCGAGCGCCTCGGCGAGCGCGACGCGGTCGCCGCCGACCAGCCGGATCCGCTCCGGCAGCTCGCGCGCGACGCGGCCGGCGAACACGGCGTCCGACTCGACGAGAGCCGACCAGCCGAGCTCCGACAGTGCGCGCGAGGGCCGCAGCGGCACCGCCGAGCTGATGGCGAGCGGCGCCCGCGCGAGCGCCGCCGCGGCGAGCACGCGCACGAGCGCGGCGAACGAGCCGTCCTCGGCGAGCCGCACGGTGACCGGCACCGGCCGGTAGCGGAGCACGTTGCGCTCGACGCCGAGCTGCGACGCGTCTCGCGCGAGGCCGAACTCGTCAGCCCAGGCTGCGGCATCCGAGAACGCGCCCCGGCGCACCGCGTCGAAGCCGCCGTAGTCGAGCGCGGGCTGGAACGCCTCGATGAGCGCCCGCACGCGATCCTCGAGGCCGTCGAGCCGCAGCTCGCCGGCGGGGGCGGCGGGCAGCGGATGCCAGTCCCCCAGCACGAGCAGGCTGTTGGGTCCGCCCGACTTCGCGCCCGGTCCGATCGCGGAGCGCTTCCACCCGCCGAACGGCCGGCGCCGCACGACGAGACCGGTGAACGGCCGGTTGACGCACAGGGTGCCAGCCTGCACCTCGTCGATCCACCTGGCGACCTCGTCGGCGTCGAGCGACTGGATGCCGGCGGTGAGCCCGCAGGTGACCGCGTTCTGCAGCTCGAGCGCCTCGTCGAGCGTTGCGGCGCGCATGAGCCCGAGCACCGGTCCGCGGTGAGCGGTGAGAGGGGACGCCGATCCCGGTGCGACGCCGTCGCGCACCCCGGGCGACCAGAGGCGATCGCTCCCGTCGAGCCGACGCGGCTCGACGAGCCACGACTCGCCCTCGGCGAGCCGGGTGAGCTCGCCCGCGGGCGGCGCGATGAGCGGGCCGACGAGGGATGTCAGTCGCTGCGGATAGCCGACCGCGAGGCTCGAGACCGCATCCGCGAGCTGCCGCCTGAACCGCTCCGATTCGCCGACGGAGCCGACCAGGATCGCGAGCGACGCCGTCCAGGAGGCCTGACCCGCATGGGCGAATGCGCTCGTGACCACGTCGCGCACCGCGAGATCGAGGTCGGCAGCGGGGGTGACCACGATCGCGTTCGTGCCGCCCGCCGCGGCGAGCAGCGGAAGGTCGGGGCGCCACTCGCGGAACCGGGCGGCAGTCTCCTGCGAACCGGTGAGCACGACGCGCCCCACCCCGGGGGAGGTCACGAGACGTCGCCGCAGTCCGCCGGCATCACCGTCGCCACCACCGTCGACGTCGACGAGGGCGAGCAGCTCGCGCGGCACGCCCGCCTCCCACAGCGCCTCTGCGACCACGGCGGCGCAGCGCAGCGCACGCGGGGACGGCGAAAGGATGACGGCGCTGCCGGCCGCGAGCGCCGCCAGTACGCCTCCCGTCGGCGTCGAGACCGGGGCGTCCCACGACGAGGCGACGACGACGAGCGGCACGGGCGCGAAAGACGCGTCGCGGATGGCGCTCAGCTCTCGTGCGCGCTCCGCGTAGTACACCGCGAGGTCGACCGCGCGATTCACCTCGGCATCCGCGTCGGCGATCGTCGTTCCGGTCTCGGCGGCCATGACCTCGATCAGGCGGCCGCGGAACACCGCGAGCACCTCGGCCGCGCGCTCGAGGAGCTCTGCGCGGGTGCGGGTGGGCACCCGGCCCCAGTGCGCGCCCGCCTCGGCGGTGTCGCGCACGAGCGTGTCGAGCGCCGCGGGGTCGCCCACCCGGGCCGCGGCGGCGCCCGCCGCCCCGAGCGTGCTCGACACCGAGCGATCGAGCACCCCGTGCGCCCACACCCGGTTGGCGACGAGCGCCGGATCGGTGCCTGGCTCGTTGCGGAACAGCTGCGGCACCCGAGGCAGGGACGGGCTCAACCGGTTCTGCGTGCGCGCGGCGGGCGGCATCTCGTCGTCGAGCGCCGCGAGCGAGGCCGCGAACCGCTCCGCCTCGCGCCGGAACACCGCGGCATCGTCGATCGACGCGAGGCTCGCCATGAAGTCGTCGGGGCCCGCGCTCGCCTCGAACCGCCGCACGAGGCAGCCGAGCGCGGCGCCGAACTCGTCCGGGTGCACGACGGGAGTCGAGAGCACCAGCCGGCGCACGTCCTTCCGCACCGCCCGCTGCTGCGGGGTCGCCATCCCGAGCAGCATCTCGGCGTCGAGCTGGTGTTCGATCTCTCGCGAGGTCGCGAGCAGCCACGCCCAGGCGAGGTCGAACAGGTTCTGGGTCGCGACGCCCACCCGCACCGCCTCGGTCGCCTCCGGGGTGAGCGCGGCCATCAGCATCCGTTTGAAGTTCGTGTCGGTGGCCTGCTTCGTCGGCCAGGTCACGGGCGGCCAGCCGTGCAGGGTCGCGTCGACCCGCTCCATCGCGAGGCGGGAGCCTTTGACGATGCGCACCTTGATGCCGGCCCCGCCGGCCGCGACGCGGGCCCTCGCCCACGCGGTCAACTGCGCGAGAGCGGCGACAGAGTCGGGCAGGTAGGCCTGCAGCACGATGCCGGCTTCGAGGCTCTCGAGCTCGGGCTCGTCGAGCAGTCGCGTGAACACGGCGATCGTGAGCCCGAGATCCCCGTACTCCTCCAGATCGAGGGTGATGAAGGGGCGGGGGCGGAGGCCCGCCGCGTCGAGGAAGAGGGGACGCACCAGCTCGACGACCCGGTCGACGGTGTCGTCGAAGCCCCATAGCTTCAGCTGCGCCGCGACCGAGGAGAGCGACAGGGAGACCTGGTCGACGTCCTCGCGCGCCAGCAGCTCGCGCACCCCGGAGAGGTGGCGGGCCGCCTGCGCGTCGCCGAGCACCGGATCGCCGAGCAGCGTGAGCGCGAGACGGGCGCCGGATGCGCGCCGCCGCGCGAGCTCCCTGCCGAGCCGCTGGGGGGTCGCGTCGAGCACGAGGTGGCTCACCATCCGGCGGATCGCCCGCCGGACGATCGGGATGACGAGGCGCGGCGCGAGCACCCCGAAGCCGCCGCCGATGGTGACGAGCGCGCGCAGGTGCCACGGGAGCGCCCGCGGAACCCGGCGCGAGAGCCGCTCGAGATTCTTCGCGGCCACCCGCGAATCGTCCGGTCGCACGACGCCGTCGACGAGGCCTGTGGCGAAGTCGAGGCCGATCGGGTCGCGCAGCAGCCGCGTCAGGCGCGCGGCTCCCGGCTCCGGTGCGAACTCGGCCGAGGCCGCGAGCCAGCGCCGCACGAGCGCGACCGTGTCCTCGAGGGCCGGCAGATCGGGGGGAACCGCCATGTCTCAGAGGGTAGACGACCTCCGAGTCGCCGAGCTCCCCGGCTCAGACCGCCGCGGCGGCCTCGAGCTTGGCGACGCGCACGCCGCGCAGCGCGCCGGCCCAGCTCTCGAGCTGGTCGACGAGTCCCTGCAGGCTCGCGAGGTGCTCCTCGCCCGGCGTGAACACGCTGAAGCTCTCGAAGTCGCGGATCAGCGAGAAGGCGAGCTGGGCCCGCACGTCGGCGATCTGCAGCTCGCCGAGCGTGCTGCGCAGCTTGTCGGCGGCGCGAACACCGCTCGAGAGGGCGCCGTAGCTGACGATCGCGGCGGCCTTGTCGTTCCACTCGCGGTAGACGAACGAGAGAGCGTTGAGCAACGCGGGGGACGGCGCGTGGTTGTACTCGGAGGTCACGAAGACGAAGCCGTCGTAGCGGTCGATCTTCGCGGCCCAGGCACGGGTGTGCTCGTGCTCGTAGCGGCCCGCGGATGCGGGGACGGCCTCGTCGAGCAGCGGCAGCCCGACCTCGGCGAGGTCGACGATCTCGTACTCGGCGGCACCGAGGCGTGCGGCGTGCTCGTGCACCCAGCGCGCGACCTGGTCGCCCACCCGTCCGGGGCGGGTGCTACCGATGATGATGCCGATGCGGAGCGGGGTGCTCATTCCGTCGTTCTCCTGACTATTAGTTGATGTGTCATCCTAACACACGCGGATGACACGTCAACTTTTCGTGAAGGCTATCCTGGGGCGCATGTCGACGATGTCCGAGGTGAGTCCCGAGGAGTGGGAGCTCTGGCGCGACTACTTCCGCGGCGGCCGCGAGCTCGTCGCCGCGCTCGACCGTCGCATGCAGGCGGATGCCGGCATCTCGCATCCGGAGTACCTGCTCATGCTGAGCCTCTGGCACGCCCCCGGCCACAGCCTCCGCACGGGAGAGCTCGCCGGGGAGCTGTCCTGGGAGAAGAGCCGCGTCTCCCACCAGGTCAGCCGGATGGCCTCGCGCGGCCTCGTCGAACGGCGCGAATGCGAGACCGATGCGCGCGGGGTCTGGGTCTCCCTGACTCCCGTCGGCAGCCGCCTCCTGCTGCGGGCCACACGCGACCACACCGACGCCATCCGCGAGTGGTTCCTCGAACTGCTCGACGGTGACGAACGGCGCGTCCTCGGCGCCGCGGCGAAGCGGATGCGGGCGGTCCTCGGCACGAGCTGCGCGGGCGCCGTCCCCCCTGCGGCGGAGGCGCATCCGGGCGACGCCACCTAGGCTCACGGGCGTGAACACCGCGATCGAGGCACCCGCTCGCCCCGCGCCGCACGGCTGGACGCGCCCCGCGCCGACCCGCCGCGAGCGCCTCGCCGACCTCGCCCTCGCCTGCGCGCTCTTCGTGGGGGCGGTGCTCAGCCAGCAGCTCTATCGCGTCGCCGGCGTCTATCCGGAACCCGCGGCTCCGCTGCTCACCTTCGCCCTGCTCGGCGTCACCGTGCTGCCGCTCGCCCTGCGGCGCAGCCGCCCGGTGGTCGCCGCGCTGCTCAGCTCCGTCGGCTTCATCGCCGCGGGCAGCCTGCGAGTGCCAGAACTGCTCATCATCAACATCAGCCTGTTCCTGGCGATCTACTCGATCGGGGCGTGGGTCTCCCGGCGCGCCCTCGCCGGCGGGGCACGGGCGGTCATCGTGATCGTCATGGCGGCCTGGCTCATGATCGCGTTGTTCCAGTCGGCCACCGATCCCGAGGTGCTCGACGACTTCCCGAACGCGGGGATGTTCTCCCCGCTCGTCGCGTACATGCTCATCCAGGTGCTCATCAACCTCCTGTACTTCGCGGCGGCGTGGTGGTTCGGCGACCGCGCGTTCGCGTCCGCACACGCCCGCTGGGAGCTCGAGCAGCGCACCGCCGAACTCGAGCGCGAGCGCGAGCGCACCGCCGCGCAGGCGGGGCCCCAAGACCGCCAGGGCA
>JASGGJ010000017.1:0-33104 GCA_047605085.1 Protaetiibacter sp.
AGGTGCCGCCGTAGATCGAGCTCGACGACACGATGTGGTCGCCGGCCTGCGCGATGTTGAGGACGGCGTAGGTGATGGCGCTCGACCCTGACGCGGTCGCGAGCGCGGCCGTGCCGCCCTCGAGCGCGGCGATGCGGTCTTCGATGACCGCCTGGGTCGGGTTCATGATGCGCGTGTAGATGTTGCCGAACTCGGCGAGGGCGAACAGGTTCCTCGCGTGGTCGGCGTTGTTGAACACATACGAGGTGGTCTTGTAGATCGGCGTCGCGCGGGCGTTGGTCACCGGGTCCGGTGCCGCGCCGGCGTGGATCTGCTGGGTCTCGAACTTCCAGTCCGACATGGGTGCTCCTCGGCTCGATACGACGAGCGCGCGTGCGCCCGCTCGACCGGAACGTTACGACCGGCCCCGCTCGCGCGGCAATCCGCCCCGCAACTTCACGTCACATCGGATGCGGCGTCCCTTGACACGCGAGACTGCTTTCGCAAAAGTAGTCTCGTGTCATCCATCCGTTTCTACATCCTCGCCGCGCTCGCCGAGCAGGGGCCGATGCACGGCCACGCCCTCGTCGCGCTCGCCGAGCAGGAGCACGTGAACGAGTGGACCGACATCTCGGTCGGCGGCCTCTACGGCGCCGCCCGGCGCCTCGCCGCCGAGGGACTCATCGAGCCGGTCCGCGTCGAGCGGCAGGGCAACTACCCCGAGCGGCAGGTGTTCGGCATCACGGATGCGGGGCGGGACGCGCTGCGCGTGCTGCGCCGCGAGGGGCTCGCCGAGCTCTCCTGGCGGCACGACCCCGTCGACCTCGCCCTCTCGAGCCTCGACCCCGACACGCTCGACGGGCTCGACGGCGTCATCCGCGACCGTCGGGAACGCCTGCAGTCCCTCCTCGACCACAAGCTCGGGCACCGCGAGAGCATCCGCCGCTACCTGAGCGAGGCCGAGTGGCTCGCCACCAGCCACGGCATCCACCGGCTGCGCGCCGAGCTCGCCTGGCACGACGAGTTGCTCGCCGCAGTCCCCGATATCGTCCGCGACGAGCGGACCCGGAAGAAGGACCTGACATGACCTCCACGACTCCGTCCGCGCTGCGGGGGACACGCTTGCGCTGGCTCGCGCTCGCCGTGCTCATCCTCGGCGTGGCCATGGGCATGCTCGACACGACGATCGTCAACGTCGCACTGCCCACCATCCGCACGGGCATCGACGCGTCCGAGGCGACGCTGTCCTGGATCATCTCCGGCTACGCGCTCGCCTACGGCCTCGTCCTCATCCCGGCGGGGCGCATCGGCGATCGCTTCGGTCACAAATGGGTGTTCATCGTCGGTCTCGTGGGCTTCACGGCGGCGAGCCTCGCCTGCGGTCTCGCCGAGGACGGCACAGCGCTCGTCGTGGCGCGCGTCGCGCAGGGACTCTTCGGCGGGCTGTTCTTCCCGCCCGTCACGGCCCTCATCCAGTTGCTGTTCTCCGGCCGCGACCGCGGCAAGGCCTTCGCGGTGATGGGGGCGGCCATCGGCGTCTCGACCGCGCTCGGCCCGATCGTCGGCGGGCTGCTCATCGAGTGGCTCGGCGAGGCCGACGGATGGCGCTCGATCTTCTTCGTCAACCTCCCGATCGGCGTCCTCGCCGTGATCGCGGCGATCGTGATCCTGCCGGGTGGCGCGGAGGGCGGCGACGCCAGGGGCGCCGACTGGTTCGGGTTCGTGCTGCTCGCGGGCGCGCTCGTCGGGATCCTCGTGCCGCTCATCCAGGGGCAGGACGAGGACTGGCCGCTGTGGACCTGGCTCTCGCTCGCGGGCGGCGTCGTGCTCGTCGTGCTGTTCGCGGCGTGGGAGGTGCTGCTGACGCGCCGCGGGGCGACCACGCCGCTCGTGCCGCCGCACCTCTTCTCGCATCCCGCGTTCACGGGCGGCGTCATCCTGGCGCTCGTGTACTTCGCGGCGTTCACGAGCATCTTCTTCACGATCTCGATCCTGTGGCAGACCGGCCTCGGGCACTCGGCGCTCGAATCGGGTCTCGTGTCGATCCCCTTCGCGCTCGGCTCGATCGTCGGCGCCTCGCAGAGCGATCGCGTCGCGCACCGTCTCGGACGCACCGCGCTCGTGATCGGCACGGGTCTCGTCGCCGTCGGCCTCATCGCGGTCTGGCTCGTGCTGCTGCTGGTCCCGGCCGCCGAGCTCGGCGACTGGGAGCTGCTCGCGCCGCTCGCGGTCGCGGGTATCGGGTCGGGGCTGTTCATCGCGCCGAACGCCCAGTTCATCGTCGCGACGGTCGACCGCGCGGAGGCGGGGGCGGCATCCGGGGTGATCGGCACGATGCAGCGCATCGGCTCGGCGATCGGCATCGCCGTCATCGGCTCGGTGTTCTTCGGCACCCTCGAGATCTCGGGACCGGCGGATGTCGCGCCCGCGTTCGCCGCATCCGCCGCGCACGCCATGCTCGTCTCGGCGGCCTTCGCCGTGGCCGCATTCGCGCTCGTCTTCGTGCTGCCGAGGCGCGTCGACAGCGGGGGCGAGGCCGCCGCCGCATGACCTAACGTGGAGCCATGACGTATCGCGTGGTCGTGACGGGGGCGAGTTCCGGTATCGGGGAGGCAACCGCGCGGCTGTTCGCGGCCCGCGGCTGGGATGTGGTCGGCATCGCCCGCCGCGCCGACCGCCTCGCCTCTCTCGCGGCCGAGGGCGTGCTGACCCCGATCGTCGCGGACGTGACGGACGACGCGGACGTCGCCCGCGTCCGCGCCGAGATCGAGGCGGCCGGCCCGTTGCACGCGCTCGTCAACAACGCGGGCGGGGCGCTCGGCGCCGACAGTGTCGAGGACGCGATCCTGGATGACTGGCGCACGATGTACGAGACCAACGTGCTCGGCACCCAGCGCATGATCGCGGCCCTGCTCCCGGCGCTCCGGGCCGGATCCCGCGAGCGCGGCGCGGGCGACATCGTCGCCGTCACCTCGATCGCGGGCCACACGGTCTATCCGGGCGGCGCCGGCTACAACGCCGCCAAGCACGCCCAGCACGCCCTTCTCGCGGTGCTGCGCCTCGAGCTGGGCGGGGAGCCGCTGCGGGTCATCGAGATCGCGCCAGGCATGGTCAAGACCGACTTCGCTCTGGTGCGCTACAAGGGCGATCAGGCATCAGCCGACGCCGTCTACGATGGCGTCGCGAACCCGCTCGTGGCTGAGGACATCGCCGAGGCGATCGTGCATGCCGTCGAACTGCCGCCGCACGTCGACCTCGACCTGGTGATCGTCAAGCCGGTCGCCCAGTCGGCGGCCCGCACGATCCATCGAGGGGCACTGCGGGCGAAGGAGTAGCGGGCACCGCCGCGGTCCGCCGCCGATCAGCTCTGCTCGGCGACCTCGGGCAGCGTCTCGGCCTCCGCCTCCGTCTCCGCATCCGCGAAGGCGAGCTTCGGCACGAAGAACAGCAGCACCATCGCGAGGAGCGCGCCGCCACCGCACACCGCCCACACCGTGAGATAGCCGGACAACGGTGCCGCGGTGTCCTCGCCCGTCACCCCCGCGACGAGCACGACGCCGAAGACCGCCGAGGCGAAGGCGCCGCCGATGGTCTTGGTGGTGTTGGTCATGCCGGCCGCGATGCCGGTCTGGCCGCGCGGCGCGGCCGCAGCGGCCGCGGCAGGCAGCGCCGCGACGAGGGCGCCGGACCCCAGGCCCGCAACGGTCATATTCGTGAGCACCTGCCAGAGCTCGAGGTGGAACGGCAGGAACAGCAGATAGCCAAGCGCGACGAGGGCGGTGGCAAGAATGAGCGAGAACCGAGGGCTCAGCCGCTTCGAGACGGCGGAGAACGCGAGGGCGCCGACGATCATCGACACGAGGTACACGCCGATCAGGATCGACCGGGCGCCCGCGCTCAATCCGAGTCCGTAGCCGAGTCCCGGATCCGTCCCCGCGTAGGTCGTGAGGGGCGCCTGGGCGCCCAGCACGCTGATCCCGAACAGGGCTGCCGTGGCGAGCACCGGCCACATGTTGGGCCGGCGCATCACCCTCAGGTCGATCGCGGGATCCGGATGCTTCAGCACCCAGCGCCCGAAGACGTAGAGGATCGCGAGCCCGGCCAGGATGAGTCCGATGACGCCGAGCACTCCGCCCGCGTCGGATGCCTCGCGCAGCAGGGCAAGGCCCGCGGTGATCACGATGAGGCCGATCGACAGCAGCACGAAACCGACGACGTCGTGCCGGCGGCCCGGTAGCGGCTCCGACTCCGGCACCCCGAACAGGATCGCGAAGAACACGAGCGTCACCGCGACGGCCGGCACGAACAGGGTCAGCATGACGTTGCCGCCGACGGCCGCGAACACCCGGCTCGCGCCGAGCGCGCCGGCGATCGCGCCCACCTCGAGGGCGACCACGAGAAAACCGGCGGCACGCCGGGTCTGCGATGCCGCCGTGCCCGTGCGGCGCCCGCGGTCGAAGATCAGGGCGACCTCGAGCGGCAACCACACGACGTAGAACGACTGCAGCGACCACGCCGCCATGAAGCTCCAGAAGTCGGCGGTGACGGCGAGCCACCAGGTCGCCCCCGCCGTCAGCGCCGTCGAGATCAGCAGGATCCGCTTGTGCCCGTACATGTCGCCGAGCTTCGAGAACACCGGCACGATGATCGCGGAGAGCAGCAGGGAACCCGCTTCGAACCAGTTGAAGTCGCCGTCGCGGATCTGCAAGTGGTCGACGAGGTCAGGGATGAGGGGAACATAGAAACCCTGCAGGATGCCGCTGGTCAGCTCGACGAGGAACAGGAAGCCGACGAGGGAGAAGGTGATCGCAGGCGCGCTGCGCATTCGGGTCGCCATGAACGGATGTTAGGCCCTTCCCGAGTCGCTACCGTTGAGCTATGACGGATGCGGAGCGCGAGATCCTCGACTGGGAACGGTTCGGCCTGGCATCGCGCGAGCTCGCCGAGGCGATCGCCGCCGACGGCTTCCGCCCCGACGCGATCGTGGCGATCGCGCGCGGCGGCCTCCCGCTCGCCGGTGCGCTCGGTTACGCGCTCGACGTCAAGATGCTCGGGAGCCTCAACGTCGAGTTCTACACCGGGGTCGAGTCGCGGCTCGACGAGCCCGTCGTGCTGCCGCCCACGCTCGACCGCGAGTCGCTCGCGGGCAAGCGCGTCCTGCTCGCGGACGACGTGGCCGACTCCGGGCGCACCCTCGCGCTCGTGCTGCAGCTGCTGCAGGCAGGCGGCGGCGAGGTGCGCACCGTGTGCCTGTACGCGAAGCCCGGGACGGTGCACGAACCGCACTACAGCTGGCGCCGCACCGAGGGCTGGATCATGTTCCCGTGGAGCGCGGAGGGTCCGGTCGCCTATCCCGGTGAAGCCGGCTCCCTGGGCGACGCGGGTTCCGCGGAGGACGTGGAGGGGGAGCGGTGAGCGTCCATCTCGTGGGCGGCGGCTTCTCGCCGGGCGGCGACCCGGCGGTCACCTCCACCTTCCTCGCCGAGGCGGCCTCGCGCGCCGCAGGCAGCGGGCGGATGGTGCCCCGCATCGCGGTGCTCCTCGTCGTCGACGAGGACACGCCATCCGAGGAGTACCGCACCGGCTACCCGGCATCCCTGCGGGCGGTCGCCGCGTGCGATCCGGTCGTCACCGCCATCGCGTCCGGGGAGTCGTTCGCGCCGAGCGTGCTCACCGACGTCGATGCGCTCGTCGTGGGCGGGGGGCTGACGCCCGCCTACCACTCGGCGATCGACCCGCTCGTCGAGGAGATCCGGCTGCTCGTGGCCGACGGGCTGCCGTATCTCGGCTTCTCGGCGGGGGCGATGATCGCCGCCGATCGGGCGATCGTCGGCGGGTGGCGCATCAACGGCATCGCCGTCTGCCCCGAGGAGACGAGCGGGGACCTCGACGAGGTCACGGTGCTCGAGGGTCTCGGCCTCGTGGACCTCGCGGTCGAGGTGCACGCGGCGCAGTGGGGCACCCTCGGCCGGCTCGTCGCCGCGACCGAGGCCGGCCTCGTCGACGGAGGTGTCGCGATCGACGAGAAGACGGTGCTCGTCGTGGGCGACGACGGCTTCGCGGTGCTCGGCGAGGGCAGCGTCTGGCAGGTGCTCGACGAACCGGCCGGCGTCATCGTCAGCACTCTCGTCGCATGAGCGCCCCGCGCCCGCTCGCCGAGCTCGTCGACCCCGGCTGGGCGGCCGCGCTCGAGCCGGTCGCACCGCAGGTCGCGCGGATGGGGGAGCTGCTGCGCGCGGAGGTCGCGGCCGGCCGGCCCTACCTCCCCGCCGGACCGAACGTCTTGCGAGCCTTCACCCAGCCCTTTTCGGAGGTGCGCGTGCTCATCGTCGGTCAGGACCCGTATCCGACGCCGGGGCATCCCATCGGCCTGTCCTTCGCGGTCGAGCGGCACGTGCGCCCGCTGCCGAAGAGCCTGCAGAACATCTACACCGAGCTCGCCGCCGACCTCGGCGTGACCCCGCCGGAGCACGGCGACCTCTCGGGCTGGAGCGGTCAGGGCGTCATGCTGCTCAACAGGGTGCTCACGGTGCGTGCGGGTGCCTCCGGGTCGCACCGCGGCATGGGGTGGGAGGCGGTGACCGAGCACGCCATCCGCGCCCTCGTCGCGCGCGACACGCCGCTCGTCGCGATCCTGTGGGGGAGGGATGCGCGCACCCTCCGCCCGATGCTCGGCGCCGCCGCCGCCATCGAGTCGGCGCATCCGAGCCCGCTCTCGGCCCACAACGGCTTCTTCGGCTCCCGCCCCTTCAGCCGCGCGAACGCCCTGCTCGAACGGGCGGGCGCCGCCCCCGTGAACTGGGACCTCCGCGCCCTCGACGCCGCATCCGGAGTCCGTCCTTAGCCTCAGAAATGCAGGAGATTTTGGTTCGGCTGCCCGAGCATCCGGGCAAACAGGCGGGGCCGCCGCAGAATCTCCTGCATTTCTGCAAGTCGCGGGGGCGAGTCCGCAAGTCGCGGGGGAGCGAGGGGCGGGCAGCTCCTCCGTGCGGGGGAGGTGGAGGGCTCAGGGGCCCGGATAGCGTGGGGGCATGAGCGGAGCCGTCATCGAGATCCAATCCCTGACCAAGCGCTTCGGCGGCACGACCGCCGTCGACGAGTTGAGCTTCCGGGTCGAGCCGGGCGTCGTGACGGGCTTCCTCGGGCCGAACGGTGCCGGCAAGACGACCACTCTGCGTTCGCTCGTCGGGCTCGTGCGGCCCACGAGCGGCCGCGCCACCTTCGACGGCAAGGCCTATGGCGAGCTCGCCGAGCCGCTGCGCACCGTCGGCACCGCGCTCGAGGCGGCGAGCTTCCATCCGGGCCGCAGCGGCCGCGACCACCTCCGGGTGGTGGGGGCCGCCGCGGGTATCCCCACCTCGCGCGTCGACGAGGTGCTCGACCGGGTCGGACTCGCGGATGCCGCCCGCCGCCGCGTCGGCGGCTACTCGCTCGGAATGCGGCAGCGTCTGGGCCTCGCCTTCGCCCTGCTCGGCGACCCCGGCGCCCTCGTGCTCGACGAGCCCATCAACGGGCTCGACCCCGAGGGCATCCGCTGGATCCGCGGCTTCCTGCGCGACCTCGCCGCCGAGGGGCGCACTGTGCTGGTCTCCTCGCACCTGCTGAGCGAGGTGCAGCAGACCGTCGACCGGGTCGTCATCATCTCGCGAGGCAGGCTCGCCTACGAAGGCACCCTCGACGGCCTGGAGAAGGGCACCTCGACGCGCGTGCACGTCGACGCCTCCGACCGGGACGCGCTCGCCCGCGCATTGCAGGCGGCCGGCGCCCACGTCGAGAGCTCGGCCGACGGGCTGCGCGTGGCCGGGCTCGATGCCGCCGCGATCGGCGAGCGGGCCCTCGCGGCCGGGATCGCCCTCACGCTGCTCGTGCCCGAGCGGGAGGGGCTCGAGAACGTCTTCCTCGAGATCGTCGGCGAGGGAGGGATCCGCTGATGCTGCGCGCCCTGCACTCCGAGCTGCTGAAGATCTCCACGACGCGCGCCTGGTGGCTGCTCGCCCTCATCCTGTTCGTCTGGGTCGGCTTCAACACGGCGGTCATCGCCGCGCTCGGCGGCGTGCTCGTCGACCAGAGCGCCGGTGCGATCGGCCCCGACATGATCCCGCCCCTCGTGTTCAGCGTCGTGACCTCGCTCGGCTACGTCTTCCCGCTGCTGTTCGGCGCGCTCGCCTCGACGGCGGAGTTCCGGCACCGAACGCTCACCCCCACCTTCCTCGCCACGCCCCGCCGGGGCCTCGTGCTCGGCGGGAAGATCGGCGCGGCCCTGGTGTGGGGTGCGGTGTACGGTGCCGTGGGACTCGTCGCCTCGGTCGGTGTGGGCACGCTCGTCATGCAGCTCGCCGGCGTCGCGCCGGGCCTCGACTCGAGCGACAACTGGGCGCTCATCGGCCGCGCGCTGCTCGCGATGGCGCTGTGGTCGGTCATCGGCGCGGGGCTCGGGGTGCTCGTGCCGAACCAGGTCGCCGTCATCGTGTCGGTGCTCGCCTTCACCCAGTTCCTCGAACCGCTGCTGCGGCTCGGCACGAGCTTCTGGGAGTGGACGGCCGCCGTCGGCCGCATCCTGCCCGGCGCCGCGAGCGACGCCCTCGTCGGGTCGGGCATCTACACGCTCTTCAGCGGCGCCGCCGCGGACGCCCTCGAATGGTGGCAAGGTGGACTCGTGCTCGGCGGCTACGCCGCGCTGTTCCTGATCATCGGCGGCCTGACGAGCTGGCGCCGTGACGTGACCTGAGTCTCGAAAGGGGCGAGATGCTCGAAGAGGAGTACAACCCGCGCCGCACGCTCCCGACGCATCTGAAGAAGAAGCCGGAGCCGGAGCCGGAGTTCGCCTTCGTCATCCGCGACGCGGAAGAGCGCGACCTCCCCGACATCCGCGAGATCTACAACCACTACGTCGCGAACTCGACCGTGACCTTCGACGAGGACCCGCTGACCCTCGCGGAACTGCGCGCCAAGTTCCGGCACAACGCCAAGCTCGGCTACCCCTGGCTCGTCGCGGCGTCGCCGTCCGGGCAGATCCTCGGCTACGCGAATGCGGCGCCGTGGAAGCAGAAGGCGGCGTACCGCTACACGGTCGAGAACTCGATCTACCTGCGCGCCGCGTCCACCGGCAAGGGGCTCGGCACCGCCCTGATGTCCGAGTTCCTGGTGCGCGCGAAGGCCGCAGGCATCAAGGAGGTCATCGCCGTCATCGCCGACAAGGGCGCGGACGCCTCGATCGCCATGCACCGCTCGTTCGGCTTCAAAGAGGTCGGGCGGATGGGCAAGGTCGGCTACAAATTCGGGCGCTGGCTCGGCACCGTGCTCATGCAGAAGAGCCTCAAGTAGCGAGGGGACGAGGCCGGGTCCTCCTAGGCTCGAGTCGTGTTCGAGCTCCACCACCTCACCGCCGTCGAGCAGCTGGACTGGCTGCGGCGCGGCGAGGTGACCCCGCGGGAGCTCGCGACCCACTACCTCGCGCGCATCGAGCGGCTCGATCCCGAGCTCGGGGCGTTCGCGGTCGTCGACGCGGATGCCGCCCTCGACCGCGCGGACGAGGTCGCCTCGCTGCCGCACGCGCTCGCCCTGTGGGGTCTGCCGCTCGCCGACAAGGCGCTCGTCGCCCGGGCCGGGCGCGTGAGCGACTTCGGATCGCGCGCCTTCGCCGGCCATGTGCCGAAGGAGAGCGACGAACTCGCGCTCGCGCTCGACGCCGCCGGCTCGGTGAGCCTCGGCGCGACGGCGACGCCGGAGTTCGGCTTCCCGAGCTACACCGAGCCGCTCGCCGGGCGGCCCGCGCGCAATCCCTACGATCCCGCGCTCGGTGCCGGGGGATCGAGCGGGGGTGCGGCCGTCGCGGTCGCCGCGGGACTGCTGCCGGTGGCCCCGGGTTCCGACGGGGGCGGCTCGATCCGCATCCCGGCCGCCGCGACGGGACTCGTGGGGCTCAAGCCCTCACGCGGGCGGGTGCCTGCCGCATCCGGATTCACCGCTCTTGCGGGACTCGTGCAGGCCGGGCCGCTCGCGCGCACCGTGGCGGATGCTGGCCTGCTGCTCGACGCGCTCGTCGCGCCGCCGGGTGCGCCGGCCGCCTGGGCGACCGAGCCGCGGGACGAGGGCGGCGACGGGCCGTTCCTCGCGGCGGCCACGCGCGGCGAAGGACGCTTCCGGCTCGCCGTGACGTACGACTCGCCGTGGGCGAGTGCCTACCAGCTCGAGCTCGTCCCGGAGGCGCGAGCGGCCGTCGCGCTCGCCGTGGCCGAGCTCGACGCGCTCGGCCACGGCGTCGAGGAGCTGCGGATGCCGGAGGAGCCCGGCTACGCGCCCGCCTTCCGCGCGGTGTGGCAGGGCGGTGCCGCGACGTTGCCGCTGGGCGAGGAGCAGCTCGCGCTCGTCGAGCCGCTCACGCGCTGGCTCGTCGAGCGCGGTCGCGCCCTCGACGCGCGGACCCTGGGAGAGGCGCTCGGCTGGCTCGCGGGCTTCGAGAGGCGCACGATCACGCTCTTCGCGCCCTTCGACGCGGTGCTGACGCCGGCACTCGCGCAGACGCCGCGGCCGGTGGGCTGGTACGACCCCGTCGACGGCGAGGAGAACTTCGCGCAGCAGGTGCGGTACACCCCGTTCACGAGCTTCGCGAATGCGGCCGGGCTCCCGGCGATCGTGCTTCCCGTCACGACGACCGCCGACGGCCTGCCGATGGGTGTGCAGCTCGTGGGCCGTCCGGGTGGCGAGCGCACGCTGCTCGCCCTCGGCGCGCAGCTCGAGCGGCGCCTCGGCTGGCAGCGCCGCCATCCGCCGTCCTGGGACTCCTGACAGCCGACTCGCAGTATCGTCTTAGGTAAGGCTGACCTATACTGAGCGTGTGCTGATCTCCGACGTGCTTCCCGCCACCATCGCCTGGAACCCGGGCGACGGCGACTCGGTGCTGCTCGGCGCGGTCGACGCCGACATCGCGATCGCGGAGACCGTCGCCGCCACGCTGCCCGCCAAGGCACGCGGTCGCATCTTCCTCGAGGTCGCCGACGCGAGCGGCATCCGCGAGTTCTCGGCCCCCGGCCGGGTGTGCGTCAGCTGGCTGCGCCGCGATCTCGGCCAGTCGATGCAGCTCGCGGTCGATGCCTGGCTCGCCGAGATGCTGCCCGTCGAGGCGGAGCGCGAGCATCACGTCTACGCGTGGGTCTCCGGCGACCGCGCCGCCCACGCGCTCACGAGCGACTGAACCGCGAGGCAGCGGCTCAGCGGAGATAGCCGCCCTTTCTCAGCCCGGCCTCGACCTCGAAGCGGTTGGTGAGCGCGACCCGCCCTGCGGCGAGGTAGAGCACCGGCATCGCGAGCCCGTAGCGCCGCCACTGCAGTTTGTGCACCGCCTCGTGCTCGAGCACGGGGTCGGAGGCGTTGTCGCGCGTGAGGTAGACGGCGCCGATGGTCGTACCGCCGCGTCCGAAGGCCCAGTGCGGCAGGTGGTGGATGACGTGCAGCCCGTGGCTGTTGCGATGCCGACCCAGCAGCGCCGTACCCCACAGGAAGGCGCATCCGGTCGCGAACCAGTACCCGGGACGCGCGATGACCGGCGACAGCAGCACCCGCCGGAGCCCGGGCACGGCGACCGCGCCCCGTGCGAGGGACGCGGCGGCACGCTCCGCGCGGCCTGGCTGCGCGGGCCGCAAGGGAGCGATCACCGGGCGCTCCCGGGACGGCCGGACGTCCCGGATCCGTGCTCGCTCATGCCTCGAGCGTAGGCGCTCGGTCGGCTGCCCGCCCAGCGCCGGTGTCGTCAGCCGCGCAGCGCCGCGATGAGCCGCAGGATGGTGGGGGAGTCGTCGAGGGCTCGTTCCGCGTTCTCGGGGGCGAAGGAGGCGATGGTCGCGCCGGCGAGCGGGAGGCGGGCGACGAGCGCCTTCACCGCGGCGACGAGCCGCGACGCCGTCACCCCGAACGGGATCGGTTCGAGCAGACCGTCGAACTCGGCAGGGTCGAGCACGTCGAGGTCGATGTGCACGTAGACCCGTTGCGCCCCGGTCGCCGCGACCGCCTCCGCGAGGGCGGCGGCATCCGCGATCTGCTCGACGCCGAGCGAGACGATCCCCTTCTCGGCGGCGAACTCCTCCTCACCCGGATCCCACTGACGGGCGCCCGCGACGACGACCCGCGCCGGGTCGACGATGCCGTCCTCGACGAGGGCGGCGAGCACCATGCCGCCGAAGGCGCCCGACGGCGAGGTGGACGGCGTGTTGAGGTCGGGATGCGCGTCGAACCAGACGAGCGCGAGCTCTGGTCCGGCGACGTGGGCGACGGCCGCCGCCGAGACGCCGCAGTCGCCGCCGATCACGATGGCCGGATCGTCGAGCTCGCGCAGCACCCCCGTGAGCCGTTCGCGCACGAGCTGCAGCGAGCCGAAGCGCGCGATGCCCGTGCCCTGCTCGTCGCCCGCCTCGAGCGGCACCTCGACCTCGTAGCTCGCGGCGGAGGGCAGATCCGCCCGGATCGCCTTGGCGCCCTCCGCGAGGCGCATGGCGCGGCTCGACGGCGATCCCTGCCACTGAGGGACGACGACGAAGGCCATGCTCGCTCCGGAATCCCGCGCGCCCGCGCGCGCGATGTCGGAATCCTATTCCGCGGACTCAGCGGATGGTCAGTTCTCCGGCGACACCGTCGACGGCGACCGCCGAACCGCCGTTCTCGCCGCGCAGGGTTCCGGCGGCGACGATCCGGTAGCTGCCCGACGGGAACGTCGCGCGCTGCTGCGCGTCGCCGACCGGGCACGCGAGGAGCTCGAGCGAGAGGGTGACCTCGACGGAGGCCGCGGGGGCGATCCGGATGGTGCCGGTTCCGTCGGCCGGGATCGCGTACCCGTGAACGACCCCGTCGCGCACGAGCAGGAAGGTGGAGAGGCTCGCGATCGCGGCCGTATCGGGGAGGGCGTCGTCGGTGATCGTCGCGGTCGCCTCGACCTGCGTGCTCGCGGCATCCGCCGTGATGGGGAGGAGCGAGAGAAGGGTGCTTGCGAGGTCCGTGGGCGACTCGGCGCCGCACGGCGCGGGGAGCGGCACGGTGGGGGCGTCGGCTCCGTCGCCGCCGGTCGCCTCGAGCGGGCCCGCGTCGCCCGATTCGAGAGCGGATGTGTCCGCGGAGTCGCTCGCGCTCATCGAGCCGCCCGAACCGAGGCCGAGGCCGAGCGCCACCGGGACCGCGATCCCGGCGACCGCGAGAGCACCGAGCGCGCCCGCCGCGATCCGCTTGGGCCGGCGCCGGGCGCGGGCGCGCCGGATGATGAGCTCGGCGTCGAGCGGGCCGGGCGTCCCGCCGTCCCGCAGCAGTTCGCGCAGTTCAGCTTCGGTGGGCACGGTCGCCCTCCTTCTCCTCGGGACGGAGCGACGGACGTCGCAGCGGAGTCGTGCCGGTGCCGGGTCGTGCGCCGCCCGGACCGAGCCGATCGCTCGCGGTGCCGTCGTCGGCGAGGGCGATCGCCATCTTGGCGAGCCCGTCGCTCAGGTAGCGCTTGACGGCCCCCGCGCTGATGCCGAGGGACGCGGCGATGTCGTCGACCTTGAGGTCCTCGTAGTAGCGCAGCACGAGGCAGGCGCGTTCGCGCGGGGTCAGTTTGCGCAGTTCCTCGTGCAGGTCGAGGCGCAGCTCGGCTGCTTCGTCGACGGAGGGGAGCTCCTCGGGCTGGTACTGGCTCGGCGCGAGCTTCCGCCAGCGGGTGGCGCGTCGCCCCCGATCGAGCGAGGCGTTGAGGATGGCGCGGCGCAGGTATGCCTCCGCGCTCGCGACCGTGAACCCGTTGCGCAGCCGGCCGAAGGTGCGCACGAGGGAGTCCTGCACGAGGTCGGCGGCGTCGTCGGCGCTCCCGGTGAGCAGGGTCGCGTAGCGCAGCAGGGCGTCGCCGCGCTCGGCGACCAGCTCGGTCACGACGTGCTCCCAGTCGGCACCGGCCACGGCGTCCTCCCCTCTACCTGTTCAGACGAACGGTGGGATGCGGAACGTTGGGGCACCCCGAAGATTCGTGCGAAATGGTCGCCATCGCGCCTCATTACGACCATTTGGCACGATTCTCGGGAGTCGTGACGTGGTGCCCTCGACACGATTCGAACGTGCGACTTCTTCCTCCGGAGGGAAGCGCTCTATCCACTGAGCTACGAGGGCGCGGCATTTAGGCTATCAGCATGCCGACCACCACCCTCTCAGTCGTCCCCGCCCTCCGGCCATGACGCTGCGCCGCGAGGTCCGCGCGAGCCTGACCTTCCAGGTCAGCGATCCGACGGCCTTCGTGGTCTCCCTCGCGGTCGCCGACGGTGTGCCGGCGACGGTCGAGACCTTGCGCGTCGTGCTCGACGGCGTCCCCCTCGGCACCCGTCCCATCCCCGACGCGCACGGCACCCGCCTCGCGCTGTTCGAGACGACGCCCGGCATCCTCCAGCTCGACTACACGGCGACCGTCGTCGGCCGCGCCGCGCCGGCCAAGGTCGAGCCCGTCGATTCCGCCGTGTACGCGCGGCCGAGCCGCTACGTCCAGTCGGATGCGCTCATCGACTTCGCGCGGGACACCTTCGGCGGGCTCGAGGGCTGGCCGCTCGCGCGTGCCGTCGGCGACTGGGTGCACGACCGGTTGCGCTACGACGCCGACGCGACCTCGCCGACGGGCGGCGCCGTCGAGACGCTCGACACGGGCGCCGGGGTGTGCCGGGACTTCGCCCACCTGACCGCGGCGCTGCTGCGCGCCCTCGACCATCCCGCCCGCATCGTCTCCGTCTACGCGCCTCAGCTCGAGCCCATGGATCTGCACGCCGTCGTCGAGGTGCTCGTCGAGGGGCGGTGGGTCGTCGTCGACGCGACGCGGCTCGCCCCGCGCACCGGCCTCATCCGCATCGCGACCGGGCGCGACGCCGCCGACACGGCCTTCGAGACCAACACCCTCGCGGATGTCGAGCTGCTCGCGATGTCGATCGACGCGTGCACCGATGAGCCGCTCTCGGACGACCACAGCGAGCCGGTCGAGCTGTCCTGACCGCGCCGCACCCCGCGCCGCACCCCGGGTCTCACCCGAGCGCCGACAGGGCCGCCGAGACGATCGGCTCGGCATCGCCCGGCTCGAGGAACACGGGCGATCGCACGACGAGCCAGTACGAGTCGACGAAGACGACCGCCTCGCCGACGCCGTCCGCGACCGTGAAGTATCCCTCGTCACCCCCGTAGGTCGGCACCATCGTGCTCGCCGAGTAGGTGGCGTTCTTCTTCGCCTCCAAGGCGGCGGTGTCGAAGGATGCGACCGAGATGTCGACCGGGTCGCCGCTCGTGTCGTTCTGCCAGCGGCAGGCGACGCCGTCCGCGGCGAGGGCCTCGGCGGCCGGGGTTCCGGCGTCCGGCGTCCACTCGGCGAGCAGGCTGAAGTTGGGGTTGACCTCGTACATCGCCTCGCGGGTCACGAGCACGTCGCAGGCGATGTCGACGGGGGTCGAACTCGGCTGGGCGCTCGGCGAGGGCGATGCCGGCGGCGACGCGCTCTCGCTGGGCTCGACGCTCGGCGTCGTGGTTCCCGATGGCTCGGGTTCTGGCACCCTGCACCCCGTCAGCAGCACGGCGGCGAGCAGGGTGGATGCGGAGAGTACGAGGGCGGCGGGACGGCGGGACATGCCTCCATTGTCACCCGTGCACGCGCGGCGGCCGGGCGCGACGGGCGGGGAACGGTCAGGCTGCGCACCCTAAGATCGGGACTCGTGAATCCCGCCGACCTCGCCGATGTCCTGCTCGCCCACGTGCGCCGGGCCGCGGCCGGGCGCGGAGCCGATCCCGGCATCGTCACCCCCGAGGACGTCACCCTCGAACGCCCTCGCAACCGCGAGCACGGCGACTGGGCCTCCAACGCCGCCCTCAAGCTCGGCGCGCGACTCGGCATCGCCCCGCGCGCGCTCGCCGATGCGGTCGCGGCATCCCTCGCCGGTGCCGAGGGCATCGCCGCCGCGGAGGTCGCCGGGCCCGGCTTCCTCAACATCACCCTCGACGCGGCCGCGGCTGGTGCGCTCGCCGCCCGCATCCTCGATGCGGGGGAGACCTACGGTCGCGGCAGCCTGTATGCCGGGGTGCGCATCAACCTCGAGTTCGTCTCGGCGAACCCCACGGGTCCCATCCACATCGGCGGGACGCGCTGGGCGGCCGTCGGCGACAGCCTCGCCCGCCTCATGGAGGCGCAGGGCGGCGAGGTCACCCGCGAGTACTACTTCAACGATCACGGCGCCCAGATCGACCGCTTCGCCCGCAGCCTGCTCGCCGCCCACCACGGCGAGCCCGCGCCCGACGACGGCTACGGCGGAAGCTACATCCTCGACATCGCCGCCCGCGTCGAGACCGACTATCCGGGCGACCTCGACACGCTCCCGCGCGAGGAGCAGCAGGAGGTGTTCCGCGAGCTCGGCGTGACCCAGATGTTCGGCGAGATCAAGGCGAGCCTGCACGACTTCGGCGTCGACTTCGACGTGTACTTCCACGAGAACTCGCTCCACGAGTCGGGTGCGGTGGAGCGCGCCGTCGCCCGGCTGCGCGAGCTCGGGCACATCTACGAGGCCGACGGCGCCACCTGGCTGCGCACGACAGAGTTCGGCGACGACAAGGACCGCGTCGTCATCAAGTCCGACGGCGAGCCCGCCTACATCTCCGGCGACCTCGCCTACTACCTCGACAAGCGCGAGCGCGGCTTCGACCGCTGCCTCATCATGCTCGGCGCCGACCACCATGGCTACGTCAAGCGCCTCATGGCGATGTGCGCGGCGTTCGGCGACGTGCCCTACGTCAGCCTCGAGATCCTCATCGGTCAGATGGTGAACCTGCTCAAGGACGGCGAACCGCTCCGGATGTCGAAGCGCGCCGGCACGGTCGTCACGATGGAGGACCTCGTCGAGGCGGTCGGTGTCGACGCCGCACGCTACGCGCTCGTGCGCAGCTCGATCGACTCCAACATCGACATCGATCTCGATCTGCTCGCGAGAAAGACCAACGATAATCCGGTGTTCTACGTGCAGTACGCCCACTCGCGCACGCGCGCCGTGGCCCGCAACGCCGAGACTGCCGGGATCACGCGCGAGGACTTCGACCCCTCGACGCTCGCGCACGAGACCGAGAGCGAGTTGCTCGGTGCCCTCGCCGAGTTCCCGCGCATCGTGCTGCAGGCCGTCGAGTTGCGCGAGCCGCACCGCGTCGCCCGCTACCTCGAAGACCTCGCGGGCTCCTACCACCGCTGGTACGGCGCGTGCCGGGTCATCCCGCTCGGCGACGACCCCGTCGAGCCGGTGCATCGTGCGCGGCTCGTGCTGAACGACGCCACCGGCCAGGTGCTCCGCAACGGCCTGGCCCTGCTCGGCGTGTCCGCCCCGGAGAGGATGTGACGTGAGCGACGCGCCATCCGCCCCCGTCGAGCTCCCGCGCCGCCGGCGGCGGCGGGTGTGGCCGTGGGTGCTACTGGGCAGCGTCGTCGTCCTCGCCGGCGCCGCCGTCGCCGCCGACGTGCTCGTGCGCGGTTACGCGGAGAGAGCCATCGCGGAACAGGTGGCCACGGAGCTCGAGGTGCCGGACGGCACCCCCGTCGACGTGCGGATCGGCGGCTTCTCCATCCTGCTGCAGGCGCTCACCGGCTCGCTCGAGCGCGTCGACGTCGGGGTCGACACCCTCGCGCTCGGCCCGCTGACGGGCGATCTCGACATCGTCGCGACGGGCGTCCCGCTCGATGAGAACGTACCGACGCGCGCGCTCACGGTGCGCTACGCGATCCCGGCATCCGCTCTCACCGCGCTCGCCCCCGAGCTCAGCGGCGTGACGGTCGACGAGGTGACGCTCGAGGGCTCCGAGGTCGTCGCGCGCGGCACCGTCACGGTGTTCGGCGTGTCGCTCGACCTCGGCCTCGGCCTCACCCCCTCGGCCGTCGACGGCGACCTCGCCTTCGATGCGACGAGCATCCGGATCGGCGAGCAGACGCTCACGGTCGAGGAGCTGCGCGGCAACCTCCTGCTCGGCGGGCTCGCCGACATGCTCCTGCAGCAGCGCACCGTCTGCATCGCGGATGCTCTCCCCGCCGCGCTCACCCTCACGGACGTCCGCGTCGACGGCACCGAGCTCGTCGCGACGCTCGACGGCTCCGGTGCCGTGCTGGGATCGCTCGGCGACAAGGGCGTCTGCGGCTGACCGCGGTTTCGGGCGGCCGGTCCCGCCTCGGCTAGACTCGTCACGGCTTCAGGGACCAAGCCGGGTCCGCTCGCCTCACTCTTCGTTCCGAGGTCCCCGTGAGGTTCGCATGACCGCCAACCCCCTCGCCCCCGAGTGGCTCGCGCATCCCGCCGACGCGAACGCGCTCGCGGCCGGCATCTGGCCGGATTCCGCAGGGCGCACGGATGCGGGTGCGCTGCGCATCGGCGGGGTGAGCGCGCCCGCACTGCACGCCGCATACGGAACCCCGCTCTACGTCATCGACGAGGCCGACGCGCGCGCCCGTGCGGCCCGCATCCGGGAGGCGTTCGCGGCCGCGTTCGCCCCGCTCGGCGTGCGCACCGCCGTCTACTACGCCGGCAAGGCGTTCCTCTCGATCGAGGTCGCCCGCTGGATGCACCAGGAGGGACTGCGCCTCGACGTCTGCAGCGGCGGCGAGCTCGCGGTCGCGGAGGCCGCGAGTCTCGACCCGCGGCAGCTCGGCTTCCACGGCAACAACAAGAGCCTCGCCGAGCTCGACCACGCGGTCGAGATCGGCGTGGGCGCGATCGTTCTCGACAGCGAGGTCGAGATCGACCGTGTCGCGCAGGCCGCCACCCGTCACGGCCGCGTGCAGGGTGTGCGCCTGCGGGTCAGCAGCGGCGTGCACGCCTCGACCCACGAGTTCCTCGCGACCGCCCGCGAGGACCAGAAGTTCGGCATCCCGCTCGCCGAGGCGCCCGCCGCCGTGGCCGCCATCCGCTCCCACCCTGCACTGCGGTTCCTGGGACTGCACTCGCACATCGGCTCGCAGATCTTCGAGTCGGGCGGGTTCCTCGAGGCGGCCCGTCGCCTGCTCCCGCTGCACGCGCAACTGCTCGAGGACGGTGAGGTGCCTGAGCTCAACCTCGGGGGAGGATTCGGCATCGCCCACACGAGCGCGGACGAGGTCACTCCGATCGAGACGATCGCGGCCGAGCTCGCGGAGCTCGTGGCCGCCGAGTGCGCGCGCCTTCGCATCGCGGTTCCGGACATCGCCGTCGAGCCGGGCCGTGCGATCATCGGCCCGGCCGGCATCACGCTCTACGAGATCGGCACGGTCAAGGATGTCCTCGTCGGCGGCTCGGGCTCAGCCGCCGACACCGGCGGTGCGGTGCGTCGCTACGTGAGCGTCGACGGCGGGATGAGCGACAACCTGCGCACCGCCCTGTACGGAGCCTCCTACACGGCCCGTCTGGCGAACCGGGTGACGGATGCCGACCCGGCGCTCGTGCGCGTGGCAGGCAAGCACTGCGAGTCGGGCGACATCGTCGTGCGCGACGACTACCTGCCGGGCGACGTGCGCCCTGGCGATCTGCTCGCGGTCGCCGCGACCGGCGCCTACTGCTGGTCGCTCTCGAGCAACTACAACTACCTCGGGCGCCCCGCGGTCGTCGCCGTGCGCGACGGGTCAAGCCGCGTGCTCATCCGTCGCGAGAACGCGCACGACCTGCTGCGCCGCGACGCCGGCTACTCCTCGGGCGCCGAGGTCCTCGACCTGGACGCCCTCCCCGAACGGGAACACCGAACGGGAACGCTGAACGGGACCGCCGAATGATCGAATACAGAAACCTCAAGGTCGCCATCCTGGGCGCCGGCTCGGTGGGCGCCCAGGTCGCCTCGCTGCTGCTGCAGCACGGCGACGAGCTCGCGGGCCGCGTGGGTGCCGGCCTGGAAGTGGTCGGGATCGCGGTGCGCGACCCCGAGGCGCCGCGCACCGCCGAGCTCCCGCGCGAGCTGCTGACCACCGACGCGCGATCGCTCATCCTGGGGGCCGACATCGTCATCGAGGTCATGGGCGGCATCGAGCCGGCCCACGAGTACCTCGAGCTCGCGCTCGTCTCCGGCGCGGATGTCATCACGGCCAACAAGGCGCTGCTGGCCACCCACGGCCCCGAGTTGTTCGCGATCGCGGAGCAGGTGGGCGCCCAGCTGTACTACGAGGCGGCCGTCGGGGGTGCGATCCCCATCATCCGCCCGCTGCGCGACAGCCTCGCGGGCGACCAGGTGAACCGCATCCTCGGCATCGTCAACGGCACGACCAACTTCATCCTCGACCGGATGGACCGGGACGGCGACTCGCTTCCGGAGGCGCTCGCCGTCGCGACCGAGCTCGGCTACGCCGAGGCCGACCCGACGGCCGACATCGAGGGTTTCGACGCCGCGCAGAAGGCGGCCATCCTCGCGAGCCTCGCCTTCCATACGACCGTCCCCGTGGCCGAGGTGCATCGCGAGGGCATCGCGGGCGTCACCCGTGAGCAGGTCGTCGCGGCGCAGCGAAGCGGATTCGTCGTCAAGCTGCTCGCGGTGTGCGAGCGACTCGTCGACCCCGAGACCGGCGCGGACGGCGTGAGCGCGCGCGTGCACCCCGCCCTGATCCCGGTGACCCACCCGCTGGCCGCGGTGCACGGCGCGAACAACGCCGTGTTCGTCGAGGCCGAGGCGGCGGGCAGCCTCATGTTCTACGGCGCGGGCGCCGGGGGGGTTCAGACCGCCTCCGCCGTGCTCGGCGACCTCGTCTCGGCCGCACGCCGCCACGTCGTCGGCGGCCCGGGAGTCGC
This sequence comes from Protaetiibacter sp., assembly GCA_047605085.1. GTDB lineage: Bacteria > Actinomycetota > Actinomycetes > Actinomycetales > Microbacteriaceae > Homoserinibacter. Next base: position 20,727 of record JASGGJ010000017.1, read on the forward strand.
CGAGTCGACGCACGCCGACCTGCCGATCCTGCCGATCAGCTCGGTCACGACGCGCTACCAGATCACCCTCAGCGTGCTCGACCGCCCGGGGGTGCTCGCCCAGATCGCGACCCTGTTCGCGGAGCACGGCGTCTCGGTCGAAGCCGTGCAGCAGTCGGTCGCCGAGGGCGGCGGGGACGGTCGGGACGAGGCCGCGGGCGACGCTACGCTGGTGATCGGCACGCACCGGGCGACGGAGGCCGCGCTCGCCGCGACCGTCGCCGACCTCACCGGCAGCCCCGTGGTCGCGCGGGTGGAGAGCGTGCTGCGGGTCGAAGGACGATAGGAACGGATCTCATGGCTCACCAGTGGCGCGGCGTGCTTCGCGAATACGCCGACCGACTCGACGTGACGGACGCGACGCCCGTCATCACCCTCGGCGAGGGCGGCACGCCGCTCATCCCCGCCCCCGCGCTGTCGGCGCGCACGGGGACTACGGTGTGGGTCAAGTTCGAGGGCATGAACCCGACGGGCTCGTTCAAGGACCGCGGCATGACGATGGCCGTCTCGAAGGCCGTCGAGCACGGCGCGAAGGCCATCATCTGCGCGTCGACCGGCAACACCTCCGCCTCGGCGGCCGCCTACGCGACGCACGCCGGCATCACCGCGGCCGTGCTCGTGCCGGAGGGGAAGATCGCCCTCGGCAAGCTCGCCCAGGCGATCGCCCACGGCGCAGAGCTGCTGCAGGTGCGCGGCAACTTCGACGACTGCCTCGACATCGCGCGCGAGCTCGCCGCCAACTACCCCGTTCACCTCGTCAACTCGGTCAACAACGACCGTATCGAGGGCCAGAAGACGGCTGCCTTCGAGGTGGTCGAGGTGCTCGGCGACGCCCCGGACTTCCACTTCATCCCGGTCGGGAACGCCGGCAACTACACCGCATACACCCGCGGCTACCGGGAGGAGGCCGAGCGCGGCGCCGCGACCAGGCGCCCGCGGATGTTCGGCTTCCAGGCCGAGGGATCCGCCCCCATCGTGCGCGGCGAGATCGTGCGCGATCCCGAGACGATCGCGTCCGCCATCCGGATCGGCAACCCGGCCTCCTGGGAGCTCGCGCTCGAGGCGCGCGACGCGACCGACGGGTACTTCGGCGCCATCAGCGACGCCAGGATCCTCGAGGCGCACCGCATCCTGTCGCGCGAGGTCGGCGTCTTCGTCGAGCCGGCGTCGGCGGCGAGCGTCGCGGGGCTCCTCGAGCGCGCGGAGGCCGGGGTGCTGCCGGAGGGGTCGACGGTCGTGCTGACGGTCACCGGCCACGGTCTCAAGGACCCGCAGTGGGCGCTCAAGGCCGCCGACGGCTCCGAGGTGAGCCCCACGAGCGTGCCGGTCGACGCCGACGAGATCGCCGGCGTGCTGGGGCTCGCCCGCGACACCGTCGACGCGACGGCGTCTGCATGAGCCTGATCGGGCGGACGGTCACCGTCCGCGTCCCCGCGACGACCGCGAACCTCGGTCCGGGTTTCGACACGCTCGGGATGGCGCTCGCGGTGTACGACGAGCTCACGGTCTCGGTGCGCGAGCAGCCGGGGGCGACGGTGCGCGTCTCGGGCGTCGGCGAGGGGGAGGTGCCGAGCGACGAGTCGAACCTCGTGGTGCGATCGATCGCGCACGCCTTCGCCTCCGTGGGTCAGGAGCTGCCCGGCCTCGACCTCGTGGCGCACAACACGATCCCGCACGGTCGCGGGATGGGGTCGTCCGGCGCCGCGATCGTCTCCGGCATCATGGCGGCGAAGGGGCTGCTCGATGGCATCGTGGAGCTCGGCGCCGACACGCTCCTCGCCCTCGCGACCGAGCTCGAGGGGCATCCGGACAACGTCGCGCCCGCGCTGTTCGGCGGGCTCACGATCACCTGGGTCACCCCGGACGGCCCGCGCTACAAGAAGCTCATCGTGCACCGCGGGGTGAGTCCCCTCGTCGCCGTCCCGCAGGAGCGCACGATGTCGACGGCGCTCGCACGCAGCCTGCAACCCGAATCGGTACCCCACGAGGACGCGATCTTCAACGTCTCGCGATCCGCGCTGCTCATCGCGGCGCTCGTGCAGAGCCCGGAGCTGCTGCTCGCGGCGACGGAGGACAAGCTGCACCAGAGCTACCGCGCGAGCGCGATGCCCGAGACGGATGCGCTCATCCAGGTGCTGCGTGCGAACGGCCTCGCGGCGGTCGTCTCGGGCGCGGGGCCCTCGATCCTCGTGCTCGGCTCCGACCCGGCGCAGCGCCTGCGGGCGGCCGAGCTCATCGCCAGGAACGCCGAGTCGCGGTGGGAGTGCCTGATGCTCGCCGTCGACTTCCGGGGTGCTACAGTGGTGCTGCACTCGGACGACGCCGCGGCGTAAGCCGGCGCGAGGGTGCATCTCACCGGCACTCGCCGAGCGCGGCTTCCCGCATTCTCATGCAACCCGAACCGCGGCGGACGGTGCCTCCATCCCGGGATGTTCTCTGCCGGGGTCGAAAGGAAAACCCAGTCGTGACCGACACCACCACCCCCACGGATGCCGTGGGGGACCGCGCCGCCCTGAGCCGCCTGCGTCTTCCGGAGCTCCAGGCTCTGGCCGCCGCGCGCGGCGTCACCGGCGTGTCCCAGATGCGCAAAGGAGATCTCGTGGACAACCTCTCCGAACTTCCCCGCTCCGACGAGAGCGTGACCGAGCAGGTCGACGCTCCCGCCGAGGCGGTGGCTCCCGCCGAGGCGGCCGTCCCTGTCGAGGTGGCTCCCGCGGCGGCTCCCCTCGAGGAGATCGTCGCCGCCGAGGCCGTCGCCGCCGAGGAGGCTCTCATCGAGGAGCCCCTGCCGCGCGCCCCGCGCCGGGGCTCGCGCCGGGCGAGCGTCCCCTCGGCGGACGCCGCGGCGATCGCCGCGGCGCTGCCCGCGGTCGAGGAGCTCCCGTCGCAGGCGCCGCGTCGCAGCGCCGCCCAGCACGCCGCGCAGGCCGAGCTCGGTCTCGAGCTCGACAAGCTCGTGCCCGCCGCCGAGCAGCTCGCCGAGGGCGAGGGCGACGGCGAGGGCCAACAGCCCAACCGTCGCAGCCGCAACCGTCGCGGAGGCCGCAGCGGCCAGAACGGCCAGCCGGCTCAGGCCGGCCAGCCGGACGCGGGCGACTCCGAGTCGTCCCAGAACGCCCAGGCGGCGCAGCAGGACGGTGAGAACCGCCGTGCTCGCGGCCGCGAACGCAACCGCAACCGCCGGGGAGGCGGCGCCGTCGACGAGCTCGAGCCGGAGTTCTCCGACGACGACGTGCTGATCCCGGTCGCGGGCATCCTCGACGTGCTCGACAACTACGCATTCGTGCGCACGACCGGGTACCTCCCCGGCCCGAGCGACGTCTACGTGTCCCTCGGCCAGGTCAAGAAGTACAACCTGCGCAAGGGCGACGCGGTCGTCGGCGCCATCCGTCAGCCGCGCGACGGCGATGCGCAGAGCGGGCGCCAGAAGTACAACGCGATCGTCAAGATCGACTCGATCAACGGCCAGAGTGTCGAGGAGGCCGCGAACCGCGTCGACTTCGGCAAGCTGACCCCGATCTACCCCAACGAGCGACTGCGACTCGAGACCACTCCCGAGAAGCTCTCGACGCGGATCATCGACCTTATCGCCCCCATCGGCAAGGGCCAGCGCGGCCTCATCGTCGCGCCCCCCAAGGCGGGCAAGACGCTCATCCTGCAGGCCATCGCCAAGGCCATCGCGGTCAACAATCCCGAGGTGCACATCATGGTGGTGCTCGTCGATGAGCGCCCAGAGGAGGTCACCGACATGCAGCGCTCGGTCAAGGGCGAGGTCATCGCCTCGACCTTCGACCGTCCAGCCGAGGATCACACGACCGTCGCCGAGCTCGCCATCGAGCGCGCCAAGCGCCTCGTCGAGCTCGGCAACGACGTCGTCGTGCTGCTCGACTCGATCACCCGCCTCGGCCGCGCCTACAACCTGGCTTCGCCGGCCTCCGGGCGCATCCTCTCGGGCGGCGTCGACGCATCCGCCCTCTACCCGCCCAAGCGATTCTTCGGTGCGGCGCGCAACATCGAGGGCGGCGGCTCGCTGACGATCCTCGCGACCGCGCTCGTCGAGACCGGCTCCAAGATGGACGAGGTCATCTTCGAGGAGTTCAAGGGCACCGGCAACATGGAGCTGCGGCTCTCTCGCGCCCTCGCCGACAAGCGCATCTTCCCGGCGGTCGACATCTACGCCTCGAGCACCCGCCGCGAGGAGGAGCTGCTCTCGGCTGACGAGGTCAAGATCACCTGGCGCCTGCGCCGGGCCCTCGCCGGGCTCGAGCTGCAGCAGCAGCTCGAGGTGGTGCTCTCGAAGCTCAAGGAGACCGGCTCCAACACCGAGTTCCTCGCGCAGATCCAGCAGTCGCTGCCGACCGGCAACGGGACGGGCAACGGCAACGGCAACGGGCACGCCCACAAGGCCTGAGTCGTGTTCGAGTCGGTCCAGTCGCTGCTGGCCGAGCACGAGCAGCTCCAGCAGCAGCTCGCCGATCCGGCGGTCCACGCGGATGCGGCGCGCGCCAAGAAGGCGGGCCGGCGCTACGCCGAGCTGAGCCAGATCGCGCACGCCCACGCGGCGTGGCAGCAGGCGCAGTCCGACCTCGAGGCCGCGCGCGAGCTCGCCCGCGAGGACGAGGCCTTCGCCGAGGAGGTGCCCGCTCTCGAGGAGGGCCTGCAGGCCGCCCAGGAGAAGCTGCGGCGCCTGCTCATCCCGCGCGACCCCGACGACGGACGCGACGTCATCATGGAGATCAAGGGCGGAGAGGGAGGCGAGGAGTCGGCGCTCTTCGCGGCCGACCTCCTGCGCATGTACCTGCACTACGCGGAGTCCCGCGGCTGGAAGACGGAGCTGCTGGAGCGCACCGAGTCGGACCTCGGCGGCTACAAGGACGTCCAGCTCGCGATCAAGTCGACCTCGACGGATCCGGCCGACGGCGTGTGGGCGAGCCTCAAGTACGAGGGCGGGGTGCACCGCGTTCAGCGGGTGCCGGCGACCGAGTCGCAGGGCCGCATCCACACCTCCACGACCGGCGTGCTCGTGTTCCCCGAGGTCGACGAGCCGGAGGAGGTGCACATTGACCCGAACGACCTCAAGATCGACGTGTTCCGCTCCTCGGGGCCCGGTGGCCAGAGCGTCAACACGACCGACTCGGCGGTGCGCATCACGCACCTGCCGACCGGCATCGTCGTGTCGATGCAGAACGAGAAGTCGCAGCTGCAGAACCGGGAGGCCGGCATGCGCGTGCTGCGTGCCCGTCTCCTCGCGCGGCAGCAGGAGGAGCTGGATGCGGCGGCGTCGGATGCGCGGCGCAGCCAGATCCGCTCGATGGACCGTTCGGAGCGCATCCGCACCTACAACTTCCCCGAGAACCGCGTCGCCGACCATCGCACCGGTTACAAGGCGTACAACCTCGATGCGGTCATGAACGGTGCAATCCAGCCGATCCTCGACTCCTGCATCCAGCTCGACGAGGAGGCGCGCCTCGCCGCCCTCGGCAGCGCCGCTGGTTGACTAGCGCCGCTGAGGAAGATCCCGCTGGTTGAGTAGCGCCGAAGGCGCGTATCGAAAGCCCGACACACGACCCGAGACATGAACATCCCGCACACCATCGCGGACCTCCGCGCCCACGGCATCCGCGTGCTCGCGCTCGCGCACGTCCCCACCCCGGAGGCGGATGCGGAGCTGTTGCTCGCGTACGTGCTGGGTCTCGGCCGCGGGCAGCTGCAGGCGAAGGCCGTCACCGGCGCGGGCGTCGGCCCGGACGAGCGCACCGCGTACCTCGAGGCGGTCGAGCGCCGCGCGGCGCGGGAGCCGCTGCAGCACATCACGGGGATCGCGCCGTTCCGCGCGCTCGAGCTCGCGGTGGGACCTGGCGTCTTCGTGCCGCGCCCGGAGACGGAGTTCGTCGCGCAGCTCGCGATCGACGCCCTCCAAGCCGTCGCCGCGCCAGAGCCGCTCGCCGTCGACCTCGGAACGGGGTCTGGCGCCATCGCCCTCTCGCTCGCGACCGAGGTGCCGCACGCGTCCGTCGTCGCCGTCGAGAACTCGCCGCGCGCCTTCGTGTGGGCGAAGGAGAACGTGCGCCGGGTGCGTGCCGGCAACGTGCGGCTCGTGTTCGCCGACCTCGCCGAGGCGCTTCCCGGGCTCGACGGCACGGTCGACGTGCTCGTCTCGAACCCGCCCTACATCCCCGACGACGCGATCCCGCGCGACCCCGAGGTGCGGCTGCACGATCCGGCGTCCGCGCTCTACGGCGGGCCGGACGGGCTCGACGTCGTGCGGGCGCTCTCGCGGCGCGCTCTCGCCCTGGTGCGGTCCGGGGGAGTCCTCGTGATCGAGCACGGCGAGTTGCAGGGCGCCGAGCTCCGCGCGCTCCTCGCCGCCGACGGCTGGCGGGCGACCGCGACCCACCGCGACCTGCTCGGCCGCGATCGGGCGACGACGGCACTGCGCTGAGCGGCATCGGATGCCGGCGCAACCTTCCGCCAACTGCCTTCCGCGCCGCAACCTCTTCGCAACTCAGGAGAAATTGTGGATCTACTGCATTCGCGGGCCGGATTCGGCGAATCGCCCTGAGTTGCGAGGGGCGCCCCTCCCACAACTCAGGAAAGGTGCGCCGTGGTGCGTCCGCGGCGGAGTTGCGGCGCGCATGCTCCTGAGTTGCGAATGATGCGCCACCGCGATATCGCGCGAACTCCTGCACAACTGCAGAAGCACTGCGCTGAGCGCCCTCCCGGCCGCACGCTCCTAGGATGGGTAGGCCATGGCGATCTACGACACCGGCGTCCCGGGGGAACTGCTGACCGGGATGCGCCTCGCCCGCGGCGCCCTCGGGCGCGGTGAGCTCGTCGTCATCCCCACCGACACGGTCTACGGCGTCGCGGCCGACGCCTTCTCGCCCGCCGCGGTGCAGCGCCTGCTCGACGCGAAGGGCCGCGACCGCACCGCCCCGCCGCCGGTGCTCGTTCCGAGCCCCGAGACGCTCGACGCGCTCGCCGACCCGGTGCCGGATGAGGTGCGCGCCCTGGTGGCCGAGTTCTGGCCTGGCGGCCTCACCGTCGTCCTGCCCGCCCGCCCGACGCTCGACTGGGACCTCGGTGAGACGCGCGGCACGGTCGCGCTCCGGATGCCGTCCGACCCGGTCGCGCTCGAGCTGCTCGCCGAGACGGGACCGCTCGCCGTCTCGAGCGCCAACCGCACGGGCGAGCCCGCCGCGCTGACCGCCGCGGAGGCCGAGGCCATGCTCGGCGACAGCGTCGCGGTGTACCTCGAAGCCGGCCGCGCGGGGGAGGGCTACCCCGCCTCGGTGGCGCACACCGCTTCGACGATCGTCGACGCGACCAACCTCGTCCATCCCGAAGGCAAGCTCCGCATCGTGCGGCACGGCGTCATCCCGGACGAGGAGATCGTGCGGGTCGTAGGGGTCGAGCGATGCGACTGATCTACTACATCGCGACGGCGGGCGTGGCCGCGATCGTCTGCTTCGCGCTCTCGATGGTCATCTGGAAGCTCTCGACGCGCTACCGGCTGTACCCGAAGATCCGCGAACGCGATGTGCACACCCGCCCCACCCCCCGGCTCGGCGGGGTCGCGATGTTCTTCGGCGTCGTCGCGGCGTTCGGCGTCGGATCGCTCATCCCCTCGCTCGCGATCGTCTACTCCCAGCCCGCGCACATCTGGGGCCTGCTCGGCTCGGCCCTCATGATCGTGCTGCTGGGCGCGGCCGACGACATCTGGGACCTCGACTGGCTCACCAAGCTCGCGGGCCAGCTGCTCACGGCCGCCCTGCTCGCCTGGTCCGGCATCCAATTCCTGTCCTTCCCGCTTCCGAAGCTGTTCGGTCGCCCCGACAGCTCCGCATCGGTCATCGTGACCCTCGCCCCCTGGCAGTCGCTCGTCATCACCGTCATCGTCATCGTGCTCGTCATGAACGCCGTCAACTTCATGGACGGCCTGGACGGCCTCGTCGCGGGGGTCGCGATCATCGCCAACGGCGTCTTCTCCGTCTACGTGCTGTTCGTGTCGTCGGGCCCGACCGGTCAGAGCGACTACTTCAACCTCGCCCAGCTGATCTCCGCGGTGCTCATCGGCGCCTGCATCGGCTTCCTGCCGTTGAACTGGCATCCCGCCCGGATGTTCATGGGCGACTCCGGCGCGCTGCTCGTCGGACTCATGATGGCGGCCTCGACGATCGCGGTGACCGGTCAGATCGACCCCGACCGCCTCGAGGAGACGGTCGGGAGCGCCCGCCAGCTGTTCCCTGCGCTCATCCCGCTGCTGCTTCCCTTCGCGATCCTCGTGGTGCCGCTGCTCGACTTCAGCCTCGCGGTCATCCGTCGCCTCCGGGCAGGCAAGTCGCCCTTCACCGCCGATCGCAAGCACCTGCATCACCGCCTGCTCGACATGGGCCACTCGCACTTGCACGCCGTGCTCATCCTGTACGCCTGGACGACGGCGGCATCCGTCGGGATGCTGCTGTTCCTGTTCATCGACACCTGGTGGGCGGCGCTGGCGACGGTGCTGGGTCTCGTCAGCTGCACGATCGTGACCCTCGCGCCGCTCAGCCAGCGGAAGGCGATCGAAGCGGCCGTCCAGAACGCGGACGCCTCCGTCGCCGACGACGCGGACGTCACCCGGTTCGACCCGCTCGAGGCGGTATCCGCATCGGACGAGCAACCCCGTGACGGCGCCGCACGCGCGGCGCTCGAACGCCTGCACGAGACGGAGACGAGCGCATGAGCCGGGTCTCGGGGAATCTCGTGCTCTCGAGGTCCCTGCGCTGGGGCGCGATCTTCACGCTCGTCCTCGCCGCGGTCGCGGGCGCGCTCGGCGGACTGCTGGCGGGCGGCCACGGGCTCCTTGGCGCGCTGCTGGGCGCCGCCCTCGCCTTCGTCTTCCTCGGGCTCACGGCCGCGAGTGTCCTGCTCGGGAGGCGGCTCACCGTGGCCGACCCCGCGAATCCACTGTTCTATGCCGTCGTGCTGGGCGCGTGGTTCCTCAAGCTCGTGCTGTTCGTGGTGTTCATGATCTGGCTGCGCGGCCAGGAGTGGTTCGACCCGTTGTGGTTCGGTCTCACCGTCGTCGTCGGGGCGATCGGCTCGCTCGTCATCGACGCGGTCGCGATGATCCGCACCCGGATGCCGTACGTCGATGTGGAGCTTCCGGGCCCGTCCGGCGACGAGTGATGGTCCGGACCGCCTCGTCGAGCCTGATAGGCTGGCGGTACCCCTTGATCGTTGTGCGTGCGACACGCCCCGACACTGGAGTCAGCGCTGCTAGCTTCCACCCTCGCCCCCGTTCTGCGGTCAGACGACGGCGCTGACAGCGAGTTCAGCCCTCCGTCGATCGACGACTTCTTCCCCGATCCGATTCTCTTCGCGGGGACGCCGTTCGAGCTCAACCGGGTGCTCATCATCCGGCTCATCGCGGTCGCCGCGATCGTGCTGTTCCTGTGGCTCGGCACCCGTCGGCTCAAGGTCGTTCCGAGCCGCGGTCAGGCGGCCGTCGAGTTCGTCCTCGACTTCGTGCGCGTCGGCATCGTCACCAACACCCTCGGCGAGAAGGAGGGCAAGCGGTTCATGCCGCTGATCATGACGATCTTCTTCGTCACGCTCGCCCTCAACCTCACCGGCACGATCCCCGGACTGCAGATCGCCAGCACGGGGCTCATCGGCCAGGGCATCATCATGGCGCTCATCGCCTACGTGACCTTCATCTACGCGGGCATCCGCCGCCACGGCCTGAGGTTCTTCCGCAACGCGACCCTTCCGCACGGGGTGCCCGCCCTGATCGCCCCCATCATCGTGATCCTCGAGGTGCTGTCGACGTTCATCGTCCGTCCCGTGACGCTCACGCTCCGGCTCACCATGAACATGGTCGCCGGGCACATGCTGCTGGCCCTGTGCTTCCTGGCGACGAACTTCTTCTTCTTCACGGTGCTGGCGAACGGGAACGCGCTCGGCCTGTTCGGCATCGGCACCTTCGCCTTCGGCATCGCCTTCACCGTTCTCGAACTCTTCGTCGCCGGCCTGCAGGCCTACGTCTTCGCCATCCTGACTGCCATCTACATCCAGATGGCGCTCGCCGACGAGCACTGAGCTCGTCACCGATCCGGAACCACCCTCGAAAGGAAACTCCACCGTGGACATCGTTGGACAGCTCGCCCCGCTCGCGTTCGGCCTGGCCGCCATCGGCTCAGGTATCGGCGTGGGTCTGATCGTCGGGAAGACGATCGAGTCGGTCGCTCGCCAGCCCGAGTTGCAGGGGCGCCTCCAGACCCTCATGTGGATCGGTATCGCGCTCACCGAGGCCCTCTGCTTCATTGCGATCGGTGTCGCATTCATCCCCTTCCCCACGCCGTAAACCGTCCCCTCTCGTCGTTAGGAGTCTGAATGCCCATCGCATTCATCCTCGCCGCGGATTCCGATTCCGACGGAGAGACGTCGCACAGCCTCGTCCTCCCGGAGCCCGCGGACCTGATCTGGGGAACCATCTCGTTCCTCATCGTGCTCGCTGTCATCATCTGGAAGGTGCTGCCCGCGATCAACGCCTCGCTCGACGCGCGTCGTGAGGCGATCGAGGGCGTCATCGATCGTGCGACGACGGCGGAGGCCGCGGCGGTCGCCAAGAAGGACGAGTACGAGCAGGCGCTCGCCGAGGCACGTGCCGAGGCCGCCCGGATCCGCGAGCAGGCCCGCACCGACGGCGCCGTGATCCTCGCGGAGCTCAAGGCGCAGGCCCAGGCCGAGGCTTCTCGCATCGTCGCCAACGCGCAGACCCAGATCGAGGCGGAGCGCGCCGCGGCCCTTGTGTCGCTGCGCTCCGAGGTCGGTTCTCTCGCGCTCGATCTCGCCTCCGGCGTCATCGGGGAGTCCCTCGCCGACGACAAGAAGGCCGCGACCATCGTCGACCGCTTCCTGGCCGATCTCGAGGCCGACGAGAAGGCGAAGGCGGGCAAGTAGATGGGTTCCGCCTCCCGTGTCGCGCTCGCGACGGCGAAGCAGCGACTCGCGGCATCGCCGGGAGTGGCTCTCGCGACCGGTGAGCAGCTGCTCGCCGCCGCGCGCGCGATCGACTCCTCGTCGCAGCTGCGCTCCGTCCTCGCCGACCCCTCGGTTCCCGCGGCAGAGAAGGCCGCCCTCGTCGGGCGGATCTTCCCGGCCCTGGACGCCGCGGCGACGCGGACGCTGAGCGGCGTCGTCGAGTCGCGCTGGTCGAACCCGGAGGAACTCGTCGACGGCATCGAGCAGCTCGGCATCCGGGCGATCGCCCAGGCGGCGGGCCCCTCAGCTGGCATCGAGAGCGAGATCTTCGCCTTCGGCCGTGCGGTGACGGCGGATCACGAGCTCGAGCTCGCCCTCGGCAGCAAGCTCGGTTCCGCCGCGGCGAAGTCCTCGCTCGTCGACGCGCTGCTTCACGGCAAGGCGCAGCAGGGGACCGTCGCGATCGTGCGTCACCTCGTGCAGAGCCCGCGCGGCCGCCGGATCGGCGAGCTGCTGGGGCTTGCGGCATCGGCGGTCGCGGATGCGTCGGACGCGGTCGTCGCGACGGTCACCTCCGCGGTCCGTCCGAGCGCCGCCCAGCTGGCGGCGCTCGAGAAGATCATCGGCGCGCGCTACCAACGCGCGCTCCGCATCAACCTCATCATCGACCCGGCCATCGTCGGCGGTCTGCGCGTGCAGCTCGGCGACGAGGTCATCGACGGAACGGTCGCCTCGCGCCTGACCGAGCTCCGCATCCGGCTCGCCGGCTGACCCGGCACACGACGCACCCCATCCAAGGAAGAGACATGGCAGACATCACCATCAGCCCGGACGAGATCCGCGCGGCCCTCAAGGACTTCGTCGCAGGCTACGAGCCCGAGAAGGCCGGCACGACCGAGGTCGGAACCGTGCGGGACGCCGCAGACGGCATCGCCCACGTCGAGGGACTCCCGGGCGCGATGGCCAACGAGCTGCTGCGCTTCGAGGACGGCACGCTCGGCCTCGCCCTCAACCTCGACGAGGACGCCATCGGCGTCATCGTGCTCGGCGAGTTCACGGGCATCGAGGAGGGACAGACCGTCACCCGCACGGGCGAGGTGCTCTCGTCGCCGGTCGGCGACGCCTTCCTCGGCCGGGTCGTCGACCCGCTCGGCAACCCGATCGACGGCCTCGGAGAGATCCCCGCCGAGGGTCGTCGCGCCCTCGAGCTGCAGGCCCCCGGCGTCATGCAGCGCAAGAGCGTGCACGAGCCGCTGCAGACCGGCATCAAGGCGATCGACGCGATGATCCCGGTCGGCCGCGGTCAGCGCCAGCTCATCATCGGCGACCGCCAGACCGGCAAGACGGCCATCGCGATCGACACGATCATCA
>JASGGJ010000018.1:0-32772 GCA_047605085.1 Protaetiibacter sp.
GCCCGGTGCGGTCGGCCGCGTAGCAGGCGCGGCGGACGGGCGCCTTGCCGTGGTCACGGGTGTGGCCGCCGAAGCGGCGCTGGTCGATGCGGCCCTCCGGGGTGCGATTGAACGGCAGCCCCATGTTCTCCAGGTCGAGGACCGCGTCGATGGCCTCCTTGGCGAGGATCTCGGCCGCGTCCTGGTCGACGAGGTAGTCGCCGCCCTTGATGGTGTCGTAGGTGTGCCACTCCCAGCTGTCCTCCTCGACGTTGGCGAGCGCGGCGGCCATTCCGCCCTGCGCGGCCCCCGTGTGGGAGCGGGTGGGGTAGAGCTTGGTGATGACGGCGGTCTTCGCCTGCGGGGCGGCCTCGATCGCGGCACGCATCCCGGCGCCTCCCGCGCCGACGATCACGACGTCGAAGCGGTGGTAGGTGACGCCGTCGATCCGTTCTCCATCGGCGACGGTGGTGCCGTCGTCGAACTCGAGGTACTCGCTCACGTTCTCACTCACTAAAGGGGCGCGGCCTACTCGGCCGCGCAGATGGCGGTCAGCTCGGCGTTGTCGGTCTCGCCGAGGCACGGGTCGAAGGTCGTCAGCACGAGCGTTCCCAGCAGGAGCAGCACGACGGTGGTGGCCCCGAGCGCGCCGAGCAGCACGCCGCGGAAGCGGCCGCGCGCGTAGTCGTTGATGAGGGTGCGCATGCCGTTGGCGCCATGGATGAGGGCGAGCCACAGCAGCAGCAGATCCCACACGATCCAGAAGGGGTTGGAGAGCTTGCCCGCCACGAACGCCCAGTCCAGGATCGACACCTTGCCGGGGAAGATCAGGTTGTAGAAGAGGTGCCCGAAGATGAGCACGACGAGCAGCACGCCGGAGGCGCGCATGTAGATCCAGCCCCACTTCTCGATGTTGAAGCGCTTGCGGGTGCCGAGCTGCGGGCTGCGGGGCGGGGCGATGCTCTCGGTGCTCATCTCACTCGCCTCCGAACACGTGCATGAGATGACGTGGCGCGAAGCCCAGCAGCAGCACGACCCACAGCCCGATCACGACCCAGAACATCACCCGCTGGGCGCGCGGGCCCCAGGAGAACAGGTCGATGCAGATGATGCGGAGGCCGTTGAACGCGTGCAGCCCGATCGCCGCCACGAGGGCGACCTCCCCGAGCCCCATGATGGGCGTCTTGTAGGTGCCGATGACGGCGTCGTAGGCCTCCGGGCTGATCCGGATGAGCGCCGTGTCGAGGATGTGCACGAGCAGGAAGAAGAAGATCGCGGTGCCGGTGATGCGGTGCAGCACCCACGACCACATCCCTTCGCGCCCCCGGTAGAGGGTTCCGGCCGGCAGCTTGCGCTTCTTCGGGAGGGGGACGGATGCGACACTCTCGGGTGGTGCGGCCTGGCTCGTCACGGCGCTTTCTCCCTTGCGAGTCGTTCTCCGTCGGAACGGTCTCCAGTCTATGCCCGTGCCTCAGGGGCCGCGATTGAGGCTGACCTAAGTTCTCTCGATATCGAGACAGTCCGGGGCCGGCCTCCGGTCCCGGGATCCACCATTCCTCTCTAAGGTGGAGCCATGCCCACACCCGTCGACCGCTTCTACGGCATCATCCCCGCCGGTGGCGTGGGATCCCGCCTGTGGCCGCTCTCGCGCGCCGATGCGCCCAAGTTCCTGCACGACCTCACGGGCTCCGGGCGCACCCTGGTGCGCGGAACCTGGGAGCGGCTCGCCCCGATCGCCGGCCCCGACCGGGTCATGATCGTCACCGGCCGCGCCCACCGCGCCGCTGTCGAGGAGCAGATCCCCGAGCTCACGGACTCCAACATCGTGCTCGAGGCCGCTCCGCGCGACTCGACGGTCGCGATCGGTCTCGCCGCCGCGATCCTCGCGCGCCGCGACCCGGACGCCATCATCGGCTCCTTCGCGGCCGACCACGTCATCACCGACGAGAACGCGTTCCGCGCCACGGTGGCCGAGGCGATCACGGTGGCCGATGCGGGCTACATCGCGACGATCGGCATCCAGCCCACGGAGCCGGCCATCGGCTTCGGCTACATCGAGTGCGGCGGCTCGGCCGGCATCCCCGGGGCACCCGGTGCGCTGCTGGTGGAGAGCTTCGTGGAGAAGCCGGATGCCGACACGGCTGCGCAGTACCTCGCCGGGGGACGCCACCTCTGGAACGCGGGCATGTTCATCTCCCGCGCCGATCTGCTGCTCGATCAGATCGGCGCCTTCGACGCCAGGCTGCGCGCGCAGCTGGAGGAGCTCGCGGCGGTCTGGGACGACCCCGCCACCAGGGGGCCCGCGGTCGACCGCATCTGGCCTGGCCTGCGCCGCATCGCGATCGACTACTCGGTCGCCGAGCCGGCCGCGGCCGCCGGCCGGCTCGCCGTCGTGCCCGGGCGCTTCGACTGGGACGACGTCGGCGACTTCGCCTCCGTCGCCAAGCTCAGGTCCGGCGGGAGGCCGAGCGACCTGTCCATCCTCGGCGACAACGCGCGCGTGCTCGCCGACGCCTCGAGCGGGATCGTGGTGAGTCAGACCGACCGCATCGTGTCGCTCATCGGCGTGCACGACATCGTGATCGTCGACACCCCGGATGCGCTCCTCGTCACGACGACCGCGAACGCGCAGCGGGTCAAGAGCGTCGTCGACGCCCTCAAGCTGTCGGGCCGCGACGACGTGCTCTGACGGCGTTCGGCCCCCCGTCGGACGCGAACATTTCCGGCGCATTTCGGAACCCCATCGGCTGTGTAACTGTTCTGTTGCGAGCGCCGCTGCCCGGCGTCCGGCCTCCGTCACAGAAGGTAACGTGGTCCGCAATCCGCCGGCCATCCTGCCCGGCGATCTCTTGGAGGACACAGTGACAATCACGACCCGGAAGGCCGGTCTCTCCGGTCTCGCCATTCTCGGCGCGAGCGCTCTGCTGCTCGCCGGCTGCGCGGCGGCGCCGGAGGACGACGGCTCAAGCGCATCCACCGCCTCGGACTTCAAGCCCTGCATGGTCTCCGACTCTGGCGGTTTCGACGACAAGTCCTTCAACCAGCTCGGTTACGAGGGACTCCAGGCCGCAGCCGACTCCCTCGGCGTCGAGGCGCAGGCCGTCGAGTCCGAGAGCGACGCCGACTACGCGTCCAACATCCAGACCCTCGTCGACGCCGACTGCGACCTGATCGTCACCGTCGGCTTCGCGCTCTCGGCGGCGACGGTCGAGGCCGCTCTGGCCAACCCCGACATCGACTTCGCGATCGTCGACGACGCGGCGGACAACGACTTCGACGGCACGACCGACGCCCCGAACATCAAGCCGATCCTGTTCGACACCGCGCAGGCCGCGTTCCTGGCCGGCTACGCCGCCTCGAGCTACACGACGACCGGCGTGCTCGGAACGTTCGCGGGCATCGCCTACCCGACCGTCACGATCTTCATGGACGGCTTCTACCAGGGCATGAGCTACTACAACGAGCAGAAGGGCACCGCCGTCGCGCTCGTCGGATACGACCCGGCCAACGAGGACGCGACCCTCGCCACCGGTGCCTTCACCGCCGACGACAACGCGAAGAGCGTCGCCAAGACCCTCATCGACCAGAACGCCGACGTGATCCTTCCGGTCGGCGGACCGATCTTCCAGTCGGCGGGTGCGGCCATCGAGGAGTCCGGCAAGGACATCGCGCTGCTCGGCTGCGACGCGGACGTCTACGAGACCTTCCCGACCTACGACAGCCTGTACTTCACGTCGATCCTCAAGGACATGAAGAACGCCGTGTCGGATGTCGTGACGGGGGCCGCGAGCGGCACCTTCGACGTCACCGCGTACATCGGGACGCTCGAGAACGAGGGAGTCGGCATCGCGCCGTTCCACGACTTCGAGGACAAGGTGAGCGCCGACCTCCAGGGTGAGCTCGACGACATCTCCGCCCAGATCGTCTCGGGCGACATCAAGGTCACCTCGTACCTCAACCCGTGATCCGAACCACCTGACGCGGTCGGGGAGGTCGGCGACGCCGGCCTCCCCGAGCCGTCTGAACCTCCTGACCGGCCCGCAGTTCCCCCGGACGCGCGCGGATGAAAGGATGACAGCGCTATGAAGCTCGAACTCCGCGGCATCACCAAGCGTTTCGGGGATCTCGTCGCGAACGACTCCATCGACCTCGTGGTCGAGCCGGGAGAGATCCTCTGCCTGCTCGGCGAGAACGGGGCGGGCAAGTCGACGCTCATGAACGTGCTCTACGGCCTCTACCGCGCGGACGAGGGCGAGATCCTGCTGGACGACGTGGTCCAGCACTTCACCGGGCCAGGCGACGCCATGGGAGCCGGAATCGGGATGGTGCACCAGCACTTCATGCTGATCCCCGTCTTCACGGTCGCCGAGAACGTCATGCTCGGCCACGAGACCACCAAGGCCCTCGGGGTGCTGGATCTGGACGCGGCCCGCGCGAAGGTGCGCGAGATCTCCGCCCGGTTCGGCTTCGATGTCGACCCAGACGCCCTCGTGGAGGACCTCCCGGTGGGCGTGCAGCAGCGGGTCGAGATCATCAAGGCGCTCGCCCGAGATGCGCGCGTGCTCGTGTTCGACGAGCCCACCGCCGTGCTCACCCCGCAGGAGACCGACGAGCTCATGGGAATCATGCGGCAGCTGCGCGCCGAGGGAACGGCCATCGTGTTCATCACCCACAAGCTGCGCGAGGTGCGAGAGGTCGCGGACCTCATCACCGTCATCCGGCTCGGCAAGGTCGTCGGCGTGGCCTCGCCGACCGCGAGCAATGCCGAGCTCGCCGCCCTCATGGTGGGCCGCGAGGTGACCCTCACGATCGAGAAGCCCCCCGCCCGCCCAGGAGCACCCGCGCTCGTGGTGCGCGAGCTCCGGGTGCTGTCGAGCCACGGCCTCCCCGTGCTCGACGGCGTCGACTTCCAGGTGCGCGCGGGAGAGATCCTGTGCATCGCGGGGGTGCAGGGCAACGGCCAGACCGAGCTCACCGAGGCGCTGCTCGGGCTCCAGCCCCGGGTAACCGGGCGCATCGAGCTGGACGGCGTCGATCTCGCGGGGGCGAGCGTGCGCCGAGTGCTCGATCGGGGAGTCGGCTTCGTTCCGGAGGATCGCGGCGAGGACGGCCTCGTCGCCGCGTTCTCGATCGCCGAGAACCTCATGCTCGACCGCTCGGACCGGCCGCCCTTCGTGCGGGCCGGAGCCCTGCGGCTCGACGTGCTGACCGGCTACGCCCAGGAGAAGCTGCGCGAGTTCGACATCCGGGCCCAGTCGATCAGCACCCCGGCTGGCACCCTCTCCGGCGGCAACCAGCAGAAGGTCGTCCTCGCGCGGGAGCTCGGCCGCGAGCTGCGGCTGCTCGTGGCCGCCCAGCCCACGCGCGGACTCGACGTCGGGTCGATCGAGTTCGTGCACAAGCGCATCGTGGCCACGCGCGACGAAGGCGTGCCGGTGATCGTCGTCTCCACCGAGCTCGACGAGGTCTACGCCCTGGCCGACCGCATCGCCGTCATGTACCGGGGCGGCTTCGTCGGGATCGTGCCGCCCACCACCTCTCGCGAAGTGCTCGGGCAGATGATGGCGGGCGAGCTCCCCGAGGGAACGGAGATCGCGGCATGAGCGAGCTGCAGCAGCCCCCCGCGGAGCGCGCGACGGCTCCCGCGCCCTCGCGCTGGCGTCTCGCGGTGCGCGAGATCCTCGGCGGCACCGCCGTCATCTCGATCCTCGCGATCTTCGTCGCACTCGTCGTGGGCGCCGTGTTCATCGCGGTCTTCGACGAGGACGTCCAGGCATCCGCCCAGTACTTCTTCGCGCGCCCCGGGGACACCTTCGCCGCCGCGTGGGATGTCATCTCGAACGCCTACGGAGCGCTGTTCACCGGCTCGATCCTCGGATCCAGCGGCGACCTCGTCGAGCGCCTGCAGCCGCTTTCCGACACGCTCTTCAACGCGACCTCACTCATCATCGCGGGCCTCGCGGTGGCGTTGACGTTCCGGGTCGGCATGTTCAACATCGGGGCGCGCGGGCAGATCACCGTCGCCGTGATCCTCTCCGGCATCGTGACCTTCCACTTCCCGCTGCCCGGTGCCTTGGCGCTCGTCGCGGCCATCGTCGCGGGCATCATCGGAGGAGCCGTCTGGGGCGGCATCCCTGGCCTCTTGCGCGCCCGCACCGGTGCGCACGAGGTGATCACCACGATCATGCTCAACTACGTGGCGCTCAACCTGCTCATCTATCTGCTGAAGACCCCGGTGCTGCAGCTCGAGGGGCAGGTGAACCCGAAGTCGCCGCCGATCCCCGTGGACGCGCGCCTGCCGCTGCTGTTCCCCGATCTGGGCTGGGGCGTCGACGCCGGCTTCCTCATCGCGATCGTCGTCACCTTCGGCGCGTGGTGGTTCCTCAACCGCTCGGGGATGGGGTTCCGCTTCCGCGCCGTCGGCGAGAACCCCAGCGCGGCACGCGTGGCGGGCATCGACGTCAAGAACGTCTACTTCATCGCCATGCTCATCTCGGGCGGGCTCGCCGGACTCGCGGGCGTGCTGTTCCTGCACAGCTCCTCGCAGGGCGGCAACGGCCTCTCGCCGACCTTCGACGCCGCCCGTCTCGGCTTCGACGCGATCACGGTGGCGCTGCTCGGCAGGTCGCGCCCGTGGGGCGTGTTCCTCGCGGGCCTGCTGTTCGGGGCGTTGCGCACGGGAAGCTTCGACATGCGGCTCTACGTGTCGATCGACCTCGTCTCGGTGATCCAGTCGGTGATCGTGCTGCTGATCGCCGCGCCGCCGCTCGTGCGCGCCATGTTCTTCCTGCCGAAACCGACAGGATTCCGCATCCGCGGCATCGCGAAGTCGGTGGTGACCAAGTGACCGCCGTCGCCGCCCCGGCGCCCGGCGCCGTCGCGAACGTGCCCGAGCTGAGCCGCGCCGCCGTCTGGAAGGCGCCGATCGCGCTGGCGATCTTCACCATCGGATCCGCGATCCTGTTCCTCGGCTTCCCGCGGCCGGGCGACAGCCCCTTCATGCTGGCCACCGATAGTGACTTCATCTCGCTGCCGACGCTCGTCGTGCCGTCGGTGCCCGCGACGATCGTGCTGACCCTCGTGCTCGTGGCGGCCACCGTCGGCTCGGTGCTCCATGCCCTGCGGCGCCGGGCGACACCGCTCTGGATCATCGTGGTCTTCGCGATCGTTGCGCTCGCCGCGTTCCTGGTCTGGGCGAGCGCGGGGGCCACCCTCGGCATCGCCGTGCCCGGGCTGCTCCTCGGCGCCATCAGCCTCAGCACCCCGCTCATCCTCGGCGCACTCGGGGGCGTGCTCTCCGAGCGCGCCGGCGTCGTCAACATCGCCATCGAGGGCCAGCTGCTCGCCGGGGCCTTCGTCTCGGCGATGGTCTCGTCGTCGGTCGCCATGGCGTTCATGGGCATGCTCGGCGAGGAGGATCGCGGCGGGCTCGCGGGGCAGCTCGCGGCCATCCCGGCGATCATCGCGGCGGCCGGTGCTGGCGTCCTGGTGTCGCTGCTGCTCGGCGTGTTCGGCATCAAGTACATCGTCGACCAGGTGATCGTCGGCGTCGTGCTCAACGTGCTCGTCGTCGGCATCACGAGCTTCCTGTACAGCGAACTGCTGAGCCCGAACGAGGCGGTGCTCAACTCCCCGGCGATCCTGGACCGGCTGCCGATCCCGCTGCTGTCGACGATCCCGATCATCGGGCCGTCGCTGTTCAACGGCACGATCATCACCTACTTCATGTACCTCGCGATCCCGGTGATCTGGTTCGCCCTGTTCCGCACCCGCTGGGGCCTGCGGGTTCGGGCGGTCGGCGAGCACCCGAAGGCGGCGGACACCGTCGGCATCGACGTCAACCGCCGCCGCCTCGCCACGATCGTCATCGCGGGCGCGATCGTCGGAGCGGGAGGCGCCTTCTTCACCCTCGGATCGGTCGGCGGCTTCACGAAGGAGGTCACCAACGGTGCGGGCTTCATCGCCCTCGCCGCGGTGATCTTCGGACGCTGGGACCCGATCCGCGCGACGCTCGCGGCCCTGCTGTTCGGGTTCGCCACGCAGCTGCAGTACGTGCTCAGCTCCATCGGCTCGCCCGTCCCCGGGGAGCTCATGCGCATGGTCCCGTACCTCGCGACCGTGCTCGCGGTCGCGGGGCTGGTGGGCCAGTCGCGAGCGCCGGCCGCAGACGGCAAGCCGTACATCAAATCCTGAGCGACATCACGAGCACGAAAGGGAGCGGTCGCATGACCACCGCCGAGATCGACTGGGAGGCGCTGCGCGCGGCGGCCAACGCGGCCATCGAGCACGCGTACGTTCCGTACTCGAACTTCCCGGTGGGGGTCGCGGCGCTCGTCGACGACGGGCGCGTCATCTGGGGCTGCAACGTCGAGAACGCCTCCTACGGCCTCACGCTGTGCGCGGAGTGCGCGCTCGTCTCGACCCTGCACATGACGGGCGGCGGCAAGCTCGTCGCCTTCACCTGCGTCGACGGGCACGGTGGGGCCCTCATGCCGTGCGGGCGGTGCCGGCAGCTGCTGTTCGAGCACTCGGCCGAGGGGATGCTGCTCGAGACCGTGTCGGGCATCAAGACCATCGACGAGGTCATTCCGGACGCCTTCGGCCCGCGCACCCTTGCGGAGTACGCGGAGTGACGGTCGAGCCCTTCGACACCGTCGACCTCATCCACCGCAAGCGGGATCGGGGCGAGCTCACGGCGGACGAGCTCCGCTGGCTCGTGGCCGCCTACACGCGCGGCTACCTCGCCGACGAGCAGATGGCGGCCTTCGCGATGGCGGTCTACCTCAACGGGATGACGCCGGACGAGCTCCGCGAGCTCACCCTCGCGATGGTCGCGAGCGGCGAACGGCTCGACTTCTCGGGCCTCGGGCTGGCGACGACCGACAAGCACTCCACGGGCGGTGTCGGCGACAAGATCACCCTCCCGCTCGCACCGCTCGTCGCCTCCTTCGGCGTCGCGGTGCCGCAGCTGTCCGGCCGGGGGCTCGGGCACACCGGCGGCACGCTCGACAAGCTCGAGTCGATCCCCGGATGGCGGGCCCGGCTCACGAACGAGGAGTTCCTCGCCCAGCTTCGCTCGGTCGGAGCGGTCGTCTGCGCGGCTGGCGCCGACCTCGCCCCCGCCGACGGCAAGCTCTACGCGCTGCGCGACATCACGGGGACGGTCGAGTCGATCCCGCTCATCGCATCCTCGATCATGTCGAAGAAGATCGCCGAGGGCACCGCGTCCCTCGTGCTCGACGTGAAGTTCGGGGGCGGCGCGTTCATGAAGGAGTACGAACGGGCGCACGAGCTCGCCGAGACGATGGTGCGGCTCGGCAACGAGGCGGGCGTCGCGACGCGCGCCCTGCTGACCGACATGAACGTGCCGCTCGGTCTCGCGATCGGCAACGCCAACGAGGTGCACGAGGCGGTCGAGGTGCTCGCGGGCGGCGGTCCGGCCGATGTCGTCGAGCTCACGGTGGCGCTCGCCCGCGAGATGCTCGAGCTGGCCGGCGTTGCGGACGCCGACGTGGAGGCCGCGCTCGCCGACGGGCGTGCGATGGACCGCTGGCGCGCGATGATCCGGGCGCAGGGCGGCGACCCGGATGCGCCGCTCCCGGCGCCGCGCGAGTCGCTTCCCGTGCTCGCCGAGACGGACGGGGTGCTCGTCTCGCAGGAGGCCCTGGCGTTCGGTGTCGCGGCCTGGCGGCTGGGCGCCGGCCGTGCCCGCAAGGAGGACCCGGTGGTGCACGCGGCGGGCATCGACCTGCACAAGAAGCCGGGCGATCCGGTGCAGGCGGGGGAGGCGCTCTTCACCCTCCACGCCGACGACCCGGCCCGCTTCGCCCGCGCGCTCGAGGCCCTCGACGGCGCCTACGCTGTCGCGCCTGTCGGCACCGCGCTCCCCGAGCGCCCCCTCATCCGTGCCCGCCTCGTCTGAGGCGCCCGCCGCCTCCCGTCTCAAGGAGCTGAGCGTCCCATCTCAAGGAGCGGGCGCGCGCAATCGGCGACACCCGCAACAGCAGACGACTCCAACCTCGCCGACTCCTTGAGATGGGACGCGTGAGTCCTTGAGATGGGAAGGCCGGGGGCGCGGGACGGGAACTCAGGGGGCGGGGTCGCCGATGCGGGTGAGAGCGTCGACGACGAGGTCCCAGAAGCGGCGCTCGTCGAGGCCTAGCGAGACCTGGGTCGTGCAGTCCGCGGGGGCGGGGCGCCGCAGGTCGGCGACCGTCATGCCGAGCGTGAGGGTGCCGGCGAGTTCGACGTCGAGCGGGGCCTTCACGACGTGCAGCACCGCGGGGTCGATCACATAGGCGACCGCGACGGGATCGTGCACGGGCGGGGATGCGAATCCCTGGGCCTCGAGGTAGCTCGCGCCGAAGAAGTCGAGCAACTCGCCCACGAACGCCGCCGGCCGCGTGCCGACCGCCGCGATCCGCTCCCGCACCTCCGGGGTCGCGAGTGCCTGGTGCGTGACGTCGAGCCCGACCATGGTGAGCGGCCAGGACTCGTTGAATACGATGTGCGCCGCCTCCGGATCGATGACGATGTTGAACTCGCTCGTCGCGTTCCAGTTGCCCACGTGCACGCCGCCGCCCATCAGCACGACCTCGCGCACGCGCGGCACGATGCGCGGCTCGAGGCGCGCCGCGAGGGCGATGTTGGTGAGCGCGCCGGTCGGCACGAGCGTGATCTCGCCCGGCTCGGATGCCATGACGGTGTCGATGATGAGCTGCACGGCGCCGCGCGGGTCGACGTCGAAGGCAGGCTCGGGAAGCGAGGGCCCGTCGAGACCGGAGTCGCCGTGGATGTCGGGCGCGAACTCGACCGCGCGCACGAGCGGCCTGGCCGCGCCGCGGGCGAACGGCACCCCCGTGATGCCGGCGATCCGCGCGACCGAGAGGGCGTTGCGGGTGACGGCGTCGATGCCTGCGTTGCCCGCGACGGTCGTCACGGCCACGAGCTCGATCTCGGGGCTCCCGTGTGCGAGCAGCAACGCGATGGCGTCGTCGTGGCCGGGATCGCAGTCCAGGATGATGCGGCGGGGCACCCTCCCACCCTAGGTCAGCGCACTCCGGCCGGCCCAGCCTGAGCCGAGGGGTCGCAAACTGCGCTCGACACGCCGTGGAAGGAGCACTTTGCGACCCCTCGGCGTTCGGCGTCGGCACAGGATCCGAAACCACGCCCCGACTACGCTGGAACGCATGAGCGAGGCCGCATCCGCAGACCACCACGTCGACGGGATCGAACTGCGGAGCCTTCCCAAGGTGTCCCTGCACGACCACCTCGACGGCGGCCTCCGCCCGCAGACGATCCTCGAGCTCGGCGAACCGCTCGGCCTCGAGCTGCCGGCCGACGACGCGGCGGGGCTTGCGACGTGGTTCGCGGAGAAGTCCGATTCCGGCTCGCTCGTCGAGTATCTGACGACCTTCGAGGTGACCCTCGCCGTCATGCAGACCAGCGAGGGGCTCATCCGGGTCGCGCGCGAGGCCGTCGAGGACCTCGCGGCGGACGGCGTCGTCTGGGGCGAGATCCGCTGGGCCCCCGAGCAGCACCTCACCCGAGGCCTGACCCTCGACGAGGCCGTCGAGGCCGTGCAGGAGGGGCTCGAGCAGGGCGTCGCGGCGGCGGCGGATGCCGGCCACGGCATCCGCGTCGGGCAGATCATCAGCGCGATGCGTCATCTCGATCGCGGACGCGAGATCGCCGAACTCGCGCTGCGCCACCGCGACCGCGGCGCTGTCGGCTTCGA
This sequence comes from Protaetiibacter sp., assembly GCA_047605085.1. Classification (GTDB taxonomy): domain Bacteria; phylum Actinomycetota; class Actinomycetes; order Actinomycetales; family Microbacteriaceae; genus Homoserinibacter. The sequence continues at coordinate 11,717 of JASGGJ010000018.1, forward strand.
CATCGCGGGCCCCGAGGCGGGCTTCCCGCCGCACCGCTTCGCCGCCGCCTTCGAGCTGCTCGCGCGCGAGTGCTTCCCCGTGACGATCCACGCGGGCGAGGCGGACGGCACCTCCTCGATCCGCGGCGCGCTCGTCGACGGTCACGCGCTCCGTCTCGGCCACGGTGTGCGGATCGCGGAGGACATCGTGATCGAGTCGCAGGACGAGGAGGCCAGCTACGTGAGCCTCGGCCGCCTCGCCCAGTGGATCAAGGACCGCGGTATCGCGCTCGAGACCAGCCCCAGCTCGAACCTGCAGACCGGTGCGATCTCGGCGTGGGGCGACGAGCTGACCGCGCATCCCTTCGACCTGCTCTATCAGCTCGGCTTCCGCGTCACAGTCAACACCGACAACCGGCTCATGAGTGCGACCACCCTCACGCGCGAGCTCGCGCTGCTCGTCGACGCCTTCGGCTACGGCACCGACGATCTGCTCGCGTTCCAGCTGAACGCCGCCGAGGCCGCGTTCCTCTCGCTCGAGGATCGTGCGGAGCTCGTCGAGCTCATCGAGGACGGGTTCGGCGCCGCCTGATGGATCAGCTCGCCGAGCTTCCCGCGCTTCCCGACGAGGCTGTGCTGCTGCGCGTCCGCGCGCGGAACTGGCGCGAGGCCGTCGAACTGGCCGGTCGCGCCCTGGCGGCGAGCGGCGCGACGGATGCCGGCTACTCGCTCGACATGGTGCGGATGATCGAAGCGCACGGTCCCTACGTCGTCGTCGCGCCGGGCCTCGCACTCGCCCACGCCCGCCCCGGGCCTGCGGTGCACCGCGACGGTCTCGCCATCGTGACCCTCTCCGATCCGGTGCCGTTCGGGCATCCCTACAACGATCCGGTGCGCGTCGTGCTCGCGCTTGCGGGAGCTTCGAGCGCGCGCCACCTGCGACTCGTGGCCGAGATCGCCAACATTTTCAACGACTCGGATGCCGTGGAACGCATCGCGGACGCCGCGGCGCCCGACGAGGTGCGCGCGATCCTCGGGGTGACGGAGTGAAGATCCTGGCGCTGTGCGGGGCCGGCATCGGCACGAGCGGCATCCTCAAGGTCAACGCCGAGCGGGTGCTGCAGCGGCTCGGCATCGACGCGCGGGTGGTCGCGATCGACGTCTCGACGCTGCGCGCGGAGCTCGACGACGCGCAGGTGATCCTCACCGGCGCCGAGTTCGTCGACGTCATCGGCCCGACCTTCGCCGACGTGGTCGTGATCGAGAACTACTTCGACACCGCGGAGCTGCAGCGCAAACTCGAGGACGCACTCGGCTGAGCTGCCGCCTCGTGCCTCCCCTGCTGCTGCCCGTTCCCCTGCTTTCTTCGCGACATCGTTTCCGCAACTCAGGAGGAATCGACGCTGTGCAGCGGATCTCCCTCCGCCCTCCGTTTTGTCCTGAGTTGCGAAGATGCGCGGTTTCGCAACTCAGGAGAAACCCGGCGGATGCGGTGCGGCAGCGGGCAACCGGGCGGAATCTCCTGAGTTGCGGGAACGGGGCATTGCGGGAGCGGCATCGCGGCGGCGGAGGCGGGAGCGCGTGGTCTAGGACAGCAGCCCGCGCATCCCCTCGTCGAGCGCCGCGAGCGCCGCATCCGCCGCCGCCTGACGCTCGGCGGGCGTGCCCTCGTCGCAGCGGGTGTCGAGGTAGCACTTGAGCTTCGGCTCGGTGCCGCTCGGCCGCACGATGACGCGCGATCCACCCTCGAGCCAGTACCGCAGGAGGTCGCTCGGAGGGAAGGCCCCGAACCCGTCGGCGAAGTCGTCGATCCGCTCGATGCGGATGCCGCCGATCTCGCGTGGCGCATCGGAGCGCAGCCGAGCCATGAGCGCGGGGATGCGCGCGAGGTCGGACACCCGCACCGAGATCTGCCCGGACGCGAACGCGCCGTACCGGTCGGCGAACGCCGCGCGGTGGTCGGCGAAGCTCTGACCGGTCGCGGCGAGCTCGGAGAACAGCGCGAGCACGGCGACCGCGGCCGAGATGCCGTCCTTGTCCCGCACCTTCTCCGGGTCGACGAGGTAGCCGAGCGCCTCCTCGTAGCCATAGAGCAGATCGCCGGCGCGCGAGATCCACTTGAACCCGGTGAGGGTCTCCACGAAGTCGAAGCCCTCCTTGCGGGCGACCACGCCGAGCGCGGGCGAGCTCACGAGCGAGCACGCGAAGCTGCCGCGATCGACGTCGGAGCCCTGCGCGAGACGGGCGGCGCGCCAGCCGAGCAGCCAGCCGACCTCGTTGCCCGAGAGACGCTGCCAGCCGCCCTGCCCATCCGGGATGCCGACCGCGACCCGGTCGGCGTCCGGGTCGTTGGCGATGACGAGCTCGGCCCCGTGCTGCGCTGCGGTGGCGAAGGCGAGGTCCATCGCGCCGGGCTCCTCCGGATTCGGGAAGTCGACGGTCGGGAACGCCGGATCGGGATCCTGCTGCTCGGCGACCGAGACGACGCCTGGGAAGCCCGCGGCCTCGAACACGCGCCGCGCGGTCTCCCAGCCGACGCCGTGCATGGCCGTGTAGACGACCCGGAGCGGTCGCGGATCGGTCACCAGCGCTGCCGTGCGCCGCACGTACTCGTCGACCATCTCCTCGCCCGCGGTCTCGTACGCCGTCGAGCGCGGCAGTTCGGCGATCGAGCCGGCGGCGACGCGCGAGATCTCGGCTTGGATCTCGGCATCCGCGGGCGGGACGATCTGCGAGCCGTGGTCGAGTCCGCCGAGATACACCTTGTAGCCGTTGTCGGACGCGGGATTGTGACTCGCGGTCACCATGACGCCCGCGCTCGCCTCCAGGTGCCGCACCGCGAAGGCGAGCACCGGTGTCGGGAGCAGCCGGGGGAGCAGGATCGCGCGCACCCCGGCGCCCGCCATGAACTCGGCGGTGTCGCGCGCGAACACCTCGGAATTGCGCCGCCCGTCGTAGCCGATGACGACGGAGGGATGCGGCTCCCGCGCGAGCAGGTAGGCCGCGAGCCCGGTAGCCGCCTGTCCGACGAGCACCCGGTTCATGCGCAGCGGACCCGCGCCGAGCTCGCCGCGGAGCCCCGCGGTGCCGAAGGCGAGTCGCCCGGCGAACCGGGACGCCAGCTCGGCGCGCGCATCCGGATCGCCCGCGTCGCAGCGCGCGAGGAGCGCCTCGAGCTGCGCGCGGGTCACCTCGTCCGGGTCCTGCGCGGCCCAGGCGCGCGCCGCCTCGACCGGGTCGGCGGCCTCGGTCATCAGATCGCCGCCACGACGCGCGCGAGCAGCTCGGAGATCACCGGCTCGGCGTCCCGGCCCGCCTGCAGCACCTCGGCGTGGCTGAGCGGAGCAGGCGAGATGCCCGCGGCGAGGTTGGTGATGAGCGAGAAGCCGAGGATCTCCATGCCGGCCTGGCGGGCCGCGATCGCCTCGAGAGCGGTCGACATCCCGACGATGTGCCCGCCGATCGCGCGCGCCATCTGCACCTCCGCGGGGGTCTCGTAGTGGGGGCCGCGGAACTGCACGTAGACCCCCTCGTCGAGGTCCGGCTGGACGGCGCGGGCCACGCCGCGCAGCCGGGCCGAGTAGAGGTCGGTGAGGTCGATGAAGGTCGCGCCCTCGAGCGGGGATGCCGCGGTGAGGTTGATGTGGTCGCTGATGAGGACCGGGGTGCCGGGCGTCCAGTGCTCCTTGATGCCGCCCGCGCCGTTGGTGAGGATCATCGTCGTCGCGCCCGCGGCGGCCGCCGTGCGCACCGAGTGCACGACCCGCCGCACCCCGTGGCCCTCGTAGAAGTGGGTGCGGGCGCCGATCACGAGGGCGCGCTTGCCGTTCGGCAGCAGGATGCTGCGGAGGGTGCCGACGTGGCCGGTGAGGGCGGGGGCGCTGAAGCCGTGGATCTCGGTGGCCGGGACGGTCGCGACGGTCTCGCCGATGAGATCGGCGGCCCTCGCCCATCCGGAGCCCAGGGTGAGGGCGATGTCGTGCCGCTCGACGCCGGTGGCATCCGCGAGCTGCTCTGCGGCGATACGGGCGACGGTGAACGGGTCCACGTCCTCGCCGTCGAGGGGGTGCGGGGTGTGCATCCCTTCACTCTAAGAGGTGACGGGCGGAGAGGTGCGGCGTGCGGCCCACGGCCTCCGGATGCGCCACAATCGATGCATGCCCTACGAGTTCGAGCGGACCCAGCGCATCGCCGTGCTCGGAGGGGGGCCTGGCGGCTACGAGGCGGCGCTCACCGGCGCCCAGCTCGGGGCGGAGGTGACGCTCGTCGAGCGCGCCGGTGTCGGCGGCTCGGCCGTGCTGACCGACGTCGTGCCGTCGAAGTCGCTCATCGCGACCGCGGGCGCGGCGACAGATGTCGGCCAGGCGGCCGACCTCGGTGTGCAGTTCTTCGCGCGCACCGAGTCGGGACGCGCGGTGCGCCCCGAGGTCACCGTCAACCTCGCCGCCGTCAACCAGCGGCTGCTGCTGCTCGCACGGCAGCAGTCGGAGGACATGAAGTCGCAGCTCGTCAAGGCGGGCGTGCGCATCGTCACGGGCGACGGGCGCCTCGACGGACCAGACCGCATCGTCGTCTCGACCGGCACCGGTAAGAAGCGCGTCGACTTCGACGAGATCGTGGCCGACACCCTCGTCGTCGCGGTCGGCGCGAGCCCCCGCATCCTGCCGTCCGCGAAGCCCGACGGCACGCGCATCCTGAGCTGGACGCAGCTGTACTCGCTCGACGAGGTGCCCGAGCACCTCATCGTGGTGGGCTCCGGCGTGACCGGGGCCGAGTTCGCCTCCGCCTACCGCGCCCTCGGCGCCGAGGTGACGCTCGTCTCGAGCCGCGAGCAGGTGCTGCCGGGGGAGGACGCGGATGCCGCCCGCGTCGTCGAGAACGTCTTCGTGCGCGGCGGGATGACGATCCTGTCGAAGTCCCGGATGAAGTCGGTCGAGCGCTCGGGCGACGGCGTCGTCGTGACCCTCGACGACGGTCGCACGGTCGAGGGCTCGCACTGCCTGCTCGCGGTCGGCTCGGTGCCGAACACCGCGGGCCTGGGGCTCGCGGAGGCGGGCGTGCAGCTGACCGACTCCGGCCACATCCGCGTCAACCGGGTCGCGCGCACCTCGATCCCGATGGTCTACGCGGCGGGCGACTGCAGCGACTTCCTGCCCCTGGCATCCGTCGCCTCGATGCAGGGGCGCACGGCGGTGTATCACGCGCTCGGCGACGCGGTCGTCCCGACCGAGCTGCGCAACGTGACCTCGAACATCTTCACGCATCCGGAGGTCGCGACGGTCGGCTGGTCGCAGAAGCAGATCGAGGAGGGGATCGCGCAGGGCGAGATCTACAAGCTGCCGCTCGCCTCGAACCCGCGCGCCAAGATGGAGGGCATCAAGGACGGCTTCGTGAAGCTGTTCGCCCGCACCGGATCCGGCACCGTCATCGGCGGCGTCGTGGTGGCGCCCAAGGCCTCCGACCTCATCCTGCCGATCGCGCTCGCGGTGGAGCACCGCCTCACGGTCGACCAGCTCGCCCGTGCCTTCTCGGTGTACCCGTCCCTCTCGGGCGCCGTGACCGACGCCGCCCGCGCCATGCACATCGTGAGCTGAGGCGGGGGATGCTCCTATGGATGTCAAGTGGTGATGGCGTGGTAGATTTCGCGGGCGATGTGGCGCTTGAGGCAGCGGATGATGTCCTTCTTGGAGAGGCCTTGTTCGGTGCGTCGTCGCATGTAGGCCTGGGTTCGGGGGTCCCAGCGCAATCGGCAGAGCGCGACGCGATAGAGGGCGGCGTTGGCTTGTCTGTCGCCGCCGCGGTTGAGGCGGTGACGGTGTGTCTTTCCTGAGGACGCGGGGATCGGGGCGACGCCGCAGAGCATCGCGAACGCGGCCTCGGAGCGGAGCCGGTCGGTGTTCTCTCCCGCGGTGACCAGGAGCTGCCCGGCGACATCGGCGCCGACGCCGTTGAGTTCGAGCAGTGACGGGTTGATCGCTGCGACGAGTGGCTCGATGAGCGCGTCGAGCTCGGTGATCTCCTCGCTCAATGCGGCGTGGCGTCGGGCCAGAGAGCGCACCGCGATCTTCGCCGCCTGCGAGGGCTCGCCGACGCGGGTGGTGTCGGGTCGCAGGCTGGCGCAGACTTTCAGAAGCTCGCGATCGGGGAGCCGGCGCAGTCGATCACGGAGTTCGTCGGGCGCGGTGACCAGCAGCGTTTTGATCCGCCGTATGCAGTCCGCGCGCTGATCGACCGCGCTGCGCCGCGCGACGCGCAGGTTCCGCAGCGCCTCGACCTTCCCGGTGCGGTCCTTCGGTATCCCGGTGCGGACGCGGGACAGTGCCGCTCGTGCGGCAGCTTCCGCGTCCAGCGGGTCGGACTTACCCGCGAACCGCCGGGACTTACGGTCGGGCCGGTCGATCTCCAGCAGCTCGACGCCCTGACCCCGCAGATGCCGGGCCAGGCCCGCCCCGTAGGCGCCGGTGCCCTCGATCGCCGCGATCAGCAGCACCCCGAACGTCACCGCCCAGGACAGCAAGGCCGCATACCCGGCCTTGTCGGCGGGGAATTGGGCGCACCCCAGCAGCCGGCCTGTTGTGTCGATCACCGCGGCCGTATGGGTATCACCGTGGGTGTCGACCCCGATGGCAACCTCGATCTGGTCGTCCTGGACTTCTCGTGCGATGGTGGTCATCGCCGTTCCTCTCACTCAACCGGGCAGAACGGCACGCACCGCCGAGAGCGAGCGGACAAGACAGTGATGGGTGCTTGCTGGCACAAGCTCCTATGAGGTCACGAACCCTCGCACAGTGAGTGCAAGGCAGCCCCGCAGCGAATCGACCGACAGATCCCGTTCAAGACCCTCAGTCAGTCAGTCGCTGAGTCAGGACGACCGCTGCGGGGCTCCCACCACCATCATCACTGTCAGTCGGCGATCGTCAGCAGCAGGTGGCCGGAGGAGACCGTGGCGCCGGCCGTGGCATCGAGCTGAGCGATCGTGCCGTCCTTGTGCGCCGTGAGCGGCTGCTCCATCTTCATGGCCTCGAGCACCACGACGAGGTCGCCCTTGACGACCCGATCGCCCTCGGCGACCGCGACCTTGACGACGGTCGCCTGCATGGGAGCCTTGACGGCGTCGCCGGTCGCCGTGGAGACCGCGCGCGAGCCGCCGCGGCGGCGCGGAGGCGGGGGAGCCGAGACTGTGGCGGACGGCAGCAGGGTGGTCGGCAGCGATACGGCGACGCGCTTGCCCTCGACCTCGACCACCACGGAGTGCCGCTTCTCGGCGGCCGCCGGCTCGGCGAGCACCCCGCCCCACGGCTCGAGCTCGCCCGCGAACTCGGTCTCGATCCAGCGGGTGTGGACGCCGAACGTGCCGTCCTCGGCGGTGAAGGCGGGATCGCGCACGACCGCCCGGTGGAAGGGGATGACCGTCGGCAGGCCCGCGACCTCGAACTCGTCGAGGGCGCGGCGGGCGCGCTCGAGGGCGTCCTCGCGTGTCAAGCCGGTCACGATGAGCTTCGCGAGCAGGGAGTCGAAGGCGCCGGAGACGACATCGCCCGTCGTGACGCCGGAGTCGATGCGCACCCCGGGGCCGCCCGGGTAGCGGATGGCCTGAATGGGACCGGGGGTCGGCAGGAAGTTGCGACCGGGGTCCTCCCCGTTGATGCGGAACTCGATCGAGTGCCCGTGCACCTCCGGGTCGGGGTAGTCGATGGTGCCGCCCTCGGCGATCCGGAACTGCTCCCGCACGAGGTCGAGGCCGGTGACCTCCTCCGAGACCGGGTGCTCCACCTGGAGGCGTGTGTTGACCTCGAGGAACGACACCGTGCCGTCGAGTCCGATGAGGAACTCGCAGGTGCCGGCGCCGACGTAGCCGACCTCCTTGAGGATCGCCTTCGACGAGCCGTAGAGCAGCTCGCGCTGCTCGTCGGTGATGAAGGGTGCCGGCGCCTCCTCGACGAGCTTCTGGTGGCGGCGCTGCAGGGAGCAGTCGCGCGTCGACACCACGACGACGTTGCCCGCGGCATCCGCGAGGCACTGGGTCTCGACGTGGCGCGGCTTGTCGAGGTACTTCTCGACGAAGCACTCGCCGCGGCCGAAGGCGGCGACCGCCTCACGGGTGGCGGACTCGAAGAGCTCCTGCACCTCCTCGCGCTCGCGGGCCACCTTGAGGCCGCGTCCGCCCCCGCCGAACGCCGCCTTGATGGCGACCGGGAGGCCGTGCTCGTCGGCGAAGGCGAGCACCTCCTCGGCGCCCGCGACGGGGTTGAGGGTTCCGGGGGCGAGCGGGGCGCCGACCTTCTCGGCCACGTGGCGCGCCGACACCTTGTCGCCGAGGCGCTCGATCGCCGCAGGCGGCGGGCCGATCCAGATGAGGCCGGCGCCGATGACGGCGCGGGCGAAGTCGGCGTTCTCGGCGAGGAAGCCGTAGCCGGGGTGCACGGCGTCCGCACCCGAGCGGTGGGCGATCGAGAGGAGCTTCTCGATGACGAGGTAGCTCTCGGCGGAGGTGCTGCCGTCGAGCGCGTAGGCCTCGTCGGCGAGCACGACGTGACGGGCCCCGCGGTCCTGGTCGGCGTAGACGGCGACCGAGGCGATGCCGGCGTCGCGGGCGGCGCGGATCACGCGTACCGCGATCTCCCCCCGATTCGCGATCAGGACCTTCGAGATGCGGGGCATAGTTCCCCAGCCTAGGGGCGGATGCGGCGGGCACCGTTGTCGGGCAGGCACAAACCCGCGAAGGCTGCTTGCGCGGGGGCTACAACGGGGGTGATTTCGATGCGCGGCCTGCGACCGCTACTCAATCGGCGGGAGGGGCGGCCTGCGGCCGTTACTCAATCGGCGAGGGGCGGGGCTCACCGATTCCAGAGGGCGGGCCAGTCGATGCCGAGCTCGCGCACGAGGGTGCGCAGGTACGGGATGCCGAGGCCGACGACGGTGTGCGGGTCGCCCTCGATCGCCGAGATGAACCCGGCCCCCTTGGCGTCGATCGTGAAGGCGCCAGCCACCTCGAGCGGCTCCCCGGTGGCGATGTAGGCGTCGATCTCCTCGTCGGTGATGTCGGATGCGAAGTGCACCGTCGCGTGCGTCGCCCCGCCGACCGCGCGCCCCACCCGGCCGCCGCGCGCATCGATGAGCCAGTGGCCGGAGTGCAGCACCCCCGATCGGCCGCGCTGCGCCCGCCAGCGCTCGCGTGCCGTCTCGGGCAGGTGCGGCTTGCCGTGGATGGCACCGTCGATCACGAACGCGGAGTCACCGCCCAGTACGAGCCCGTCGAGCCGGCCCTCGTCGGCGAGGCGCCCGGTGACGGCCTCCGCCTTCGCCCGCGCGAGCAGGGTGACATAGGCGTCGGGATCCTGCGGTCCCGCGGCGGCCGCCACGGCCTCCTCGTCGACGTGCGAGGGCACCGGGACGGGCTCGACGCCGACCGCCCGCAGCGTCGCGAGGCGGGCGGGGGAGGTGGATGCCAGGTACAGCCGCACGGAACTCCTAAGCTCGTCAGGGTGGGTGAGATGCCGGGTCGCGAGGTCGAGGTCGAGGTTACCGGCATCGCGCACGGAGGATTCGGCGTCGCCCGGCTCGATGGTCGTGTCGTGTTCGTCGCCGAGGCGATCCCCGGGGAGCGCGTCCGCGCGCGGATCACGGACGATCGCAAGGCGCGGTTCTGGTGGGCCGTCACGGTCGAGGTGCTCGAGGCGAGCCCGTACCGTCGAGCGCAGCTGTGGCCGGAGGCGGACGTCTCACGCGACCCCGGCATCCGCCCGGGTGGCGCCGACTTCGGCCACATCGTGCCGGAGCACCAGCGCGCCCTCAAGGGACAGGTGCTCGCCGACGCCCTGCGGCGCATGGCCCGCATCGAGCGTGAGGTCGGGGTCGAGGCGGTCGAGGGCCCGGCGGACGGCGGCGGATGGCGCACCCGCGAGCGTCTGCACGTCGCCGACGACGGCACGGTCGGGCCCTACGCGGCACGCTCGCACCGTGTCATCCGGGTCGCGGATCTGCCACTCGGCACGCCGGAGCTGCGCGAGGCCGCCCCGCTCGCCGAGCGGCTCCCGGAGCATGCGGGCGGCAGCGTCGAGGTGCTCGCGCCGAGCGTCGGCGGGGCACGGCTCATCCTCGGCAGGCAGGCTCCCACCGTGATCCGGGAGCGCGTCGGCGAGCGAGAGTTCCGGCTCGACGACTCCGGCTTCTGGCAGGTCCACGCGGCTGCCCCGCTGACGCTGACCCGCGCCGTGCAGGAGGCCATCGACGAGACTCTCTTCGACCCGCGCGCCGCCAACCTCGACCTCTACGGCGGCGTCGGGCTGCTCGCCGCCGCCGTCGGCGACCGTTTCGGCCCGGCCACCCGCATCACCTCGATCGAGTCGGATGCGCGCGCCACAGAGCACGCGCAGGAGAACCTCGCGGAGTGGGTCGGCGCCCAGGCGGTCACGGCGCGCGTCGAGCGCTGGGTCGCCTCGCTCGCGGACGCCTCGGCCGGCGAGCGCGAGCGGCTCGCCGCCGCGACCGTCGTGCTCGACCCGCCGCGCGCGGGCGCGGGCCGCGCGGTGCTCGAAGCGCTCGCCGCGGTCGGCCCCGCTCAACTCGTCTACGTCGCGTGCGACCCCGTCGCCTTCGCGCGCGACGCGGGCATCCTCGCGGAGCTCGGCTACCCGCTCACGAGCCTGCGCGCCTTCGACCTGTTCCCGAGCACCCACCACGTCGAGGCCGTCGGCGCCTTCGTGCGCCGCTCCGGACGGAGACCCCCGCGAGACGGCCCACCTCCCGCGCGACAGCAAGTACCATGAGCCACGACGGGCAGCCGCCCCCTGATCGGGAGTCAGCATGAGCACGGTGATCGATCGCCCCGAGCCGCACCTCGAGACGCGTCCCGTGCGGGTCGCCGTCGTCGATGACCACGAGTCGGTGCGCGTCGGTCTCCGGGCCGCCTTCGTCGAGGCGGGCCACGACTTCATGCTCGCGGCGCCGAGCGTCCACGAGCTCATCGAGGGTCTCGCGGGACGGGAGGTCGACGTCGTCGTGCTCGACCTGTCGCTCGGTGACGGCTCGAGCGTCACCCAGAACGTCAAGAGCGTGCAGGCCATCGGAGCCCCCGTGCTCGTGCACTCGATCGCCGACCGCGTCGACCTCGTGCGCGAGGCGCTCGCCGCCGGTGCCGCGGGTGTCATCCCGAAGTCGGCCTCGATGCGCACGGTCGTGACGGCTGCCGCGACGGTCGCGCGGGGCGAGGTGCTCAACAACCTCGAGTGGGCGACCGCGATCGACGCCGACCGCGACTTCGCGAAGGCGGAGCTCGGCCGTCGTGAGCGCGAGATCCTGCACCTGTACGCCTCCGGCCTGCCGCTCAAGCTCGCGGCGGAACAACTCGGCATCGGATATTCGACGGCCCGCGAGTATCTCGACCGCATCCGCACCAAGTACGTCGAGGTGGGGCGTCCCGCGCCGACCAAGGTCGATCTGCTGCGCCGTGCCGTCGAGGACGGCATCCTGCCGGGGCTCGACCCCGACAGCGATGGCTGACGCGATCCCGGCGCGGCCCGCCTCCGTGCGACGCGGCCGCGGCGTCCGCAACCCGCTGAGCCTCGTGCGCGTCACGACGGCGATCGCCCGCACGGCCGCCGGCTTCGGCGTCGCGTTCCTGCTGCAATCGGTGCCCGCGATCGTCGACCAGCTGCCCAATATGCACCCGGTGTGGTCGATCGTCATGGTCGGCTCGCTCGTCGCGAGCCTCGCCGTCACCGTCATCACCTCGATCGTCGAACGGGGCCTGCGGATCGGTCACGTCACCTTCGCGGCCGTCTACCTCGTCGCGCTCGTGAGCTGGCCGTTCGCGGTGCTCGACCCCGCGCGGGCCCCAGGTCCCGAAAGCTACTGGCTCTACTATCTGCTCACGATCGCGACCGCGACCGCGACCGTCGGCCTCGGCATCCGCCTCGCGACCGCCTACGTCGTGCTGGCTCCGCTCATCTACGGCGTCATCCGGATCACCCCGCCCGGCGGGGGCGTCCTGGTGACCCAGGCGGTGCTCGACTCGGTGTACGCCATCATCCTCGGCGGGGCGATCACGATCCTCACCACGATCCTGCGGGGCGCCGCATCGTCCGTCGACCGGGCGCAGGCGACGGCGCTCGAGCGCTACGGGCACGCGGTGCGCCAGCACGCGATCGAGACGGAGCGTGTGCAGGTCGACGCGATCGTGCACGACAGCGTGCTCACGACGCTGCTGTCGGCGGCGCGCGCGGAGACCGCCGAGGCGAAGGAGCTCGCGTCGCGCATGGCGGGCAACGCCATCGGCCACCTGCGCGACGCCGTCTCGGAGGCGCCGCAGGGCGACGCCGAGGTGTCGATCTCCGCGCTCGCCAATCGCGTCGCGGATGCTGCCGCCGCGCTCTCGGAGCCGATCGAGGTGGACTCCGACGGGGTGCGGCCCGGGCGCATCCCGGTCGCGGTCGCCGAGGCGCTGTACTCGGCGGCGGTGCAGGCGATGGTCAACAGCCTCCAGCACGCCGGTGCAGGCACCCGCCGCTGGGCGGTGATCCGCGGCGACGCCGCCGAGGGTCTGCTCGTCGAGGTCGGCGACCGCGGCTCGGGCTTCGATCCGGATGCCGTGCCGACCGAGCGTCTCGGGGTTCGCGTCTCGATCCTCGAGCGCGTCACGAGCGTCGGCGGCTCGGCGGCCATCGACACCGCACCCGGCCGGGGGACGGTCGTATCGCTGCGCTGGCCGGCGGAGGAGGAGCGATGAAGATCGGCGTGCCTCGCTCGCTCATCGTGGCGCTCGCCGCGGTGTTCTCTGGCTACCACCTCGTGCTCGCGGGGTATTCCCTGACCTTCCCGTACGCCTCCCAGCCGACGGCGGTCGTCGCCGGCATGCTGCTCTATGCCGTCGTCACGGCGGGAGTGCTGTGGCCCGCGCACGACACCCGGATGCCGGTGTGGCTCGCCTCGTTCTCGCTCGGCGTCGCGGTGGCCATCCCGCCGCTCATCACGACGGTGCTCGACCCCGCCCGCCCGGGCGGCAACGGCTACGCCACCTGGTACGTCGCCGCGATCGGGACGCTCATGACGATCACCGCCGTGCGGCTGCGACCCGGCTTCGCATGGGCGGGCATCGTCTTCCTCGTCGTGCAGACGCTGTTCTGGTCGGGACCGAGCGCGCTCGGGACGATCGGCGTCATCGGCTCCGCGTCGTGGGTCGGGGTCGCGCACATCCTCACCAACACGCTCGCGAAGGCGTCGCGCGACTCGGAGCGGTTCGCGCACGCCGAGCGCGAGGCGACCGAGTGGCAGGCGGCGCAGGAGGCCCGCCTCAACGAGAGGCAGTTCCGGCTCGGCCAGACGAGCGTCATGGCCCTGCCGATGCTGCGCACCATCCGATCCTCGGACGGCGAGCTGACCGCCTCGCAGCGTGCCGAGTGCCTGCACCTGGAGGCCGCCATCCGCGACGAGATCCGCGGTCGCAAGCTGCTCAACGACGCCGTTCGCGAGCAGGTCATGCTCGCGAGGCGGCGCGGCGTGATCGTGACCCTGCTCGACGAGGGCGGCATCGACGAGCTCTCCGAACGCGAGCTCGAGCGGGTGCTCGGGCGCCTGGCGCTCGCGCTGCGCGACACGACGGCCGACCGGGTCATCGCGCGGACGGTCCCCGAGGGGTCGGATGTCGCGGTCACCGTGGTCGGTCTGCGCGGCGTCGAGGACGAGTCGGTGACGCTGCTCGGCGGCGAGCCCGACGACGAGGTCGAGCTGTGGCTCGAGATCCCGAGGACATCGGCCCCCGCTGGTTGAGTGGCCGCGGAGCGGCGTATCGAAACCCCCCGGACGTGAAACGAGGGGGCCGGACAGAGCGTCCGACCCCCCCGCAAGATTCGAGTCAGGGCGACAACCCGAATATCGCCCTGACTCGCCCCCACATCAACGGCCTGCTTACCCTAGACGACCGATGATGCCGTGTAACTCGATGAGATACACCTGCTAGTTCATAAGTATGTGGGGGCCTTGACAAGCCCGTCAGTCGTCATTTCGGGGGACTTTCGGGGTACAATTTCGGGGCACAAGGGCGATGGCAACGGACTGCGACGTGGGAATCCGGGGTACAAACCGGGTTCGGCCACCGGATCCATGGGTCAGCCGCGCGAATCACGACGGAATCGCGTGCACCGCGGCGTTTCCGCAACGGGATGTCAGCGCGCCCAGCGATTCCAGCCGCCGCGCTCGAGCGGTCGGCGCAATCCCCTGCGCTCGCGCTCCCAGGTGCTCGGGGTGCGCTGGGCGCGACGGTGCATGCCCGCGAGCTCGTCGAGCGCCGCATGCAGCACCGCCGCCGTCGCGGCGAGCTCCTCCGGGGTCGGGTCGCCCGCCACGACCTCGATCGCGGCGCTCAGCTCGACCGGCTCGCTCACAGCGGGATGTTTCCGTGCTTCTTCGCCGGCAGCGCGGCCCGCTTGGTGCGCAGCGCCCGCAGCGCCTTGATGACCACGAGACGGGTCGCGGCCGGCTCGATGATGCCGTCCAGCTCGCCCCGCTCGGCCGCGAGGAACGGGGACGCGACGTTGTAGGTGTACTCCTTGGCGAGCTGGGTGCGGACCTCGGCGACGTCGCGGCCCGCGGCCTCCGCCTCCTTGAGCTCGTTGCGGTACAGGATGTTGACCGCGCCCTGGCCGCCCATGACCGCGATCTCGGCGGTCGGCCACGCATAGTTGAGGTCGGCGCCGAGCTGCTTCGAGCCCATGACGATGTAGGCGCCCCCGTAGGCCTTGCGGGTGATGACCGTCACGAGCGGTACGGTCGCCTCCGCGTAGGCGTACAGCAGCTTCGCACCGCGGCGGATGACGCCCGTCCACTCCTGGTCGGTGCCGGGCAGATAGCCTGGCACGTCGACGATCGTGAGGATCGGGATCGAGAACGCGTCGCAGAACCGCACGAAGCGCGCCGCCTTCTCGCCCGCATCGATGTTGAGGGTGCCCGCCATCTGGCTCGGCTGATTGGCGATGATGCCGATCGAGCGACCCTCGACGCGCGCGAAGCCGATCACGATGTTGGGGGCGAACAGCGGCTGAACCTCGAGGAAGTCCCCGTTGTCGACGATGCGCTCGATGACCTCGAGCACGTCGTAGGGCTGGTTCGGGGAGTCGGGGATGATCGTGTTGAGCCGGCGGTCCGAGTCGTTGATCTCGAGCTCGCTGTCCGACTCGTAGACGGGCAGCTCGGCCTGGTTGTTGTCGGGCAGGAAGCTCACGAGGGTCCGCGCGTAGTCGAGGGCGTCCTCCTCGTCCGAGGCGAGGTAGTGCGACACGCCCGTGCGCTGGCTGTGGGTGAGGGCGCCGCCGAGCTCCTCCATGCCGACGTCCTCGCCGGTGACGGTGCGGATGACATCCGGCCCCGTCACGAACATCTGGCTGGTCTTGTCGACCATGATGACGAAGTCGGTGAGCGCCGGTCCGTAGACCGCGCCTCCCGCTGCGGGCCCCAGGATGATCGAGATCTGCGGGATGACGCCCGAGCTCGCGGTGTTGAGGCGGAAGATCTCGCCGTACTTGCCGAGGGCCACGACGCCCTCCTGGATGCGGGCTCCGCCCGAGTCGAGCATGCCGATGATCGGCACGCCCGTCTTGAGCGCGAGCTCCATGACCTTGATGATCTTCTCGCCCGCGACCTCGCCGAGCGATCCGCCGAAGATCGTGAAGTCCTGCGCGTACACCGCGACCTGGCGTCCGTGGATGGTGCCGGTGCCCGTGACGACGGCGTCGCCGTAGGGCCGCTTGCCCTCCATCCCGAAGGCGTGGGTGCGGTGCCGCACGAACTCGTCGAGCTCGACGAAGGAGCCCTGGTCGAGCAGCTGCTCGATGCGTTCACGGGCGGTCTTCTTGCCTTTGGCGTGCTGCTTGGCGATCGCCGCCTCGCCGCTCGCGGTGACCGCCTCGTGGTAGCGCACCTTGAGGTCGGCGAGCTTGCCGGCGGTGGTGGAGAGGTCGGATGCGGGGGTGGCGTCGGTCACGGCGTTCAGCCTATCCGCCGCCATCCCGGGGAGCGGCGTTGTGCGACCCGACAAAAGCTGGGCCCGTGGATTGGCCGTCCACGCGGGAAGGCGGCGGATAGGCTGACCGCCATGAGCTTCGATCGGAGCCGCAGCGTGGCCTCCGCCCTGTACGAGGTGGCGTCGTCGAGCTCGACCAACACCGAGCTCTCCGCGCGCGCCGACCGCGAGGGCATGGGCGACCTGACGGTCATGCTCACGCGCTACCAGAGCGCGGGCCGCGGCCGGCTGGGGCGTTCGTGGACGGCCCCGCCCGGCGCCGCGGTGGCGGTGTCCCTGCTGCTGCGACCGCGGCTGCCCGACGGCACGACGCCCGCCCCCGACCGCCTCGGCTGGCTGCCGGTCATCGCGGGGCTCGCGATGACCTCGGCGATCCGGGCGGCGCTGCCGGGGCGCTCGGTCGGCTTCAAGTGGCCCAACGACGTGCTCGTCGACGGGCGCAAGATCTGCGGCATCCTCGCCGAGCTCCTGCCCGCGGGCACGGGCGTCGTGGTCGGCGCGGGGATCAACACCCGGATGACGGCCCAGGAGCTGCCCGTCCCGACCGCGACCTCGCTCGCGGTGGAGGGCGCATCCGTCGACGACGCGCTCGAGGACGCCGTGCTCGCCGCCTACCTCGAGGGGATTCGCGACCGCGTGACCCGCTACCTCGCCGCCGGCACGGATGCGGACGCCTCCGGCATCCGGGCCGAGGCGCAGGCCGGGTGCCTGACCCTCGGGCGCGTCGTGAGCATCGAGCTGCCGGGCGGGGAGTCGCTGCGCGCATCCGCGATCGCCCTCGACGCAGACGGGCGACTCGTCGTGGCCGACGGGGACGGGCGTACGCGGTCTGTCGCGGCGGGAGACGTGACGCACGTCCGCTAGAACAGGAGCATGACGCAGGCGACGGCTTCCGGAGCGTCCGGCTCGGTGCACAGCGTGCAGCCGGAGTCGGTCGTGGCCCGCCTGCGCTCGCACGGGCGCGTCCTGTTCTGGCCGAGCGCCCTACTCGTCGCGGATGCCGCGGCACTCGGCTACTTCGGCGGCACCTTCGCCGAGAGCTGGCAGAACTGGGCCGTGCTGGGCGCGGCGGTGCTCGTGGCCGTGCTGTTCTTCCTCCTCCCGCTGATCGCCTGGCTCGGGCGGAACTACACGATCACGACCCGGCGCATCGTGCTGCGCAGCGGCGTCCTCGTGCGCACCAGGCAGGAGCTCCTGCACAGCCGCGGCTACGACGTCACGGTGCGCAAGGCCGGATTGCAGGCGATGTTCGGCTCGGGCGACATCCTCGTCAACACCGGCCTCGAGCATCCCGTCATGCTGCGCGACGTTCCGGGAGCAGACCTCGTGCAGGCGACCCTGCACGACCTCATGGAGCTCTCGGTGAACCCGGTCGCGGCTCGCCGCCAGCAGGAGCAGTCGCGGCCGGTCGACGAGACGACCGCGTTCGGGCGCCGCTGAGGCGGTGCCGCGCGTCGGCGGGGACGACCGGGACTTCGTGCCCGCGCGTGGTGACCCGGCGACCCCGCTAGTCTGAACCGGTGAGAGTCGGCGTCATCGGGGGTGGGCAGCTGGCCCGGATGATGATCCCCCCGGCCGTCGCGCTCGGCATCGAGCTGCGGGTTCTCGCCGAGGCGGAGGGGATGTCGGCTGAGCTCGCCGCGACGGCGGTCGGCGACTACCGCGACGCCGCGACCGTGCTCGCGTTCGCCGCGGATGTCGACGTCGTCACCTTCGACCACGAGCACGTGCCGCAGCGAGTGCTCGACGCGCTCGTCGAGGCCGGCATCCCGGTGCGTCCCGGGCCGCACGCGCTCGCCGTGGCCCAGGACAAGACCGTCATGCGCGAGCGGCTCGGCTCCATCGGCGCCCCCGTGCCGGATTGGGCGCGCGTCACGGACGCCGCGGAGCTCGGGATCTTCCTCGCCGGCCACGGCGGCGTCGCGGTCGTGAAGACCCCGCGCGGCGGTTATGACGGCAAGGGCGTCCGGGTCGTGCGCGAGGCGTCCGGTGCCGACGACTGGTTCGCGGGCGCGGCCGACGGACTGCTCGTGGAGGAGCTTGTGCCGTTCCGGCGCGAGCTCGCGCAGCTCGTCGCCCGTCGGCCCTCGGGGGCGATGGCGGCCTGGCCGCTCGTCGAGACCGTGCAGCGCGACGGCGTGTGCGCGGAGGTGTTCGCCCCCGCCCCGCGCGCGGGTGTGCTGCCCGAGCGAGCCCGCGCGCTCGCCGAGCGCATCGCGACCGAGCTCGATGTGGTCGGCGTGCTCGCGGTCGAGCTCTTCGAGTCCGACGACGGCCGGCTGCTGGTCAACGAGCTCGCCATGCGCCCGCACAACACGGGTCACTGGACGATCGACGGCGCCACGACGAGCCAGTTCGAGCAGCATCTGCGCGCCGTGCTCGACCTTCCGCTCGGCGACCCCTCGCCGCTTCACCCGGTGAGCGTCATGATCAACGTCCTCGGCGGGCCGACGGGGGAGCGGATGCCGGACCGCTACCCGCGCGCGATGGCCGAGTACCCCGAGGTCAAGTACCACTTCTACGGCAAGGAGTCGCGGCCCGGTCGCAAGGTCGGGCACGTCACCGCCGTCGGCGGCGAACTCGAGGACGTGATCGCGCGCGCCCGCGCGGCTGCTGGATTCTTCGAGGACTGAGCTCCAGCGCGCAAGGTCACTCGGGGCGGTCGAACACCTTCTTGCTGATCGCCGTCACGTCGCGGTCGAGATGGTCGAGCTTGGTATAGACCGCGTCGAACTTCGCATCGACGGCTTCGAATTTGGCGTTCATGACCTTCTCGAGCGAGTCGATCTTCGTGTTGACGGCCGCGAAACCGGCCGCCATGTTGCGGTTGACGAGCGGCACGATCAGACCGAGCACACCGAACATCGCGGCAGCGAAGACGCCGATCAGGGTCCAGATCTGCGGGTCGGTCAAGGTCATGAATCCATTCTGCTCGGGAAAGGTGCAGGACACCAGGCACGCTACGCGAAGACCCGGATCGAGGATGCCGAAACCGCGAGATCTGTGCAGACATCCGCGGTGCGGCGTCAGGGAAGGAGAAGACGGGGCCGCATACCATGGCCGAGTGCCAGAACTGAAAGCCTCGGTCGGCGTCGTGATGGGATCCGACTCCGACTGGCCCGTCATGCAGGACGCCGCGATCGCGCTCGCCGAGTTCGGCATCCCCTACGAGGTCGAGGTGGTCTCCGCCCACCGCACCCCCCGTAAGCTCATGAGCTACGGGACGGATGCCGCGGGCCGCGGCCTGCGGGTCATCATCGCGGGGGCGGGCGGCGCCGCCCACCTGCCCGGCATGCTCGCATCCGTCACGACCCTTCCCGTGATCGGCGTGCCCGTGCCGCTCGCGACGCTCGACGGCCTCGACTCGCTCCTGTCGATCGTGCAGATGCCGGCCGGCATCCCCGTCGCGACCGTGTCGATCGGCGGCGCCCGCAACGCCGGGCTGCTCGCGGCCCGCATCCTGGCGGCCGGCGACCCCCAGCTGACCGCGCGCCTCGCCGACTTCGCGGCGTCGCTCGAGGCGCTCGTCGCCGAGAAGAACGCGACGCTGCAGCAGAAGCTCTGAGCCATGACGAGCGTGCTGCGCGATCCGGATCGCACCGACACCGGGTTCATGACCAAGCGGGCCTGGTGGCTCATCGCGCTCAACCTGCTCGTGCCCGGCTCGGCACAGGTGCTCGCGGGCAACCGGCGGCTCGGGCGCTTCGGGCTCGGCGCGACGCTCGTGCTGTGGGGTCTCGCCGTGATCGTCGTCGCCCTCGCCGTGTTCGCGCGCGGCCTCCTGCTGTCGATCGCGACCAACACCTGGGTGCTCGCCGGCGCCGTCGCGCTGCTGCTGTTCTACGCGGTGCTGTGGGTCGTGCTGACCCTCGACACCCTGAGGCTCGTGCGGCTCGTCCGCGTCGCGCCGCGCGCGCGCGCCGTCATCGCCGGGTTCTCCGTCGTGGCGCTCGCCGCCGTCTCGGGGACGGCTGCCTACGGTGCCGTCTCGGCGACGGCGGGCATCGACCTGCTCGACACCGTGTTCGCGGAGGGGCCGTCGCAGGCGCCCATCGACGGCAGGTACAACATCCTGCTGCTCGGCGGGGACGCCGGACCCGACCGCGACGGGATGCGCCCCGACAGCATCTCGGTCGCGAGCGTCGACGCCGAAACCGGGCAGGTGACCCTCATCGGCATCCCGCGCAACCTCGAGCAGGTTCCGTTCTCGGAGGGCTCGCCGCTCTACCAGGTGCTGCCGGACGGCTACGACTGCGGCAGCGAGTGCCTCATCGACTACCTCTACACCTACGGCGAGCTGGACTGGGCGTACCTCTACCCGGACGCCGAGGCGAACAACTCGACCCCCGGGATCGAGGCGATGCGCGACGCGGTCGAGGGCGTGCTGGGCATCACCATCCCGTACTACGTCCTCATCGACATGCAGGGCTTCGCGGACCTCATCGACGCCATGGGCGGCATCGACATCACGATCTCCGAGCGCGTCGCCTACGGGGCGAACGAGGATCTCGAGGGCAACTCGCTCCCGGCTGCCGGGTACTTCGAGCCCGGCGAGTACCACATGGATGGCGCGACCGCTCTCACGTACGCGCGCACCCGGTACGGGACCACCGACTACGAGCGGATGCAGCATCAGCGTCAAGTGCAGGAGGCGATGCTCGACCAGTTCCAGCCGGCCACCGTGCTGACCCATTTCGTGTCGATCGCGGCGGCCGGCAAGCAGGTCGTGCGCACCGACATCCCGAAGCAGATGCTCTCCTACTTCGTGCAGCTCGCGGAGAAGTCGCGGGCTCAGCAGGTGGTCTCGTACGACCTCGTGCCGCCCGAGGTGGATCCGGCCTCTCCCGATTACGACGCCATCCACGCGACCATCCACGAGCTCCTCTGGCCGACCTCGACGGAATCGTCCGAGGGGTAGCGACGCGCCGCGGGCCGACCCGCACGACCTGGCCATAGGGTTCGGCGCGACCGCGCTCGTGCCGAACCCGGAGCGACGCGCCGCGGATTATCGCGGCGCCAAATCAGAGGTCGGCGTGCAGCTGCCAGACCTTCTCCGCCGAAT
>JASGGJ010000019.1:0-31729 GCA_047605085.1 Protaetiibacter sp.
CCGTCCCCGTCGCGACCGCGACGACCGCCCCCGCACCGAGGGACACCGCGACGACCGCCCCCGTCGTGACGACGCCGACCGGCCGCGCCGCGACCGCGGCATCCGTGACGACCGCCGCCACGAGGACCGCCGCCACGAGGACCGCGCCCCGCGTCCCGTGATCGAGGACGTCGTGCTCGAGCGCCTCGAGGCCATCGCCACCCAGGCGTCCGACGTCGAGGGCGTGACCTTCGCCGACCTCGGCCTGGGCCAGAACATCGTGCGCGAACTCGCCGAGCTCGGCGCCACCGCGCCGTTCGCCATCCAGGCCGCCACCATCCCCGACGTGCTCTCGGGCGGCGACGTGCTCGGCCGCGGCCGCACCGGATCCGGCAAGACGATCGCCTTCGGCGCCCCGCTCGTCGAGCGTCTGCTGCAGCTGCAGGCCGGCGAGCAGAAGCGCCGCGAGTTCGGGCGTGCGCCGCGGGCCCTCATCCTGGCCCCGACCCGCGAGCTCGCACTGCAGATCGACCGTACCGTGCAGCCGATCGCCCGCAGCGTCGGCCTCTTCACGACCCAGATCTACGGAGGCGTTCCCTACGCCCGCCAGCTGGGCGCCCTCGAGCGCGGCGTCGACATCGTGATCGGCACGCCCGGCCGCATCCAGGACCTCGCCGCATCCGGTCGCCTCGACCTGTCGAGAGTCGTCATCACGGTGCTCGACGAGGCCGACCACATGTGCGAGCTCGGATTCGCGGAACCGGTCACCGAGATCCTCGACCGCACCGCGGAGGGCGGGCAGCGCCTGCTGTTCTCGGCGACCCTCGACAAGGGCGTGGCCGACATCGTCGAGCGCTACCTCAAGGATCCGGCCGTGCACGAGGTCGCCGGCGAGGACCAGTCCAGTTCCACGATCGAGCACCGCGTGCTGCTGCTCGACCAGCGCGACAAGCAGGAGGTGCTCGTCGAGCTCGCTGCGGGCCCGGGCAAGAAGCTCGTCTTCGCCCGCACCCGCGCCTTCGCGGAGCAGCTCGCCGACCTGCTCGACGACGCCGGAATCCGGGCCGAATCGATCCACGGCGACCTCACCCAGTCACGTCGTCAGCGCGCGCTCGACAAGTTCGCGAACGGTCGCGTGCAGGCGCTCGTGGCGACGGATGTGGCGGCCCGCGGCATCCACGTCGATGACATCTCGCTCGTGATCCAGGCGGATGCGCCGGACGAGTACAAGGCGTACCTGCACCGCGCCGGCCGCACCGGCCGGGCCGGCAAGGAGGGCACGGTGGTGACGCTCGTCCCCCGCAACCGCCGCCGCCGCACCGAGGAGCTCCTGCAGCGGGCCGACATCGTCGCCGAGTGGACCCCCGTCGCCCCCGGCGACGCCCTCATCCAGGAGCTCGCGGCCCGCTAGTGTTGCGCGCGGCACACTCAGAAATGCAGGAGATTTTGACCCGCGGGCGACCATCGCCGTGCGGGGGCGGCATCCGGTTCGGAGTTCTCCTGCATTTCTGAGGTGGAAGGGATCAGGCGACCCGGCGCACGGCGAGACGCCGCGGGTCTTTCGACCCTGGTCGCCGACGGCCGGCGCTGCGAGCCTGACCCCGTATTCGACGGCGAAGAAAGGCGGACATCATGGGACGGCTGACCGACAAGGTCGCGATCATCACGGGGGCGGCGTCGGGCATGGGCCTGGCAGGCGCGCGCATCTTCGCTCACGAGGGCGCGAGGGTGGTCATGGTCGACGTGACCGGGGACAAGCTGACGGCGGCCGCCGCCGCGATCGCGGCCGAGGGCGGCGAGGTGCTGCCGATCGTGCTCGACGTCACCTCCGCCGACGATTGGCGGGATGCGGTGCAACGCGCCGTCGACGCCTACGGCCGGATCGACGTGCTCGTCAACAACGCGGGCATCGTCACCGTGAGCAGCGTCGTCGAGACGGAGGAAGCCGAGTGGGACCGCGTCCTCGGTGTCAACGCGAAAGGCTACTGGCTCGGCATGAAGCACGTGATCCCGCGAATGCTCGAGCAGGGCGGCGGCTCGATCGTCAACGTCGCCTCGATCGCCGCGATCACGGGCGGCAAGGGAAGCGCCGCGTACTCCGCGTCGAAGGGCGCCGTGCTGGCCCTCACCCGGCAGGCGGCCGACACGTACGCCAAGGACTCGATCCGGGTCAACGCGATCCTGCCCGGACTCGTGTTCACCGGCATGATCGAGGCGGCCGGATTGCACAGCAAGGAGGATGCGGCGGCCGCGATCGGCCAGCTCACCCCGCTCCCGCCGCACGCCGGCGACGCCGAGGACATCGGCTACGGGATGCTGTACCTCGCGAGTGCGGAGTCGAAGTTCGTGACCGGCGCCGAGATCGTCATCGACGGAGGCTGGACGGTCGCCTGAGCGCGGCACTCCGGGGCGAGAGGCAAGGTGCGGGGACCGCCGCCCCCCGACGGCGATCCCCCGCACCGGATTCCCCCCAGATATCCGGTTGCCTTGTGGAAAAGCTAACGATTCACTGAGCTTTCCGCGACGACCCAGAAGGGGGGGCACCCGTGCGGGGGGCGCTCGTTCTCCGTCGCGCTGTCGGCGATCGCCCGGCAGCGCACGCCCCTCGACGGCCGACGTCGGATCCGGCGGGTACCGTGGGCCCATGCCCTCCGCTCTCGACGTGCTGCATCGCGTCTTCGGCTACCCCGACTTCCGGGGCGAGCAGGCCGCCATCATCGAACAGCTGGTGAGCGGCGCCGACGCGGTCGTGCTCATGCCGACCGGCGGCGGCAAGTCGCTCTGCTACCAGATCCCGGCCCTCGTGCGTCCCGGTACGGGCGTCGTGATCTCGCCGCTCATCGCCCTCATGCAGGATCAGGTCGACGCCCTCGAGGCGCTCGGGGTACGGGCGGCGTTCCTCAACTCCACGCAGGACCCGGATGCGCGCCGGCTCGTCGAGCAGCGGCTGCTCGCGGGCGAGCTCGACCTGCTCTATCTCGCGCCCGAGCGCCTCAGGCTCGAGGGCTCGCTCGAGCTCCTCGAGCGCGCGAGGATCGCGCTCTTCGCGATCGATGAGGCGCACTGCGTCTCCCAGTGGGGCCACGACTTCCGGCCCGACTACCTCGGCCTCTCGGTGCTGCACGAGCGCTGGCCGACCGTGCCTCGCATCGCCCTCACGGCGACCGCGACCGAGGCCACCCGCCGCGAGATCGTCGAGCGGCTCGATCTGCGGGATGCGCGCCTGTTCGTCTCCAGCTTCGACCGCCCCAACATCCAGTACCGCATCGAGCCCAAGAATGCGCCGCTCGCGCAACTGCTGCAGCTCATCCGCACCGAGCATCCGGGCGATGCTGGCATCGTCTACTGCCTCTCTCGGGCCTCCGTCGAGAAAACCGCCGAGGCGCTCGTCGCGGAGGGCATCCCCGCGCTGCCATACCACGCGGGGCTGGATGCGGCGGTGCGCGCCCGCAACCAGGCCCGGTTCCTGCGCGAGGACGGCATCGTCATGGTCGCGACGATCGCGTTCGGCATGGGCATCGACAAGCCCGACGTGCGCTTCGTGGCCCACCTCGACCTGCCGAAGTCGGTCGAGGGCTACTACCAGGAGACCGGCCGCGCGGGCCGGGACGGGCTGCCCTCGACGGCGTGGCTCGCCTACGGGCTGCAGGACGTCGTGCAGCAGCGCCGCATGATCCATGAGTCGGACGGCGATGCCGCGTTCAAGCGCCGCGCATCCCAGCACCTGGATGCCATGCTCGCCCTCTGCGAGACGGTCGAATGCCGCCGGGTGCAGCTGCTGAACTACTTCGGGCAGGCGTCCGCGCCGTGCGGCAACTGCGACACCTGCCTCGCCCCGCCCGAGGCATGGGACGGCACCGTCCCGGCGCAGAAGCTGCTGTCGACGATCGTGCGCCTGCAGCGCGAGCGCGGTCAGCGGTTCGGCGCCGGGCACCTCATCGACATCCTGCTGGGCCGCGAGACGGAGCGCGTGCGGCAGCAGCGGCACGACGAGCTGCGAACCTACGGCATCGGCGGCGAGCTGAGCGAGCAGGAGTGGCGCGGGGTCGTGCGGCAGCTGCTCGCGCAGGGGCTGCTGGCGGTCAACACCGACGGGTACGGCACGCTCGTCATCACCGAGGCGTCTGCGGGCGTGCTCGACGGCTCCCGACGGGTCTCGCTGCGCCGCGAGCCCGAGCGGGCCGTGAAGAAGGCCAAGCGGACGGCGGGGGCGGAGCTGCCGGAGGCCGCGCAACCGCTCTTCGAGCGTCTGCGGGCCTGGCGGGCCGCGGTCGCGCGCGAGCAGGGCGTGCCGGCCTACATCGTCTTCGGCGACGCGACCCTGCGCGGCATCGCGCTCACCGAGCCGGCGACTCTCGAGGAGCTCGCCACCGTCTCCGGGGTCGGGGAGAAGAAGCTCGAGGCCTACGGCGCCGCGGTGCTCGCGCTCGTCGCGGGTGAGGATCTGCCCGCAACGGCCTCCGCATCGGCCCCCGACAGGGAGGCCGCATCCGTCCGCGCTCCCGTGCCCGTTCGCACGCCCGCCGCACCCGACGACGGCCCCCCGCCTCTCACCGACGCCGATGCCCCGCCTCTCGACGTCGACTAGCCTGTGCCCTCCAGGCGATCTCGCCCGTTCGGCCGGCCGCCGATTTCGCAACTCAGGAGAATCCGTGCGACTCGCGGGATTTCGCCCGTATGGGGTGCATTCTCCTGAGTTGCGAAAACGGTCATGTTCGCAACTCAGGAGATTCGGGCGGATGAGGCGTGGACGAGTCGAAGCGGCCGACAACTCCTGAGTTGCGAAGGTGGGACGACGACGGCGCCGACCCACAGGACCGGCGCCGTCGAACGGGATCGCGTCAGACGGCGGGAGCCGTCGGCTCGGCGGCCGGCTTCGTCTTCGGGCTCGCCGCCTTCTTCACCGCGGCAACCGTATCCGGGCCGCCGAGCGCCGCGCCCGCGGCGCCGCCGAGCAACGCCGAGAGGTCGAGGCCGGTGAGGTTCTTGACGACCGCCGGGACCTCGCTCGCCACGTCCGTCACCGTGCGGGTGATCGCGGATGCGCCCTCGTTCGAGATCACGGTGAGGTTTCCGATCTTGGCCAAGGGCTCGGCGACCGCGCGCGTGATCTCGGGCAGGCGTCCGATGATCTCCTGCGCGAGGGCTGCCTCGCCGTATTTCTTGAGCGCCTCGGCCTTGGCGTCGATCGCCTGCGCCTCGGCGAGGCCCTCGGCGGCGACGGCCGCGGCGCGCGCCTCGCCCTCGGCCCTGATACCCGCGGCGAGGGCGACCTGCTTGTCGCGCTCGGCATTGCCGGCGAGGCGAACCGCCTCCGCGGCCGCCTCGGCGTCCTGCACCGCGGCCACCTTGTTCGCCTCGGCGATCTTGGTGCGCTTGTAGGCGTCGGCCTCGGTCGCGGCGTTCGCGGCATCGCGCTCGGCGTTCGCCGCCTGCACCGTCGCGTAGGCGTCGGCTTCGGCGGGCTTGCGCACCGAGATGTCGAGGCGCTCCTGCTCGACGCGCGCTTGCTCGGCGAGCGCCTCACGCTGCTGGGCCGCCACGAGCTTGTCCTGCGCGGCGGTCGCGAGCTGGCCGGCGGCGTTCGCCTCGGCGTTTGCTCGGTCGGTCTCGGCCTTGATGGCGGCCTGCTTGAGGCTCAGCGCCTTCTGCCGCTCGGCGATCTGCTCTGCCGCCTCGATACGGGCGAACTCGGCGGCGCGCTGCGTCTCGGCCTCCTTGACCTCCGCGTTCTGGCGGGCGAGGGCGGCCTCGGCGCGGCCCAGGTCGGCGAGGTAGCTCGTGCCGGGCGTCGAGATGTCGGAGATGTTGAGCAGGTCGACCTGCAGGCCCTGTTCGGCGAGGTCGAGCTTGGTCGCCTCGACCACGGCCTCGGACAGGGCGTTGCGGTTGGAGATGATCTCCTGCACCGGCATGTTGCCGATGATGGAGCGCAGCGAGCCCTCGAGGGACTGCTGGATGATCTGGGTGAGCGAGTTCTGCTGGGAGAGGAAGCGCTGGGCGGCCCGCCGTACGCCCTCGGCGGTGCCGGAGACCTTGAAGTTCACCGAGGCCTGGATGGCGAGCTTGATGAAGTTCTTGTCGACGCCCTCGACGGCGATGCCGATCTGGCGCTGCTCGAGCGACACGAGGAAGCCCTGCTGCAGGATCGGCCAGATGAAGACGCGGCCGCCGATGACGACGCGCTGTCCGGCATCCGGCTCGGCGACCTTGCCGCCGGCTCCGCGACCGACGATGACCATGGCGGAGTTCGGTGGAACCCGCTTGATGCGGCCGGCGATGAACGCGAAGATCGCCAGCACGACGACGATGAGCGCGATGACGGCGAAGACGGTGACGTTCTCGGTGACGAGGTTCACGGGGAGCGTGCCTTTCGTGGGTAGCGCCGCGGGCGCGGCGGGTGGTGGTGGATCAGACGTCGGATGCGGGCGGCACGTCGGCGAGGGGCACGGCGCGCTCGACGCGCACTCGCGATCCCTGCGTCTCGACGACGCGGATGCGGGTGTCGCGCGGGATGGTCTCGTCGGCGAAGGCGAGACGCGTCTCGATCTCGTGCGGGCCGTCGAGGCTCACCTCGCCCGAGGTCGTGGTGACGGTGGACCGGGTGACCCCGTACAGCCCGACGGGCGAGCTGGGGGCGCCGTCCTCGGAGCGCTTGAGGCTGCGGATGAGCAGCTGCACGCCGACGAGCACGAGAATGCCGACGACCGCCGAGATGAGGTACGCCGACCAGTCGGGCAGCCCGTTCGACACGGCGATGGCGCCCGAGGCGCCGAAGACGACGAGCGCGCTGCCGACGGCGGTGCCGGAGAGCGCGCCGTCGAGGAAGTCGAGGATCTCGTCGAAGATCAGCGAGAAGACGACGAGCAGCAGTCCGATTCCGCCGACGATGAGGAAGGGGAGCATGCCCCGAGTCTAGGCATGCGGAGCCCTCCGCGATCAGCCGGGTGCCGGATCGGCCGTCTCGGGCCGGATCCCTCGCGGGGCGAAGGATGACGCGGTTGCCGTGATCCGGCGCTACGGTCAAGGCATGACGTTCAACGAGGGCTCGGACATCAGCAAGGGTCGGATCAGCCGCCGCACGAAGGGCGGCATCGCGATCGGTGGCGGGGTCGGGGTGCTGGGGCTGGTCGTGGTGCTCGTCAACGTGTTCACGGGCGTCGACCTGTCGCCGCTCGTGAGCGGGCTCGAGCAGGGCGGCAGCGGCAGCGGCGAGGACTCGGCGCTCGAGCAGTGCCAGACGGGCGAGGACGCCAACACCGACCTCGACTGCCGCATGGCCGGGGCTGCGGCCTACCTCGACGACTACTGGGCAGGCCAGTTCGAGAGCGGTTACCGCAGCACCCAGATCGTGCTGTTCACCGACTCGACGGACACCGGATGCGGTGGGGCCACGAGCGCGGTCGGCCCGTTCTACTGCCCGCCAGACGAGACCATCTATCTCGACACGGCTTTCTTCGACGAGCTGAAGGAACAATTCGGCTCGAGCGGCGGACCCGCCGCCCAGCTGTATGTGGTCGCGCACGAGTGGGGGCACCACATCCAGAACATCACGGGGCGGATGGACGGCCTCGACACCTCCGAGACGGGACCCGCATCCGACGGCGTGCGGCTCGAGCTGCAGGCCGACTGCTACGCGGGAGCGGCGCTCGGCGCGGCGGAGCAGACCACGGACGAGAACGGGGTGCCCTACCTCGACCCGCTCAGCGATGCGGAGTGGGCGGATGCGCTGAGTGCGGCGTCCGCGGTGGGCGACGACCACATCCAGGAGCAGACGCAGGGCCAGGTGACGCCGGAGACCTGGACGCACGGCTCGAGCGAGCAGCGGCAGAAGTGGTTCAACGCGGGGCGAAGCGGCGGATGGCAGAGCTGCGACACCTTCGCCGCCTCGGCCGCCGCGCTCTAGCCCGTGGCACGGTTTCGGCCGGATGGCACCGGCGAAACGGTGCCATCCGGCCGAAACCGTGCCACGGGCTGAGGCACGCCGCTTTGGGCCATCCCGACAATCGCGGGCGGCGCGGATGCCTCCGGTTCGTGCCAGGCGGACGACGCGCTGGACGCCCGCGCGGTGCCGACCTAGCGTGGCAGCAACCCCACTTCCCCTCCCCAGGAGGCCGCCATGACGCGCACCGAATCCGGCCCAGGCATCCGCGAGTCCGAGCTGCCAGACGAGTCGCCAGCCGCGCTGCCCGCGGAGGTGTCGACGCCCCGCGACGCCGCCACCGCATCCGCCACGCTCACCGTCGACGTCGACTGGCTCGGCGAGTACCTGCTCGGCCGCTGGGCCGAGGACCGGAAGGCCTCCCGCGCGCTCGCCTCGCGTCCCGAGTTCTGGTTCCAGGGCGGGCTCAGCCATCCGGAGCACCGCGAGCGGGTGCTCGGCCAGCTGCACCGCCTCGTCGAGGAGGACGCCGTGCACCGCGCCTTCCCGGTGCGCTTCGGCGGTCGCGACGACCACGGCGCCCACATCGCCGCCTTCGAGGAGCTCGTGCTCGCCGACCCCTCGCTGCAGATCAAGTCGGGGGTGCAGTGGGGCCTCTTCGCGGCCGCGATCCAGCACCTGGGAACCGAGGAGCACCACGAGCGGTTCCTGCCGGATGCGCTGAGCCTGAAGATCCCCGGCGCCTTCGCGATGACCGAGATCGGGCACGGTTCGGATGTCGCCTCCATCGCCACGACCGCGACCCTCGACCCCGAGACGGACGAGTGGGTCGTCAACACCCCGTTCCGCGCCGCCTGGAAGGAGTTCCTCGGCAACGCGGCGCTGCACGGGCGCGCCGCGGTCGTGTTCGCGCAACTCATCGTGGGGGGCGTGAACTACGGGGTGCACGCCGTCTACGTGCCGATCCGGGACGCTTCAGGCGAGCTGCTGCCCGGCGTCTCGAGCGAGGACGACGGCCTCAAGGGCGGCCTCAACGGCATCGACAACGGCAAGCTCGCCTTCGATCACGTTCGCGTCCCGCGCACCAACCTGCTGAACCGCTACGGCGACGTCGCCGCCGACGGCAGCTACACCTCCCCCATCCAGAGCCCCGGCCGCCGCTTCTTCACGATGCTCGGCACGCTCGTGCAGGGGCGCGTCTCCCTCGACGGGGCGTCGACGCTCGCCTCGAAGCTCGCCCTGCACATCGCGATCAGCTACGGCACGCAGCGCCGCCAGTTCACCGGCGGCACGAGCGACGAGGAGGTGCTGCTCGACTACCAGCGCCACCAGCGCCGCCTGCTGCCCCGCCTCGCGCAGGTCTACGCGATGTCGTTCGCCCACGAGGAGTTCCTCGATCTCTTCGACCAGGTGTTCTCCGGCACGAACGACACCCCCGCCTCCCGCGAGGACCTCGAGACGATCGCCGCGGCGCTGAAGCCGCTCTCGACCTGGGGCGCGCTCGACGTCCTGCAGGAGGCGCGCGAGGCGTGCGGCGGCGCCGGCTTCATGGCCGAGAACCGCCTCACCCAGCTGCGCGCCGACCTCGACATCTACGCGACCTTCGAGGGCGACAACAACGTGCTGCTGCAGCTCGTCGCGAAGCGCCTGCTCACCGACTACGCCCGCAGATTCGCGAGAGCGGATGCGGGGGCGCTCGCCCAGCACCTCGCGGGTCAGGTGGGGGACGCCGCGGTCAACCGCACGGGGCTGCGTCAGCTGGGCCAGGCGATCGCCGACTTCGGCTCGACGGCACGCTCCGTGGGCTTCGTGCGCGACGAGGCATCGCAGCGCCAGCTGCTGACCGACCGCGTGCACACGGCGGTCGCGGAGCTCGCCGCGAAGCTGCGTCCCGCATCCAAGCTCTCCCCCGTCGACGCGGCTGCGCTCTTCAACCGCCACCAGAACGACCTCATCCAGACGGCACGCGCGCACGGCGAGCTGCTGCAGTGGGAGGCGTTCACGCGCGCGCTCGCCCGGGTGCCGGATGGCGACACCAAGCAGGTGCTCACGTGGCTGCGCGACCTGTTCGGCCTCGGCCTCATCGAGAAGGACGCCGCCTGGTACCTCGTGCACGGGCGCCTGTCGGCGCAGCGCGCGGAGGCGATCACGGCGTACATCGACGACCGGCTGCTGCCCCGCATCCGCGAGCACGCCCTCGAGCTGGTCGCCGCGTTCGGGCTCACCCCAGAGCTCGTGCGCGCCCCGCTCGCCTCGGGCGGCGAGCAGCAGCGGCAGGACGAGGCGCGCGCCTACTATCGCGAACTCGCGGCCTCGGGCCGGGCTCCCGTGGACGAGAAGTCGCTGCAGAAGGCCGCCAAGAAGCGCTGAGCGCTCGGCCGCCGGCCGAGAGCCGGCGGCTGTGGCACCGCCATCACCCCCGAGTCGCCTCGCCTCACAGCTTGTGCCAAGCATCTCCTAGCTTCGCCATAGCATCAGCCGAGAATCGGCTCAGCGCTCGCCGCCATCGTTGCCTCAACACCGATACGAGAGGAGAGGACGATGAGCCGCATCCCGGAACCCATTCAGACCCCGGAGGGGCCGGCCTATGAGGGCCGCCTCCTGGACCGAGCCGACGAGGAAGTGGTCGACCAGGGCGCGCCGTTCGACATGCGCACCCTCCTCACCCGCCGCAACGTGCTCGGTGTCGGAGTGCTCGGCGTGAGCGCGGTCGCGCTCGCCGCCTGCACGACCGCCGACTCAGGGGACTCGTCGAGCTCGACATCGAGCTCGAGCACCTCATCCGGTGACGCCACCAGCGGCACGACCACGACCGCGGTCGCGGAGGGGGAGATCCCCGAGGAGACCAACGGACCCTATCCGGCCGACGGGACCAACGGCATCAACGTGCTCGAGGAGTCGGGGATCGTCCGCAGCGACATCACCTCGAGCCTCGACGGCGGTGCGACGGCAGAGGGGGTCCCGCTGACCTTCACCTTCACCGTCACCGACATGGTGAACGACAACGCGCCGTTCGAGGGCGTCGCGGTCTACGTCTGGCACTGCAACGCACAGGGGGAATACTCGATGTACTCGGAAGGCATCGAGGACGAGACCTACCTGCGCGGCATCCAGGTGACCGACGCGAACGGGCAGGCGACCTTCCAGACGATCGTCCCCGCGTGCTACTCGGGCCGCTGGCCGCACATGCACTTCGAGGTCTACCCGGATGCGGCGTCCGCGACCGATGTGTCCAACGCGATCGCGACCTCGCAGGTGGCGCTCCCCGAGCACGTGTTCGAGGTCGTGTACGCGCTCGACGCGTACTCCGGCTCGAACGAGAACCTCGCTCAGATCGGCGGCATCGAGAACGACAACGTCTTCGGTGACGGCGCCGACTTGGAGCTCGGCACCTTCACCGGTGACGCGAACGGCTACGTCGGCTCGCTCGCGGTCGCGATCGACACGACGACGGAACCGTCGCTCTCCACCGCTCCCACGACCGGGGGCGCGGACGGCGGCAGCACCGGCGGTGGCGGCGGTGGCGGGCAGCAGCCCTCGGGCGGCGGCCAGGGCAGCGCGCCCGGCAACTGACAGAACGCTTGAGAGGAGAATCCCATGTTCCAGAACCTGACCGGGTGGCACGCCCTGATCGTGCTGGCCGTCGTGCTGCTGCTGTTCGGCGCGACCAAGCTCCCGGCTCTCGCCCGCAGCGTCGGGCAGTCGGTGCGCATCCTGAAGGATGAGGTCGTCGAACGACCGGCGGATGCGGAGCAGTCCGCATCCGGGACCGACTCGGCCGCGGCCGCCGGCCGGGCAGCCGAGACCGCGGAGACCGAGACGCACGCGGTAGCCGCGTCGTCGCGGGCGGGATCATGACCACGGCCGCCGCCGAGGCGCCCCGGATGCCCCTCGGCGAGCATCTGCGTGAGGCGCGTCGGCGTGCGGCCTGGTCGGCCGGCGCGCTCCTGGTCGGGGCGATCGCCGGCTTCCTGCTCTCGGACGCGATCCTCGAGGTGCTACGGGCGCCGATCGAGGAGCTCGCCGAGTCGCGCAACGCGAGCCTCAACTACGACAGCGTCACGGGCGCCTTCGACCTGCGGCTGACGATCTCGATCGCGGCCGGTGTGGTGCTGTCGAGCCCCATGTGGCTCGCGCAGCTGCTCGCCTATCTCGCACCTGGCCTCACCCGGCGCGAGAAGAAGTACACCTTCGGCTTCCTCGCGGCGGCACTTCCGCTGTTCCTCGCCGGATGCGCGATGGGGCTGCTGGTGTTCCCGCACGTCGTCGTGGTGCTGGCCGGCATCGCCTCGACGGATGACAGCACGCTCCTGCAAGCCTCCGACTACGTGAGCTTCGTCACGAAGCTCGTGCTCGCCACCGGGGTGGCCTTCGTGCTGCCGGTGTTCCTCGTGGCGCTCAACATGCTCGGCATCCTGTCGGCGCGGACGCTCGCCCGCAGCTGGCGCTACAGCGTCATCGGAATCGTCGCCTTCAGCGCGCTCGTGACGCCCGCGGCCGATGTGCTGTCGATGTTCCTCATCGCGGTGCCGATGGCGGCGCTGTTCGGCGCGGCACTGCTGGTGGCCTGGTTGCACGATCGGGCTGCCGCGAAGCGGGCGGCGCTGACCGCCGCCGGTTCCACGGCCGAACTGGCCGCGCCCGCAGAACTGTCCGCGCCGAAGGGGGGATGAGATGTTCGGCCTGTCGATCGAGAAGCTCGTCGTCGTCGCGGTCATCGCGGCGTTCCTGCTCGGCCCCGAGCGGCTGCCGCTCGTCACCCAGCACGCCGCCCGGCTCATCCGCGGGCTGCGCGGCTTCGTGGAGTCCTCCCGCACCCGGCTGGAGGAAGAGGCCGGGATGACCCGGGCCGACTGGGAGGCGCTCGACCCGCGCCGCTACGACCCGCGTCGCATCGTGCGCGAGGCGCTCGAGGCCACCCCGGCCGAGGGGGCAACGGCCCAGGCGGCACCGACCGGGCCGGTCGAGGCGGAGGCCGTCAAGTCCGCGCCGGTCGCCGCGCCAGAGCCGCCTCGGGTGCTCGCGAAGCCGAGCCCGCTCATGGCGGGATCGTCCGGGCATCCGCGGCGGTTGTTCGCGGCCCCTGCCGCGCCCGTCACCGCGCCTGCCGAGGCAGCGCTCGCCGAGTCGGCAGCCGAGCCCGTCGACACCGCGACCGCCGAGCCGGCCGAGCCCGCTCAGTCGTCAGCGTAGTCGCTGAGCTCCTCGCGCAGCGCCTGCAGCGCGCGCGAGCGGACGTGGCCCTTCGCGGGCTTCGCCCGGCCCCGGCCCGGAACGGCGGCTGCGGCCTGCGTGATCTCGTCGAGCGCACGGATGCGGGCCTCGTCGATGACGGCCGCCACGGCGTCCTCGTCCTCCGCCAGCCCGCGCAACCGGATCGCGAGGTCGCCGAGCACCAGGATGCGGCGCTTCAGCCGGCGCGAGTCGACCGCGTGATAGTCGTCGGCCGTGACGGCCCGTCCGCGGCGGCCGCTGGCCTTCGCGCGCGCCTTCTCCAGTCGCGCTGCCTCGGCCTCGGCCTGCACGGCGAGCACCTCGAACTCGCGACGCACGGCATCCGCGTACCATTCCTCGTCGAAGTCGGCCTGATCGCGCAGCGCCCGCACGAGCACGAGATTCTTGACCGCCTGGCGCACGGCCGCGAGCGACACGAGGGTCGCGTCCGCGACCATCTCACGGCGGCGCGGCTGAGGGGGCATCGCGCCCACGCTAGCGCCGCGCGCGGGCGTGCGCGAGGGCGACCGTCTTCGGCCTCATCGCCGAGTGGTGTCCCCCGGCTTTACATTTTGTAAATTTATTGGATAAAATGCTCTCGCGCACGGCACAGTGCGGCAGACCAAGCAAGGAGGCTAGGTGTACACCAAGAGAACCATGCCCGTGATCGCCCTGGGGGCAGTCGCCGCGATGATGATGGCGGGGTGCGCAGCGACCCCAGCCGAGGACGAGGACGTCACGCTCAACTTCGCGTGGTGGGGTGCGGACGACCGCGCCGCGATGTACGAGGAGGCTCTCGACATCTATCGCGAAGAGAACCCCAACGTCACGATCACCACCCAGAGTGCCGGCTTCGCCGATTACTGGACGGCGCGCTCCGCCGAGGCGGCCAGTGGCTCACTGCCCGACGTGCTGCAGACCGACCTCTCGTACCTCGACGAGTACAGCGCGAACGGCCAGCTGCTCGATCTCACGCCGTACCTCGACGACGGCACGATCGACGAGGCCGGCTTCGACGCGGCGCTCCTCGCCTCGGGAGAAGCGAACGATGCGCTTGTCGCGTTGCCGACGGGCTCGAACATGCTCTCGGTCATCACGAACCTCGGCCTCGTCGAGAAGGCGGGTGTCGCCTCGCCCGAACTCGGCTACACCTGGGAGGACTACTACACGTACCTCACGTCGATCAGTGCGGCGGGGATCACCACCGACGCCGGCCAGCCGGTATACGGCGGCGGCAGCATCGCGGGCAACATCTGGTCGTTCCTGCTCTGGCTCGTGCAGCAGGGAATCGACCCGGTCGCGTCCGATGGCTCGCTCGGCTTCGGAGAGGACGAGGTCGTCGCGTGGCTCGAGCTGGCGTATCCCGATGAGCTTCGCGACAGCGGCGAGCTGTTCCCGATCGACCGCCTCGCGTCGCTCGCCCCGCTCGACGGATTCGGTGCGCAGGAAGCGGCGCTCCAGATCCAGTACGACAACTTCCTGGCGACCTACGCCGCGCAGACGGAGAGCACCCAGCTGAGTCTGCAGCCGCTGCCGGTCGTCGAGGGCACGGATCCGCTGTACTTCTCGAAGCCGGCGATGTTCCTCTCGATCGGCGCGAACAGCGAGCACCCGGCCGAGGCGGCCAAGCTGATCTCCTTCCTGCTCACGGATCCGCGGGTCGGGGAGATCTTCGGCACCTCGAAGGGCGTTCCGGCGTACGACGCGCAGCGCGAGGCGGTGCTGGACGGCGCCGACGACACCGTCAAGGCGATCCTCGCCTACGAGGAGTCCATCGCCGAGTACGCGACCGCGCCGGTTCCGGTGCTGCCGCACCACTCGACCCTCGAGAGCAAATGGAGCGAGCTCATCGAGCGCCTCATGTACAACGACATCACGCGTGAGGACTTCGCGAGCGAGTGGTTCGCAGAGGTGGATATCGCGCTCGGCTGATCCGAGCCGGATACTGCATACGATGACGATCCAACGGATACGCCCTCCCCGGCGCCGTGTCGGGGAGGGCGTCGCCGGGTACGCCTTCCTGCTCCCCTGGCTGCTCGGCTTCCTCCTGCTCACCGCCGGCCCGATGCTCGCCTCGGCCTATCTCGCTTTCACCGACTACAACCTGTTCCGCGCCCCGCAGTGGGTGGGTCTCGACAATTTCGAGCGCATGCTGGGCGACGACAACTACCACCAGGCGTGGCGCGTCACCCTGCTCTACGTGCTCGTCGGGGCCCCGCTCAAGCTCGCGGCCGCGCTCGCCGTCGCCGTGCTGCTCAACCGGGTCACCCGCACGCGGAGCTTCTACAGCTCGGCCTTCTACCTTCCCTCGCTCGTCGGGGCGAGCGTTTCGATCGCGATCGTCTGGAAGGCGATGTTCATCGAGGGCGGCGTCGTCGACCAGGCCGGCAGTCTCATCGGCATCACGGGCGGCTGGGTCGGCGACCCCTCCCGCACCCTGCCCATGCTGGTCCTGCTGTCGGTGTGGCAGCTCGGTGCGCCCATGGTGATCTTCCTGGCCGGCATCAAGCAGGTGCCGCCGGAGCTTCTCGAAGCCGCCGCGCTGGACGGCGCCGGGCCAGTCCGCACCTTCTTCCGGGTGACGCTGCCGATGATCACGCCGGTGCTGTTCTTCAACCTGCTGCTCGAGATCATCAACTCGTTCCAGATCTTCGGCTCGGCGTACATCATCTCCAACGGCACGGGGGGCCCGGCGCGCTCGACGCTGTTCTACACGCTCTACCTCTACGTCCGCGGCTTCCAGGACTTCCAGATGGGCTATGCCTCCGCCATGGCGTGGGTCTTCGTCCTGGTCATCGGCGGCATCACGGCGATCATGTTCAGATCCTCGTCGCGCTGGGTCTACTACTCGGGAGGCCGCTGATGCCCGTGATCGACACCGCCCCATCCCCCCGGCCCGAGGTGCGCGCCACCCGTCGGCGGCGGCGGATCGGGATGGTCGTGCTGCACCTGAGCGTCGTGGTGGTGCTGGTCGTCATCACCTACCCCTCGGTCTGGATGCTGCTGTCGAGCTTCAAGCCCTCCAACCAGATCGTCGCCCAGGTCAACCCCTGGCCGGCGGAGTGGACCCTGGCGAACTACGAGCGCGCCTTCAGCGGGATCGGCGGCGTCTCGTTCTGGACGTTCGTGCAGAACTCCTTCGTCCTCGCGGTCGCCTCGGTGATCGGCACCGTGCTGTCGAGCGCGGTGACGGCCTACGCGTTCACGCGGATCTCATTCCCGGGGAGGAGGATCTGGTTCGGCATCATGATCGCGACGATGCTGCTGCCGTTCCACGTCGTGATCATCCCGCAATACATCATGTTCAACGCGCTGGGGCTCGTGAACACCTTCGTGCCGCTGCTCATCGGCAAGTTCCTCGCGGCGGACGCGTTCTTCGTGTTCC
The DNA here is from genome assembly GCA_047605085.1 of Protaetiibacter sp. GTDB lineage: Bacteria > Actinomycetota > Actinomycetes > Actinomycetales > Microbacteriaceae > Homoserinibacter. The sequence goes on from JASGGJ010000019.1 coordinate 16,461, forward strand.
TGATGGTGCAGTTCCTCCGCACGGTGCCGACGGAGCTCGATGAGGCCGCTCGCATGGACGGTGCCGGCCATCTGCGCATCTTCGGCTCGATCATGCTGCCCCTGTTGCGTCCGGCTCTCGTGACGAGCGCGATCTTCTCGTTCATCTGGACCTGGAACGACTTCCTCGGCCCCCTCCTCTATCTGAAGCGCCCGGCGCTCTACCCGCTCCCGATCGCGTTGCGGCAGTACATCGACGAGACGAGCCAGTCCGACTACGGCGCCCAGATCGCGATGGCGGTGCTGGCGCTCGTGCCGGTGGTGATCTTCTTCGCGATCTTCCAGAGGTACATCGTCGACGGCGTCGCCACCCAGGGGCTGAAGGGTTAGCGGTCGTGCGCGGGGTCTGGATCCGCTTCGCGGAGGCGGTGTTCTGGGGGCTGGTGACGCTCGTACTCGCGCTGCCGGTGGTGACTCTCGTGCCCGCGCTCGCGGTGGGCAGCACCCTCGTGCGCCGCGACATGGCGGGCTATCCGGCGCGCGTCGCGTCCGTGCCGGGGCTCTTCCTCCGGGCGGTCCGCTCGCTCTGGCCGGTGGCACTCGCGGCCTCCGCGCTCGGAGGACTGCTCGTCATGAATCTCGTCGCGATGCCGCTCACGGCGATTCCGGGCGGAGGTGTCGTGGCCGTCGTGAGCTGGGTCGCCCTCGGAGCTCTGGCCGTCGGCGTGCTGGCGCTCGCGGCGACCTGGACGGAGGGCGCCGACGCGGGGACGAGCCTGCAACGGCTCAGAGACGCAATGGGGCGGCCTCGGGTTCCCGTCCTGCTCGCACTCGCGGTCGCGCTTGCCGCGGTCGTCGTGTGGATGTACCCGCCGCTCATCGTGGTGGTTCCGGGCATGGTCGTCTTCGCCGCAGTGGCCGTGGTGCACGGCCTGTCGCGCGAATCGACGGCCGGGCGCGCCGACGGCTGAGTTGCGGCGGCGCGAATCGGTTGTGCCGTCGACGGGTTTAATCTATCATTTAGATTAAATGGTCGCCGATCGACTCAATGGAGAGCGAAATGTCACGAAAGCGCGTTGCGGGATCGACGCTTCTGGGTGGGGTCGCCATCGCGGCCCTGCTGGGATCATCCCTCGTCCCGGCCGGGGCGGCGATCTTCGCCGACACCGACATCGTGGTCACCGATGACTTCACGACCTCGAGCGGTTCGCTCGGCGAGGGCTGGATGCCCTATCGCGGGTCGTGGGAACTCGATTCGGGCCGCCTCGTCTCACCCGGCGACGAGACCACCGTGAAGGAGCGGCTCGTCGTCAAGCCCGACCTCGAGCTCGGAAGCTCCTATTCGACCGAGATGGTCTTCGACATCACGAGCTACGGGTCCTTCTCGTACTGGAACGGGCTCGCCGTCAACGTGCAGGACGATCCCGCCGGAGGCCTCCAGTTCTACCTCGCCCGCGTCGTCCCGAGTGCGAGCGGTACCGAGGCGAAACTCCAGGTGCTGCAAGTCTCGCAGTTCGGCCTCGCGACCCAGTCGCTCACCGTGCTGTACACGAAGACCCTGTCGGCGGACCAGGCCGCCGGCCCGCTCGAACTGCAGATCGTGTCGCCCGAGAACAGCCCCAACCTCGGTGTCACCCTCACCGACGCGACCGGTGTCTCGGCATCGAACCCGTCGACGATCGTCAAGCCGACCGGGCAGGAACTGACCGGTGGTGGAGTCGGGATCTATTCGCTCGCCGGGTCGATCTCCGTCCGGAAGGTCGAGATCGACACCTCCGGCGAGCAGGACGCATTCGTCGACGACTTCGCGCGCTCCGGCCCGGTGATCGGCAACGGCTGGTCCGCGCTCGGCGGCAGCTGGCAACTGCCGAGCTCGGGCATCGTGACCTCTCCGGGGCTTCCTGCCACCGGTGAGAATCGCGTGCTCGCGGCGGATGTCTCACTCGAGGAGACCTATCGCGTCACCGCCCGACTCGAGTATCAGGACAGCGGAAGCTATCCCGCGTGGAACGGGGTGGTGACCGACCTTCAGCCGGATCCGGACGGGGGGACGCGCTTCTACCTGACCCGTGCGGTGCCGCGGGGTACGACCGAGATGGATCTCCAGACCCTGCTCGTCACCCAGTACGGGACGACAGGGCAGACGATCCGCCTGCTGGTGACCAACCGAGTCGCCGTTGCAGCGAGCGGCACCGTCGAGATCTCCGTCGCCAGGCTCCAGGACTGGCAGAGTCTCGCGACGACCGTGCGCAGCTCGTCCGGCGAGGCGACCCGGCGGGTCATCGTGCCGGACGACGCACTGATCCAGGGCGGCTCCGCCGGCCTCTACTCGCTCGGCGGCTACGTCCAGTTCACCGGCTTCTCGATGACGACCACGACGAGCGAGGCCGGCGCCATCACGGCCGTGCCCGAGCTCGTCTGCACCGCGCCGACCGGCGGTTCGTACGACCTCCCCGTCACGGAGTACGAGGTCGCGGAGGTGAGCGAGGTCGGCACCTCATGGTCGGGTCACCCGGTGCCCCAGGCGATTCGGACGGTCGGAACCACGCAATACATCGGCTACTACGACGCGGATCGTCAGCTCGTGGTCGCATCACGCGACACGGGCAGTGACGTGTGGACCTCGCAGGTCCTCGACACGACCGTGGGCTGGGACAGCCACAACTCCATCACGCTCGAGGTCGACAGCGCCGGGCAGCTGCACGTCTCGGCGAACATGCACAACGACCCGCTCAACTACTGGCGTACGACCGTCGCGGGAGACGTCACCTCCCTCACCCGGTACTCGACCATGGTCGATCCCGTCCCCGAGGCCCTCGTGACCTATCCGGAGTTCTTCACGACGCCGTCGGGCGAACTGATCTTCAGCTATCGCACGGGCTACAGCGGCTCGGGCACCGACTACTACTACCACTACGACACGACCACGCAGACTTGGTCGAGTCTCCTGAGCGAGCCGCTGCTGGACGGCGAGGGCGTGCGCAACGCGTACTCGGTCGGCCCGGTCGTCGGCCCGGACGGCCGCTTCCACCTCGTCTGGACCTGGCGGGAGACGGCGGATGCCGCGACCAACCACGACGTGTACTACGCGGTCAGCGACGACCTCATCAATTGGGAGAAGGCCGACGGCACCCCGCTGACCCTTCCCCTGCAGATGGGCGACGGCGATCTCGTCGCCGACGTCCCGATCAACGACGGGCTCCTCAACGGGTGGACCCGCATCGGATTCGACGCCGACGGCAACGCGCTGGTGGTCTACTCGCATCACGACGACGACCACAATCAGCAGCTGTACCTCGCGCGCCACGACGGCACCTCGTGGCAGAACTCCGTCGTCACGAACTGGACGGGGCGCGCCGAACTGCTCGGCGGAGGGTCGCTCACCCTGCCGTTCAATCTCCTCGCGGTGAACACGCTCTCGAACGGCGATATCGAGATCCAGTACCGCTGCAACGACGACCTCGAGTCGCTCGTGCTCGACGGCACGACGTTCGCCCCGCTCGGCGCCGCAGCGACTCCGTCGATCTACCCGGAAACGTTCCTCGTGCCGGAGTCGACCTTCCCGAACATCACGGTGCAGCACCGGGACGACGTCGTGCTCCCGGACGGCAGTCGCTACGTGCTGCGCTGGGAGAGCCTTCCCGGAAACCAGGATCAGCCGTGGGCGAGCTATCCGGATGCGCAACCGATCCGCGTCTACCTGATCTCGCCCGTCTGCGGGGGACCTTGACGCTCGACACGACGGGTGCGGAGGCGCCCACCGAGGCGGACGCCCCCGCGCTCATCACGTGGGGCACCGGCGGGCTGGAGGTGGACATCGAGATCGGTGTCGCGGGCACCGCGCGCCTCGCCGCGATCCGGCCCGCGAGCGGTGCAGATTCCGCCTGGCTGGGATCTGCACCGCTCGTCGAGATCGCCACGACCCGAGCCGGCCGGGCCTTCGGCCCGCGGATGTTCGAAACCGAGCTCGGCACCCGGCTCGTGTACCGCGGGCATCGCGAGGGCATGGTGGGCGAGCGGCCCGAGCTCGTCGTCGCCCTGCTCGACGAGCAGACCGGCCTCGAGGTCGAGCTCCACTACCTCGGGCTCCTCGGCGTGCCGGTGCTGACGGCGTCGGCGACCGTGCGCAACGGCGGCGGTGCGCCGATCACGCTCCTGGCCCTCACGAGCTTCAGTGCCGCGGCCTCCGGCTGGGATCCGGAGGCAACGGTCGTGCACCGCGCCGACAGCGGCTGGTCGAGCGAGAACCGATGGTTCGCCCAGACGGTCGCCGAGGCAGCCGGAGTGGAGCGGGCGAGCCTGCGGGTGCGTTCCACGAGCACCTGGTCGTCGAGCTCGCACAGCCCCATGGGTGCCGTTCAGTCGCCGGACGGCCTGACCCTGCTCTGGCAGATCGAGCACGCCGGAGGCTGGTCGTGGGAGCTCGGCTTCGACGCGGGGGTGCACTCCATCGGCATGCTGGGGCCTTCGGACGAGGATCACCAGTGGTCGCGCCGCCTCGAGCATGGCGAGGCCTTCACCTTGGTGCCCGTCACGATCGCGCTCGCCGACGGCGGACTCGAACCGGCGCTCGACGCCCTCACCGCCTACCGGCGGGCGACCCGGCGGTGGCCTCCCGCCGACCGAACCCTGCCGGTGGTCTACAACGACTTCATGAACACCGTGCTCGGCGCGCCGGATGAGCAGCGCACCCTCTCGCTCATCGACGCGGCGGCCCGCGCAGGCGCTGAGGTCTTCTGCGTCGACGCGGGCTGGTACTCCGACATCGCCGACTGGGGGGACACGATGGGGGCGTGGGAGGAGTCGCGAGTGCGATTCCCCCGCGGATTCCGGGTCGTGTTCGACGCGATCCGCGCCAGGGGGATGATCCCGGGGCTCTGGCTCGAGCCCGAGGTGATGGGCATCGACTGCGTCGCGGCGGACCAGCTTCCCGACGACGCCTACTTCCTGCGCGGTGGGGAGCGGCTCATCGAGGCCCGACGCTATCTCCTCGACCTGCGGCATCCGGCAGCGCGGGCCAGGCTCGACGCCGTCCTCGATCGCGTGATCGACGACTACGGACTCGGCTACGTCAAGCTCGACTACAACGTCTCGCCCGGGGCGGGAACGGATGCGGGGGCGCACTCGGTCGGCGACGGTCTGCTCGAGTACACCCGCGCCCACCGCGACTGGCTCGCGGCGCTCGTGGAACGCCACCCCGACCTCATCGTCGAGAACTGCGCATCGGGCGCGATGCGCGCGGACTGGTCGCTGCTGTCGCTCACGGCGACCCAGTCGACGTCGGATCAGTGCGACGCGTTCCGCTCGGCCCCCATCGTCGCCTCGGCCCCCATGCTCATGCTGCCGGAGCAGGCATCGAACTGGGTCGTCCCTCAGCCCGGGATGCCCGAGGGCGAACGCACGAGCTGGTTCGCGAACGGCATGCTCGGACGACTCCTGCTCTCCGGCCACCTGGACCGCATGAGCCCAGAAGAGCTCGAACGGGTCACCGCGACCGTCGCCGCCTATCGCGAGCTGCGACAGCTGCTGCCCGTCTCCGTCGCGCGCTGGCCACTGGGGTTGCCGGCGCGCACCGACGACGAGATCGCTCTCGCCCTCGTCTCGGACGAGGCGGTGCTCCTCAGCGTCTGGTGGCGTGGCAGCACGCCCGGGATCATCGATGTCCCGCTCGGCTCGCTCGGACTCGACGGCACCGTGCGTGCCTCCCTCGTGCTCGCAGACGGCTGCCTGCAAGCGTGGGCAGCGGATCCGGATCGCAACGTCCTGTCGTTGAAATTCCATGAAGCGTCGGCCGCCGTCATCCGCTTCGACCGTTGAGCTGCGGACCTCAGCGCGGGACTCCTGAGGTGGAACCGGCCGCGCTAGGTGGCCGGGACCTCGACGCTCAGGGTCGACGGCCGTGGCGACAGCCGGTCGTCGAGCACGATCGTCGCGGCGCCGATCGCCCCGGCGTTCACGCCGAGCGACGAGGTGCGCACGGTGACGGGGTGTTCCAGGTGGCTGGCGACGGCCGAGACATCCACGAACTCGCAGATCTCCTCGAGGTAGCGCAGCGCGAGCACGTCGCCGACGAATCCACCGAGGTAGATGTCGTCGACGTCGAGGAGGTTGGCGATCGTCGCGATGCCCGCCGCGAGGTACTCGGATGCCTCCTTCAGCAGATCGAGCGCGATGCGATCGCCGGCGTCTGCGAGCTCGACGAGCTCGGCCAGGGCGGCGCGGGCGATCCTCGGATGCGTGTGCACCTCGCGGCCGCCCAGGAGGCCGCGCCGCTGGGCGTGCTCGCAGATGTCGCTCGGGCTCAGCGCGGAACTGAACGGCCGCGGCGGCCGTCCGTCCAGGCCGCCCACCCACAGCATGCCGATGTCGCCGGCGTTTCCGGTCGCACCGCGCACCGCGCCGCCGTCGGCGATCATGCCGATGCCGATCCCGGTGCTCGCGTAGATGTACGCGAGGTTCTGCGTCGTCGAATCGCCCACCCGCCAGGCCTCGGCGAGCGCGCACGCGACGACGTCCTTGTCGAGCAGCACAGGCATGCCGAGTCGCGCGGTGAGCTCGGAGGTGAGCGGTACGTTGCGCCAGCGCGGCAGGAACGGCGGGTCGAGCACAGTACCCGCGACCGCGTCGATCGGCCCGGGGGTCGCGATGCCGACGCCGAGTACGCGGCTCCACTCGATGCCCGCGTCGTTCACGAGTTCGCGCGTCTGCGCCTCGATCCGGTCGACGGTCGCGAGCGGGTCGTCGATCTCGGCGGTCGCCTCGCTGCGCACGAGCAGGGGCACGCCCACGAGGTCGACGAGCGTGTAGGTGATCTGCACGGGGTCGACATGCACGCCGATCGCGTAGCCGGAGCGGCTCTCGAGCTCCAGGGTCGTGCGGGGCTTGCCCTGGCCGCCGTGACGCTGCTTCTCGCCTTCACGGATGGTGCCCTTGCCGATCAGGGTCCGCGTGATGTTCGAGACGGTCTGCGGCGACAGCCCCGTGAGCTCGATGATCTCGACCCGGGTCGTCGGGTCCGACGCGCGGCGGATGACGTCGAGCACGAGTCGTTCGTTGTAGTCGCCGATCGCGGGGAGGTTGACGCCGCCTCGCGCACGTTGCGCAACCGACCGTCGTGGGGGATTCATCAGTCGCGTGACCTCCCGGAAGAACAGTAGACCATTGCGACGGTGACCCGGAGGCGCGCGACCCGTAAATAATCTACCATTTAGATTTAATGCATCTGGCAAAGCAAGGGGAGAGATGCACGACAACTCTCGGATCGACGAAGATCGAATCGCACGCTTCATCGCGCAGGTGATCGAGCCCGCCGTCTACCGCGCCCGGTCGGCATTCGCCACGACGCAGTGGCGAGTCGCCGGTGAACCCGTGCCGTTCGCCGTCGCCGCGCGGCAGGAGTACGTGCCCGTCACGGTCCCGCTGCGGTGGGGCAAGGCCTGGGACACCACGTGGTTCCGGCTCCGGGGTGACGTGCCGGCCGGATGGGCGGAGGACGCCGCCTACCGGGACCGTCGAGCGCGCATCGAAGCCGTCATCGACCTCGGATTCACGCAGGAGCGCCCGGGGTTCCAATGCGAGGGCATGGCCTATGCGGCCGACGGCACGATCCTCAAGGGCGTCGCACCGCGCGGGCCGCACGTTCCGCTCGACGCGCGCCCGGGCGACGAGGTCGAGCTGCTGATCGAGGCGGCGGCCAACCCCGACGTCGTCACGAGCTGGGACTTCGCCGTCCCCCAGCATCCCGGCGGGCTCGACCTCGACGGCGAGCCGCTCTACGAGGCGAAGGCCTTCGACATCGCACTGCTCGACACGGTCGTGTGGGAGTTGCTGCAAGACGCGCGCGTCCTCGCGGGACTCATGCACGAGCTGCCACGCGACGCACCGCGTCGCCACCAGGTTCGCGCCGGACTCATGCGGGCGTTCGACGCGATCGATCCCGACCGGGTCGGCGAATCCGCCGAGGCCGCCCGGGAGGTGCTCCGACCGATTCTCGCGAGTCCCGCGCACGCCTCGGCGCACCGCATCGTCGCCACCGGTCACGCTCACATCGACTCCGCATGGCTCTGGCCCGTGCGCGAGACCATCCGCAAATGCGCCCGCACCTTCTCGAGCATGATCGTGCTCATGGACCAGGACCCCGGGTTCCGGTTCGCGTGCTCATCCGCCCAGCAGCTGAAGTGGATGAAGGAGCACTACCCCGAGCTGTTCGCCCGCATCGCGGAGAAGGTCGCAGCCGGCCAGTTCGTGCCGGCCGGCGGCATGTGGGTCGAGCCCGACATGAACCTGCCGGGCGGCGAGTCGATCACGCGCCAGTTCCTCGAGGGCAAGCGGTTCTTCCTCGAGGAGTTCGGCGTGGAAACCCGCGAGGCGTGGGTGCCGGACACCTTCGGGTACTCCGCAGGGCTGCCGCAGATCATCCGCGACGCAGGCAACGACTGGTTCCTCACACAGAAGATCTCGTGGAACCAGACGAACGTGATGCCGCACCACACCTTCGCCTGGGAGGGCATCGACGGCTCGCGGGTTCTCACGCACTTTCCGCCAGCCGATACCTACGTCGGCGAGCTCTCGGCATCCGATCTCGCGCACGCCGAGCGCACGCACGCCGAGCACGCCGACTCGGGCGTCTCACTCGTGCCGTTCGGCTTCGGCGACGGCGGCGGCGGGCCGACGCGCGAGATGCTCGCCGCCGCCGAACGCACCCGCGACCTCGAAGGATCGCCCCGCGTGCAGCTCGGCACCCCCGCCGACTTCTTCGCCGAGGTCGAAAGGGACTATGCCGATCGTGCCCGTCTGCCCGTCTGGAGCGGCGAACTGTATCTCGAGCTGCACCGCGGCACCTACACGACCCAGCAGCCGCTCAAACGCGGAAACCGGCGGAGCGAGCACCTCTTGCGCGAAGCCGAACTGTGGGCCGCGACGGCAACCGTGCGCCTGGGCCGCGAGTACCCGGCGCAGCAGCTGCGCAGCATGTGGCAGCGGGTGCTGCTCAACCAGTTCCACGACATCCTGCCCGGCAGCTCGATCACCTGGGTGCACCGCGAGGCGGCGCAGGCCTACCTCGAGCTCGAGGCGGAGCTCGAGGCGCTCATCGGCGAAACCCTGAGCGCACTCGCGGGCGTGGGCGGCACGGCACTCGTGGCCAATGCCACGCCGAACGCGTGGGATGGGGTGCCCGCGCTCGGTATCGGAGTGGCGTCGCCCGGTGAGGGTGCGGGCGCCTCGAGCGTCCGAGAGGACGGCGGCTCCTGGGTGCTCGCCAATGCACAGATCACCGCGATCATCTCGGGCACGGGCCACCTGGTGTCCCTCCGTGACGGCGCGACCGGCCGCGAGGCGATCGCCCCCGGCGGCCGGGGCAACGTGCTGCAGCTGCACCATGATCGCCCCAATCGCTGGGATGCCTGGGACGTCGACTATTTCTACCGCTCCACGGTGCGTGACCTCGACCAGGTCGAGAGCATCACCGCGTTCGACGGTGCGGGCACCGCCGGCGTCGTCGTGGTGCGCCGCTTCGGGGATTCCCGCATCGAGCAGACCATCCGCGTCGCCGACGGCGAGGCGTCGCTGCGCATCACGAGCGACGTCGACTGGCACGAGCGCCGCAAGCTGCTCAAGCTCGCCTTCGAGCTCGACGTGCATGCGGCGGAATCGGTCGCCGAGACCCACTACGGCCATGTGCGCCGCCCCACCCACCAGAACACGAGCTGGGACTCCGCGCGCTTCGAGACGGCGACCCAGCGCTGGGTCCTCGTCGGTGAGCCCGGGTACGGTGTCGCGATCGCGAACTCGTCGATGTACGGATACGACGCCTCCCGCACCTCGCGCCCCGACGGGGGCACGACCACCGTGGTCCGCCAGTCGCTACTGCGGGCGCCGACGTTCCCCGACCCGGAATCCGATCAGGGACGGCACGTGCTCGAGACGACCGTGCGCCCCGCGTCCGGCGTGGCCGAGGCCGTGCTCGAGGGTTACCGGCTCAACCTGCCGCAGCGCACGATCCTCGGTGCCGGGCCGGTGTCCCCCCTCGTGACGGTGAGCGATCCCGCCGTCGTGGTCGAGGCCGTCAAACTCGCCGACGACGGCAGCGGCGACGTGATCGTGCGCCTCTACGAGTCGCTGGGCGGGCGGGCGACCGCGCGCGTCACCCCCGGGTTCGCGTTCGCGTCGATCATCCAGGTCGACCTCATCGAGCGTCCCGTCGCGCAGAGCGCGATCGTCGCCGATGCGGACGGTGCCGTGGTGTCGATGCGTCCGTTCAAGATCGTGACGCTGCGCATCGCCCGGGCCGACGGATGACGGAACCCGGCTTCCGGCCGGGCGAGGAGCGGCTCGACACCGGAGGCGCTCCCCGGAGACGGGTGGATACCGGTTCTGGATCAAGGTGATGGGCGGCGGATCGAGGAGTTCGACCGACGATCGTGGCCGGATGGCGGCCAGGGCTCATGCGGTGCGGGGCACGCGCAGCACGCCGTTGCGGCGGTGCGGCAGCCGCGCGAGGGCGTCGTCGTGCAGCTGCGCGGGCAGTGCGCGGGCCGGCGCGTCCTGGAAGACCACGGGGCGCAGGAAGCGGCGGATCGCGGTGGCTCCCACGGAGGTGTGCAGCGAGGTCGTCGCCGGGTACGGACCGCCGTGGTGCTGCGACCAGGTGACCACGACTCCGGTCGGCCAGCCCGCGAACAGGATGCGGCCGGCCAGTTCCCGCAGCACCGCGAGCGTGCCGTCGATCTCGTCGGTCTCCTCGGCGTGCACCGTCGCGGTCAGGCTGCCGGGCACGGCGCGAAGGGCCGTGTGCAACTCGGTCTCGTCGCGGTAGCGCACGAGCACCGTGACCGGGCCGAACACCTCCTCCAGGAGGATCTCGGCTCGCGCGGCGACGGCGGCGGCATCCGTGGCCAGGACGATGGGAGTGACTCCCTCCGGCGTGGCGGAGCCCTCGGCGACGACCGTGACCGAGGGGTCGGCGCGCAGCGCCTCGACGCCGTCCGGGAACGCCGCCGTGATCCGCTCGGTCAGCAGCGGGCCGGCCTGCGCGCCGCGCACGGCGGCGGCGACCTCCCCCTCCAGCCCCGCGCCCTCTGGCACGAAGACCAGTCCGGGCTTGGTGCAGTACTGCCCGGAGCCGAGCGTGAACGACCCCACCAGCCCCGCCGCGAGGGCGGTTGCCCGCCGCGCCGCGGCCGCGGGGGTCACGACGACCGGGTTGAGACTCCCCAGCTCGCCGTAGAACGGGATCGGCTCCGGGCGGGCGGCGGCCAGGTCGAACAGGGCGCGGCCGCCGGGGATCGAGCCGGTGAAGCCGGCCGCCCGCACGAGCGGATGCTGCACGAGCGCGTTGCCCGCCTCGCGCCCCTCCACGAGGGCGAGCGAACCCTCCGGCGCCCCCGCCGCCGTGAGCGCCGTCGCGACGAGCTCGACGGTGCGCCGCGAGAGCTCGGGATGGCCGGAGTGGGCCTTGACCACGACCGGGTTGCCCGCGGCCAGGGCGGATGCGGTGTCTCCCCCGGCGACCGAGAACGCGAACGGGAAGTTCGAGGCGGCGAACACCGCGACGACCCCCAGTGGCACGAGCATCCGGCGCAGGTCCGGGGTCGGCGGGGTCGCACCGGGGACGGCGTCGTCCACGCTCAACTCCAGGAAGGAGCCCTCCTCGACGACGCCGGCGAACAGGCGCAGCTGACCGGTGGTTCGCGCCACCTCGCCACGAAGGCGGACGGCTCCGAGACGCGTCTCGCGATCGGCGATGCCGATGAGTTCCTCGAGGTGCGCGTCGAGGGCGTCGGCCGCGGCACGCAGCCAGAGCGCGCGGGTGGTGGCATCCGCATCGCGCCAGGCCGGATAGGCGGCCTGGGCGGTGCGCACCAGGGTGTCGAGCTGCTCGGGGGAAGTGGTCACGGGGGTCCTTTCGACTCTCAGCGGAAGCGCATGCCGATTCCAGCATGCGGGTTCTCGGTCAGCCGCCCCGCGGAGATCGAGACGGGACTGGGGTCCTCGAGCTCGGCGCGGCCGGCGGTGCCGTCGACCGCGACGCGGTATCCCTCCCAGGGGGAGCGGGCGTTGAGCGAGTAGTTGAGCACGGGACCGCCAGCGTACTCGACCACGAGGGCCAGGCTGTCCTCGATCGTGATGCCGGGGCCGAATCCGTCGAGGTCGCGCAGCCGGGGGTCATCGCGCAGGTCGAGCTCGAAGCAGTGGCCGGAGCTGTGCACCAGCAGGCCGCCCGAGTGCTCTTTGCGGCGATGCCAGCGGCGGAAGTAGTCGGCGCCGTGCGCGGTGTCCAGCATCCAGGAGAAGTCGATCGAGGCGATCTCGGCGCCCGCCGCGGTCTCCCCGACGGACGGGGCAGGCGGGTCAGGCGGGCAGGACAGAGGACGTCGTTGCGGCGATCCGGCAGCGCCCGAGCCCGTCAGCGTCCGGACAGCAGCCGGGCGATCTCCTCCGCGGGAAGGATCCCGTCGGCGACCAGTCCGGTGAACGACCGCTCCAGCGGAGTGTCCTCCGTCACCACGACCTCCTCGGCGAAGGCGACCGCCGAGCCGATCGATGGGTAGTCGGCGAGCCGGACGAACCACGGATCGGCGGCGGTCGCCGCATCCCCCGCCGCCAGGGCGAGCGTCGCCTCCCCTCCGGGGAACTCGCCCGCGAACGAGACCCACGCGGCTCTCCGCCCGTGCACGGCCTGCTCGCCCTCGGCGTCGGGCGTGCGCACGCCCGCACGCACCGGCCGCGGCAGCCGCCAGCTCAGCCCGCCGTAGCCGGCGTTCGCACGGCCGCGGGTGCCGGGGCTGCCGAGCCGCACCGGCCCCTCCTCGCCCTCGCGCAGCAGCCAGCGCAGCGAGAACGTCCACGCCGACTCCGCGGATGCGGAGGCCAGGAACTCGAGCTCCTCGCGCAGCAGCACGCGGCCGTCGGCGTCCTCCCAACGGGCGAGGGAACGGTACCCGCCGGGCGCCGGCGCGAGCTCCTCGGTCACGATGCGGCCGTGATCCTCGAGCCAGCGGTATCCGCCACCGCGGGTGAAGGTGCGCCCGCCCCACAGGTTCGCCGAGGGCCGCCCCGCGGCGGACACGTGCTGCACTCCGAAGGAGAGGCCGAGGTGCCAGTCGTGGTCCCAGGGGTGCGTCTCGCTCACGGTGACGCCCGCGAGCGTGCGCAGCGGATGCAGGAAGGGCCGCGGACTGGAGGTGCGGGTCACGGTCGAGCCGTCGTCGCGCACGGCCACCTCCCGTTCCTCTCCACCGACGGGGATCGTCACCGGCACAGTGGAGCCGTCCGGCGCGGGCGGCGCCCACGGCACCCGCAGCTCCCCGAATCGGGCCGCCGACTCCGCCGCGCGCTGCACCCACCAGTCGATCCGTTCCGGCACCGGGTGCGAATCCTCGCCCTCACCCACCGTCCGCACGAAGACCGGGTCGACCGGCAGCGGGTCGGGCGCGGTGCGCACGGCCTCGAGCACCGTCATGAACGCCCCCGCATCGGCGAGCGAGGAGGACAGCGCCGCGCCGCCAGATCGGTGCGCGAGCAGCTCGACGAACAGGTCGTCGCGGCCGTAGCTGCGCCGCTGCGCGCCGATCTCCACGACGTCCTCGGTGTACCAGAGGCGTGCGTCGGCTCCGGGCGTGCGCACCTCGATGCTCGGATCCGCCGACTCCTCGGCGCACAGGGTCAGGGCGATGCCGATCCGCCGCCCGTTCGCGAGGGTGACCCGCACGGTCGAGGTGTCGTCCGCCTCGATGTCGTTGGCGTGCAGGAGCTCGGTCTCGACCCGCGCGACGTCCTCCGCGCGGCGTGCCCCGGCGATGCGCAGCGCGGTCGCCACCGCGTGGGCGAGGGGGTTGGTGACCACTCCGTCGGTGATCGGCGTGCCGTCCAGCACGCGTCTGCCCGCCCAGGCGGCCCGGTGCCAGTAGGCCCGCGGCCGGATCCACCGGCCGACCGCCGAGACGGAGCTGGCGGGACCGAGCTCGGCGAGGGCGGGCAGGGCCAGGGAGCCGAGGCTCTGGAAGCCGATCTGCACCGCGCCCCCGGTCTCCTCCTGCACCGCCAGCAGGCGGTGGTACTGGGCAAGGGTCGCCGTCGGCGGCTTCTCCAGGTAGACGTCGGCGCCGAGGCGCAGCGCCCGCTCGGCCAGGGCCGCGTGGCTGCCGGTCGGGGTGGCGACGATCACCACATCGGGTTCGACGCCCGCCGCGAGCGCCGCCTCCAGCTCCGGCCAGTTCGGCACCGTGCTGCCGATCCCCGTCTCCGGCGGCCCCTTCGGGTCGACCGTGCCCACCAGCTCGGCGGTCTCGATCAGCCTCTCGAGACGTTCGAGGTGGACCGCGCCGAAGCCGTGGGCGCCGACCAGCAGCACGCGGGCCGCGCTCATCCCCGATCCTCCCAGCGCAGCACGACCTCGCAGCACTTCCGCTGCGAGGCGGCCATCTCGTGCGGCAGGAGGCCTTCGCCGGCCGGGGCGAGCTCGTGCACGCTCCACGCGCTGTCGCCCTCGATCTCGTCGGCGGAACCGGACAGTGTCCAGGTGATCATCTCGTTCCGGATCGTGGTCGGCGACGTCACCGTCCGATTCTCGCTTTCCTCGGTGCCCGCCCCGACGGGTAAGCGCTTTCCAACAGTGTGTCGCACAACAGCCCCTGGCGCAACTGCGATCGCATCGGGCGGGCGGCGCGCCTGGGAGAGAGGGCCGCGAAAGATCGTCCATGCCTCACGGAGAATCGCCCGCGAAGCGAGGGGCCAGCTGGCTGCCTTGACCCGGACGCCCTTGCGGACGTCGGGCAGGGAGGTGGCGAGGTAGAGCTGTTCGGTCTTGTCCTTGGCCGGTTTCAGTGGCACGGCTTGCAGCTCGGCGATCTCGCGGCCGATCGCGGCAGGGTTCAGGTTGTCGCGGTACGCGACGAGCTCGGCGGCCTGGCCGGGCGCGAGGATCTCGTCGGCCAGGAGCCGGAGAGCTGCGACACGCCTTGGATCGTCGCATCCTGGGGCGACGGGACTATCGTGTCGAACTGCTGCGGGCCACGGATCCGGGAGCGGAACGCGCGTTGTGGATGCGGGAGGCCGCGTCGTGCTCCCTGGTCGTGTGCTCGACCGATATGGACTCGTGGTCCCGACGATGCGTCTCGACACGGCGCTGGTCGGCCGCGTGTCGCAGGCACCGGGCGCCGGGCTCGCTCGCTGAACGCGCGCGCCCGCGCGGCACCGCACCGGAACCGACACGCAGCTACGCCTGCCGGCGCGCCCGTCAGACGTCGAAGCTCCAGCGACGGAAGTCGGCGGCGTCCCGGGCATCGGCCG